>JBBSLW010000018.1:0-24464 GCA_038233495.1 Chthoniobacterales bacterium | reverse complement strand
TTGGGAAAAAACCGTCACCACTCTGCCGCGCGGCTCTTTCCCCAATCCGCGGCCGATCACCGCCACCTACCATTTCGGCTGGAATGAAGTCGTGGCCGCGAGCGCGGAGATCAAGTTTGAGAAAAACGACGGCCGCCTCCAGCTTGAGGGCAGCGGCGGCACGGTCGGCGTGGTCCGCGCCCTTTGGAAATTCGATACCCACCACCGGGCGCTGGCTGATCCGGTCACGCTCCGGCCCCTCTCGATGCATCAGGTCGATGAAGTGCGAAAGAAAACCGTCACGACCAATCTTGTTTTCAAACCCGGCGGGGTCGAGCGGCTCCGGACCGATGACAAAACATCGAAGCGTCCCACGCCCAAAACCTACAACTTCCCCGGCGGCGTCTTCGACATGCATTCGGCGCTGCTTTACCTGCGCAGCCAGGCCCTGCAGGAAGGCGACACCTACCGTGTCGTCGTTTACCCCGCGACCAGTCCCTACCTCGCCACCCTCAAAGTCGTCGGGCGCCCTTCTCTCACCGTCGCGGCCGGCGCCTATCGCACGGTCAAACTCGACGTGCAGCTCTCCAAGATAGGGAAAAAAGGCGAGCTTGAGCCGCACAAGAAATTCAAGACCGCCAGCGTCTGGATCTCGGATGATTCCGATCGGCTCCTGCTCCGGGTGGAAGCGAGCATTTTCGTCGGGACGGTTTTCGTCGAGATGCAGTCGGTCCAGTTCCCGAGCGAATCTCCTTGACGGATTTCCCGCTCGTTGCCTAACGTTCCGGCACCCACTCCCCACGATAAACCGGTCGGGGTCGCAAACGCCGCGGCGGCGTCGCGAAACCCGGCGAACGCTGGCCCGGAAGCAGGCCGAGCGCGGCCAGCGTTTCCATGTTGAGCCGCCCATCTCGAGCCAGCCCGGCGCGCGCTTGAAACCCGCGCAGGGCCGCGGACGTTCCGGGGCCGAATTCGCCATCTATCCCGCTCCGATAAAGACCGAAGCGAGTGAGCAAAGTCTGCGCGCCCACGATGACGTGGCGCTGCATATCGGGCGGCGCGATTTCATACGGCGTTCCGCCAAACACGCTGCTCACTTCCGGGCGATACTCGCGTTGTGATCCCGGGCCCGGCCCCGGGCCGTAACCGGGCGCAGGTCCGCGCTGGCGTTGCGACGGACCGTAATTCGGCGCGGGCTGTTGCGGAGAGATCTCGGCCGACTGCCCCTCGTCCTGATCCGCCGGCCCTTCCTCTTCCTCCGGCGGCGCGGCCCGTGGCTGCGGCGCGGCGGAGCGTGCCGTGCCGGAACCCACGCCTAACGACCGCAAAGTCTCGGCATCGATTTCGCCCGTGATCTGGAGCCCGTTCCGGATCTGATAACGCCGGATGGCCGCGGTCGTGTCCGAGTTCTTCTGCCCATCCACCGTCCCGTAGTAGAAACCCTGATCCTTCAGCGCCTGTTGCACGGCAGAGGTGGTTTGATCCGCCCGCAGGGAGCCGGTGCCGGCGAAAAGAAGGGCGACAATAGCAAGGCAGCTCCATTTCATAGGCCGTGTTCGACGATTCATTTTTTGCAATTATTCAGCCCGGGTCGTGGCCAGCGCCAGCGTCGCGTCGCCCTGCCGGGCCGCTTCCCGGTAACGATGCACCCCGTCGCTGATCGCCAACGCGATTTGCTGACGATATTCCGACGTGGCCAGCTTCGTCATGTCCGCCTGATTGGTAATGAAGCCACCCTCGAGCAGGGCCGCCGGATGCCGGACGTTGGCGATGACGTAGAACTGCTGTGACTTGATCCCGCGATTCACGGCCTGCGTCCGCTCGACCAGCGCAGCCTGGATAAAACGCGCCAGGTTTTCGCTCCGGGCCGCCAGCGCCGGGCTCTCTGCTTGTTGCCAAAAAGGGAGCCAGGAAAAAAGAACCGGTCGCGGCTTGGCCTGCCGCGCCGCGAAGAAAGTCTCGACTCCGGTCGCCGCCGCGCGTTCGCCGTCGTTAAAATGAATGCTGACGAAGAGGGAATCCTTCTCGTCATTCCCAAGCTCGGCGCGCTCGGCCAGGGAAAGATAACGATCGTTCGTCCGGGTCAGGACAGTCGCGAAACCGGCCGCGCGCAAAAGAATCTCGGCGCGCAGGGCGACGTCGAGGGTCAGATGTTTCTCCATCACCGTCCCGCACATCGCGCCGGAATCCTTTCCGCCATGCCCGGGATCGAGCACCACCACGAGCGGCCCTTCGCCCCGGCTCGCCGGCCGTCGCGGCTGCGCCGTCGGTTCCTGCGGCCTCGGCAGGAGGGCAAACCAGACGAACGACATCGTCAGGATGACCAAACCCAACCAGCGAAGGAAACGCCGCATGGTCCATTGGTAGGGAAACTCGTAGCCCGTAGGCAGCGGCGGCGCGCCGGGCGACGTTCGGCTTGAGGAAAATGTGTTGGTCGGGCTGGGCGAGGAATCCCCAGACCGTGACGAGCGGCCAGGTGAGGACGCGGGTCTGGCGAAGCGTGAGCCGGGCGACGGCGTCGCACCAGGCTTCGAAGCGGGCCTCATCGCTGGCCCGCCCGTGCAGGAACGCGCCCGGGGGCAAACAATTCCGCGCCGGCGGGCGTCTTGAGGGCGTCGCGCAAGGCCATCTTCTCGAACGAAAAGAGAAGATGGGTCCGCGACTCGATCCGGACAGCGCGTGCCGCGACCTCGGCCGGACGGGCGAGGAGAGATTTGAAGTTCTCTCGGGACAGGAGCTCGAGCCATTGCTGATGGGCGTGCTCCTTGTAGCCGTGTTCCCAATCGAAATAGGTTTCGTCGGCGAAGCCTTTCTTGAAATAGCGAAGAAATTTCGGGCGCGTGCGAGCGGGGCCGGTGGTGGCGTGGCGTTTTAGGGCGACTTTCCCGTTCATTCGACGTAAAAATCGCGGCTGCCCTGCCGCGTGGTTTGGTCGAATTGCCGCCGGCCAGCGACGAATGGCAAAAGCGCGCCGAGAGCGCGACCATCGTCCGCCGATGACGTTCGAAAATGGCGACCTCGCGGATCCCGAGCGCGTCCATCTTGGTCGCGAGACGGAACGGCCCTGTTTCCGCAATGGGCTCCGTGAATCGTGGAAGCGGCCGGGATTGGTGCCGGCCATCGGGTGCTGGATGTTGCCTGTGGGACTGGGGTTCTAGCTCGCGAAGCCGCGTCGATTGTCGGTCACACCATCGGCCGAGTGGCGAGAAGCTGTGACCGAGTCTCCTTATGACGACGACCGGTTCGACGCGGTCGTTAGTCAGTTTGGGCTGATGTTCTTCGCGATCGCGCGGCGGAGGACACCGCGCCGTCGGCGCCTTCGAGGGA
Source organism: Chthoniobacterales bacterium (assembly GCA_038233495.1). Lineage (GTDB taxonomy): Bacteria > Verrucomicrobiota > Verrucomicrobiia > Chthoniobacterales > UBA10450 > Palsa-1392. The sequence continues at coordinate 21,158 of JBBSLW010000018.1, read as the reverse complement.
AGAGGACGCGGCCAGTTAAAATGCCAGGAAGCGACAAGCGCGCTTCCGTGCCAGCGTTTCCTACGCGGGAGGTGGCGGCGGGTTGCCGGGAGGTAGCGTGCTGCCGCCGCCGCCACCGTGCAGATCGATCAGCTTGCGCGCATTCTTGTAGTCGTTGTAGAGGGCACGTTCGTGTCGCTGAATTGCTCCATCAGGCCATGGCGTTCGGTTCTCCTAGCGAGATTCGGCGAAGAACGAGCGACCGGCGCTTATGGCTTGGCGGCGGCTTTCGGCATGGCCCCGATCTTTTGGGCGAAGGCGATGTAGCGCGGGTCGTCCTTGTAGGCGCGCAGGAAAGGATTGACCAGCACGTCGTTCACGCCCGGGTCGTGCGTCGTCCAGGCGTGCTCCAGCCACTCGAACATCTTCTCCGGTTCTTTGCGCAGGGCATAGACTTCGGCGATCTGGCTGCCGGCGTCGTCGGCGTCTTCGTCGATCAGTTTTTTCAAGGCCGCGTCGGCCTCAGCGTGGTCGCCGTTGGCGAAATGGGCCAGCGCCAGTGCGTAGGTGCGCCAGACCGGATCGGTTTCCTGTTTGGCCAATTCCACCGCGGCGCCGGCTTCGCCGCGCAGAATCTGAATGATCGCCAGTTGCGTGTAGCTCTGGGCGGACTGCGGCTGCAGTGCGATGACCTTGCGCATGGTCGCCTCGGCCTCGTCGTAGCGGCCGAGCGCGATGAAATAGATGGCGAGGTTGTAGTGGGATGCGGTGCGTAATGGCTCGAGCGCAACTGCCCGCTCCGTGAGCGCGACCGCTTCGTCGAGCCGGCCAAGGTACGACAGCAGTGTCGCGAGATATGACGACACCGTCGCATTCTGCGGCGCCAGCGCGAAGGCGCGGCGGAGCTCCGCTTCCGCGGCGGCGAGATTGAGATCGAGGTCCGTCAGGATCCGGCCTTGTGCCAAATGCGCCTCGGCAAGATTGGGATCCAGATCGAGCGCTTTCTCTGCCGCGGCACGCGCTTTTGCGATTAGCTGCGTTTTTTCTTTCGGCGCAAGACCACCGAAGCGGGTGTCTAGATACTCCGCCGAATAGGACAGCCTGGCATAGGCGAGCGCGTAATGCGGATCGAGCCGGATCGCCTCCTCGTAGTAGCCGATCGCTTTGCGGTAATCCTCAGCGGTACGGCGATAAGAGTAAAAGTTTCCCTGCAAGAGGGCGTTATAGGCTTCAACGTTCTGGTTCGAAGGCGTGGCCACGGTGGTCAACGGCGCGGTCTGCCCGTTGCTCCCGAGCAGCGCGACCTTGAGCTCTTTCGCCACCGCGCCGGCAATCTCCGATTGCACCGCGAAGATGTCCTTCAGTTCCCGATCGTAGGTGTCGGACCAGACATTGGCGCCGTCGCTGGATTTGATCAGCGCCACCGCGATGCGGACCCGATCGGCCGACTTCCGCACGCTGCCTTCGAGCAGATAATAGACGCCGAGCTTCTCGCCGATCGTCTTGCTGTCGTCGGTCTTGCCTTTGAACTGAAAAGACGAGGTGCGTCCGACGACCTTCAGGTCCGGCAGACGCGAGAGTGAGGAGATGAATTCTTCCGACATCCCATCGGAGAAGTATTCGTTAGCCGGGTCACCGGTGGAATTGACCATCGGCAACACCGCGATCGATTTTTTCGGAATAGGAACGCTCTTCGTCGCTTCAGGAGTGGCGGCGATCGGCGTCGCCGTTCGATGGGAAGTGAAATAATAGGCAGCTCCGGCCGCGAGGAGCGCGACGAGCACGAGCGCGGCGATTAATCCGCCTTTGCTCCTGCGTCGCGCCGATTTAGCAGTCGCGAAGTTCTTCGGCAGCGTCGAATTGCCCAGGGAATCGGCGTAGAGATTCACCAGGTGCAGCCGCACGCCGTGCTTCACTTCGCATTCGCCGAGGTCGTGCAGACGCGCGCCCATTGCCGATACCCCATCAGGTCATCGGCCACGTGTTGCGAGAGGAGGATGTGCCCGGCATCGCCGCAATCCATCACCCGTTGCGCCATGTTAATCCGCCCCGACGAGGTTGGTGCGTCCGCTCACGTCGGTCACTTCGCTCACCGGGCCGCTGTGGATTCCCATCCGGACCGGAAGTTCCGGGTACTTCTGGAGCGCTTCGGCAATCTCGAGCGCGCAGCGGGCCGGTTCTTCCGCGCTGTGATGGAAGACCAGCGCCATCCCATCGCCCGTCGGCAGCCTAACGAGTTGTTCGTCGGTCGCTTCGCGCACCGGCGCGGTGCGAGGACGATCTCGGTGAGCTGGTTGAGCCGCTCCTTCTGTTCCTCGATCAGGAGCCGGGAGTAACCGACGATGTCGGTGAACAGGACGTAGCCAATTTCGAGGCGGAGATTGTCGTCGGCTTCCGGCTGCACGATCCATTTCTATCCGAGCCGCAACGCTCTGCCTATCTTTTTAGCGGGAGTAGATTAGGCCGTCGGCTCCGGGGGAGCATCTGGGTCGCGTCTATATGCGTCTGACATTTAAGGACGCGGCCGACGGAGAAAAGCCTGCGTGCAGCCTTACGAGTTCGAGGAGGCGACAGTTGCCGGCTCTAAAGACGCACCGGATCGAGATGGCGGGGCGCTCCGTGATCGGGTTTGTTGCGCGCAAGTTTGGGATCCCGGACACGACCTTCAGTGTCTGGACTTTTTTCGTCGGCCTGCCGGGCTGGCGTTGTTTTGTTGGTCGCAATCTTTTTCGTTATCCGTTCTCGTCCTGCCGTCCTGCCGCCTCGCCGTTACCCATCATGAAAACTCTCCTCACTGTTGTGTTCACCGCTGTTGGCTTGGTCGTCCTGTTGCACTCGGACCTGACGCCGTGGCGGATCGTGGGGAAAGAGGACGCGCTGCCGGCGGGCGCGCCGCACGCGGTGGAGCGCCGGTACGCGGTCCCGGTCGCGCCCACCCAGAGTCATTCCGGCGATTGGATGCGCGATCCGAATTATCGCTCGGCCCTGGAGCGCACCACGGTGGTGGGGCGCCCGGAAGCCGCGGCGCCGCGGGATGTCGACAAGCCGGCGCACCCGCGCGCCGCTGATTTTCGTTAGGCCGCGGCCGAGGAGTGGGCGACCAGTTGCCCGTAGAGCGCCTCGTAGCTTTCCGCGGCTAGCGCCCACGAGAAATCGCGGGCTAGGGCGCGCCGCATCAGGCGCTCCCATTCAGAGCGATGGGCGAAGATTTCCTTGGCGCGCTTGATCGCGTCCCAGAGCGGTTCGCTTCCATATTCGTAAAAGAGGAAGCCGTAGCCGGAATTGGTTGAGGGATCGTAGTCGACGATGATCTGCTCCATCCCGGGGGTGGCGCGTGCGATCGGGAGGACGCCGTATTTCAAGCTGTGCATCGCGCTGAACGCGCCGGGCTCGACCCGCGACGGGATGAGGGTGAGGTCGCTCCCGCCTTCGATGAGGTGGGCGAGGTCTTCGTCGTAATCGTGCCGGTAGGCGAGGCGCTCGGGGTATTTGCGCGCGGCGATGGCGAGAGCAGTCTCGTAAGCCGGGTCGCCTTTCCCGAGGATGACGAGCCGAACGTCGTCGGCGAGGAGCCGGTCGAGCACGGGCATGAGAATGTCGAAGCCTTTCGCGCCGACCAGCCGCGTGACCATCCCAAAGACCGGGCCGCGCGGAGCGGGCGAGAGCTGGAGCTGGTCGAGGAGGGCGTTGCGGGAGGCGGCTTTCAGCTCGAGGCGTTCGGGGCCGTAGCGGACGGGAAGAAGTTTGTCGGTCGCGGGATTCCAACGGCGATAATCCGCGCCGCCGAGGATGCCAGTGAGCTTGTGGGCCTGCTCGCGCAGGACCATGTCGAGGCCTTCGCCTAACGACGGGGTCTGGATCTCGTGCGCGTAGGGTTCGCTCGAGGCGACGATGCGATCGGCGAAAACGAGGCCGGCCTTGAGGAGATTGAAGCGGCCGAAGAACTCGACCCCGGCCGGCTCGAAATAGCGCCCGGGCAGATTCGTAAGGCCAAAATCCCAGCTTCCAAAGTCGCCCTGCTCGGCGAGATGATGGAGCGAGAGGACGGTGCGGAACGGTAAACCCTGGTCGCGCACGAGGACCGGGACGAGCGCCGCGCTCCAATCGTGGCAATGGAGGATCTCCGGGCTCGGTGTCATCCGTCGGGCGAGCTCGACGGCGGCTTTGCAGAAGAAGACGAAGCGAGCCGCGTTATCAGGATACGGCTCGCCTTTTTCCTGGTAAATGCCGGGCCGATCGAAGAGCTCGTCGCAACGGACGAAGAAAATCTGCAGGTCCTCGGCCGTCCGCGCCTCGAGGAGATCGGCGGCGTGAACTTGCCCGCCTAACGAGAGATTGAGGCTGACCCCGAGCGGCTTCGGCTTGATCTTCTTGTTCTCCCGAATCTCGCGGTAGTAAGGCATGGCGAGCGCGATCTCGTGGCCGCGGGCCTGGAGCTCGCGCGGGAGCGCGACGAGGACATCGGCGAGCGCGCCGGACCGGGCGAGCGGCCAGCCTTCGCTGCTAAGCATGAGGATTTTCATCAAGACAAACTAACCACGGATGACACGGATGACACGGATGACACGGATGGAGAAGGAGGATTGGTCAGCTCTCTTTCCCATCCGAGAAATCCTTGTTATCCGTGGTCAAATACTTCTGCTCTATCCAGGCGAGCGCTTCGCCGCGGTCGCTCAGCTCGCCTTCGAGCTGCCGGGTCTCGACCGCTTCGAGGATTTCGCCAAAGCGCGGGCCGGGCTTAAGACCGAGCGCGATGAGGTCGTCGCCCCTAACGAGTGGTGGCGGGATGATCGGTTCGTTGGCAAATTCTTCCTGTTTGCGGTGGAGGAATTCGAAGTTGTCGAGCATCCCGTGGCTGCTCAGGCAATCAACCCGGTGGAGCTCGAGCTCGTCGGCAAAAGTGGGCCGCGCCATGAAGCGTTTTAGCTTCGCGACCCGCATGTTGGGCACGTCCTTGAAAACCATGTGCTGGCGGACCGCTTCGACGGTGGCGTCGATCTCGGCGCGCGAAAACCGGAGCCGCTGCATGAGGGCCTCGGTCATCTCAGCGCCAATCCGGTCGTGGCCGTTGAAACGGATTCGGCCGGTTTCGTCGACGCTGGCGGTGGGCGGTTTGCCGATGTCGTGAAAGAGGACGCTGAGGACGAGAGGGAGAGAAACCTCGTCAGGCAGAAGCTCGAGCATGAGGCGGGTGTGCTTGAAGACGTCGCCTTCGGGATGGAACTGGGGCGGCTATTCGCAGCCTTTCATCGCCTCGAGCTGGGGCAGAACGTGCTTCATCAGCCCGCTGGAGTCGAGCAGGTCCCAGCCTCGCACCCGCTGGGGCGAGAGGAGGATGCGGACGAGTTCCTCGCGGATTCGCTCCGCGCTGATCTCGCTGATGCGAGGAGCAGCCCTCACGACCGCTTCCCAAGTGGCGGGTTCGATTTCAAACTCGAGCACGCTCGCGAAACGGATCGCGCGCAGGAGCCGGAGGCGATCTTCAGCAAAGCGCTGAGCCGGGTCGCCGATCGCCCGGATGATTCGGGAGGCAAGATCGGCGCGGCCGCCGACGAAGTCGATTACGGCGTCGTTAGGCGGATCGAAGAAGAGGCCATTGATGGTGAAGTCGCGTCGGCGCGCGTCCTCCTCGGCGGACGAGAAATGGACTTCGGTCGGGCGCCGGCCGTCGAGGTAAGCGCCATCCGAGCGGAAGGTGGCGACCTCGAACTGGAAGCCGTTTTCCAGGACGACGATGACGCCGAAATGCGCGCCCACCGCGTAGGTGCGGGTGAAAAGTTTTTGCACCTCCTCGGGCCGGGCGTCGGTCGCGATGTCGATGTCCTTGGGGATTTTCCCGCGGAGCAGATCGCGCACGCAACCGCCGGCGAAATAGGCGATGTGGCCGGCCGCGCGCAGCCGGTCGACGAGGGATCGCGCGGTTGTTTCCATCGGCGTCATCGGGCTCACCCGCCTAACGTCGCCGCGAGCGCGGGTGCTGTCGAGGGGGCGGGACCTCCCGTACGGCGTGATGGAGGGACGACCGAAGCCTGCCCGCCGCGGCGGGTGTCGGCCGAGTTCCTGAAACGAGGACGGGACTGCGCCCGTCCCTCCAGATCAGGCCGTCTTTCTTGAGTCGCGGAAGGAGTAGACCATGAAGCAGACGACGGCGATGCAGATGCAGGAGTCGGCGACGTTAAAGGCCGGAAAGGGATGGAGGAAGCCCGGCACGTGCGGACCGAAATCGAAGAGCAGAAAATCGATCACGTGTCCGTGAAGCAGGCGGTCGGTCAGGTTGCCGAGAATGCCGGCCATCAACAGGGCGAGCGCGACCCGGCGCCAGGGATCGCGCGGCTCGGGCCGAAGCATGAGAATGGTCACGACGACAAGCGCGACGCAGGAGATGGCGATGAAAAAGCCGTTGTTATTCCGGAAGGAACCGAAGGCCGCACCGGTGTTGGTGACGTGGACCAGGGTGAAGAAATCCGGGACGACGATGCGGGGCTCAGAAGGATCGATGAAGCGCAGGACGAGGTGTTTCGTGACCTGGTCGAGGAAGTAGAGCGGGAGGCTGAGCAGGAAAAAAAGTTTCATCGTTTTTCCACCACCGTGGCACAGCGCTCGCACAGCTCCGGATGCGCCTCGATCGTGCCGACGGCGGCGCGGTGGCGCCAGCAGCGGCTGCACTTTTTGTGAGGCGTCGGGCTGATCGCGGCGCTCGGTTCCTCGGCGGGCTCGAGCTGGAGATCGCTCAGGATGAAGAATTCTTCGAGCTCCGCGCGGGGAACCGATTTAACGAGATCCTCCTCGCAGCGCAGCACGACCGCGGCTTCGAGCGCGTTGCCGATCAATTTTTCCTGGCGCGCTTTTTCGATCGCCTGGCCGATCACGCCGCGGAGTTTGAGCAGCTCGTCGATTTGTTCCCTAACGACCTTGTCGCGGAGGTTGCCCTGCACTTCGGGGAACATGCGGAGGTGAATGGAATCCTTTTCGCCAAGATAGCCCCACGCTTCCTCGGCCGTGAAAACAAGGATGGGCGCGAGCAACCGGCAAAGCGCCTCGAAGATCTGGCGCATCGCGTTCTGGGTCGCCCGCCGGCGCGGCGCATCGAGCGCGTCGCAGTAAAGGCGATCCTTCGTGATGTCGACGTAGAGGCTGCTCAGGTCGACCGCGCAGAATTGGTTGAGCGTGTGGTAGACCTTGTGGAATTCGTAGGCGGCGTAGGCGGCACGGCAATCTTCGATCACCTGCTGGAGGCGGTCGAGAATCCAGCGGTCGACCAGGGTCAGGTCGTCATTCCTCACTTCCTGCGTTCCTGCTTCGAAATCGGAGAGATTGCCTAACAATATCCGGAGCGTGTTGCGGATGCGCCGGTAGGTATCGCCGAGGCGGGTGAAAATTTCCTCCGAGAAGGGAACGTCGTCGGTGTAATTCACGCTGCTGACCCAGAGCCTAACGATGTCAGCGCCGTGCCGGCCAACGAAATGGCCCGCGTCCATCGGCTTGCTGTAGGTGCTCGACTTGGAAATCTTCTTGCCGTCGACATCGACCACAAAGCCGTGGGTGACGCAGGTTTTGTAGGGGGCGCGATCGTGCAGCGCGACGCTCGTCATGAGCGAGGATTGGAACCAGCCGCGATGCTGGTCGGTCGCCTCGAGATACATGTCGGCGGGATCGCGCAGCTCGGGGCGAGTCGCGCAGACGGCCCGGTGCGAGACGCCGCTGTCGATCCAGACATCGATCGTGTCGTTGCGATGGCGGGTGCCCTCGGGCAGGCCGAGAGCCTGGGCGAGGGCGTCGTCGCTGAGCTCGAACCAGACGTTGGACCCGCGCTCGGCGACGAGGTCGGCGAGTTTGCGAATCCATTCCGCGTCGAGGAGCGCGGCGCCTTCGGCCGAGTAGAAAACGGGGAGCGGCACGCCCCAGCTGCGTTGGCGGGAGATGACCCAGTCAGGTCGCGCCTCGACCGTGCCGGAGATGCGCGCTTCGCCCCAGGCGGGCAGCCAGTCGACTTTCTTGATCGCATCGAGCGCGTCCTCGCGGAGGTCATCGATGCGGATGAAGAACTGCTCGACAGCCCGGAAAATGATCGGGGTTTTGGAACGCCAGCAGTAGGGATAGGAATGCTGGTAAGGCTGCTCCGCGACGAGCATGCCGCGGTCGCGCAGCACCTTCACAATCTCGGGATTGGCGTCGAAAACGTATTTGCCGACCAGTTCCGGCAGGCCCACTTCGTCCGTGTAGCGGCCGAGATCATCGACGGGGGAGAGAATGGGCAGGCCGTTGCTCTTGCCTAACGAGTAGTCGTCGTCGCCGTGGCCGGGCGCGATGTGGACCGCGCCGGTGCCGGTGTCCATGGTCACGAAATCGGCCGTCAGCACAATCGCGGTGCGCGGGAGGAAAGGGTGCTGCGCGCCGATGCCTTCCAGCTTGCTGCCGGGGAATTTCTGAAGCGGCTCACCGACTGGCTGCCAGCCGGTGGCGTTGGAGAATGCAGCAACCAGGTTGGCAGCGAGCACGAGGGTAGCGCAACCATCCTGGTTGCTTTGCGCAGGCAGCAAGCTCGCCCCGGCGAGTCCGTCCGGCGGCGGACTGGAAGCTTGCGCTACCATCTGAAATTTCTGCGCCACGTATTGCTCTTTTGGATGAACCGCGATGGCGAGATTGGCCGGCAGCGTCCAGGGCGTGGTTGTCCAGATGACGAGGCTGGCGGTCTCCTTCAGTTTCCCGGTGACGATCGGGAATTCCACATAGACCGCGGTGTCGGTGCGGTCCTGATATTCGACTTCGGCCTCGGCCAGCGCGGTCTGGGCGCCGGTGCTCCAGAAGACAGGCTTGAGCGATTCGTAAACCAGCCCGCGTTCGACGAAGACGGCGAAGGCGCGCAGGATCTCGGCTTCGTAGGCTGGGTTCATCGTGAGGTAAGGATGTTGCCAGTCGCCGAAAATCCCGAGGCGCTTGAATTGTTCGCGCTGGATCTCGACGAATTTTCGCGCAAAAGCCTCGGAACGCTGCCGCACTTCGAGCGGCGAGAGGCCGCGGGTTTCGCGGACGACTTTGTATTCGATCGGCAAGCCGTGGCAATCCCAGCCGGGGACGAAAGGCGCGCGGAAACCAGCCATGGTCTTCGATTTCACAACCAGGTCCTTGAGGATCTTGTTCAGCGCCGTGCCCATGTGGACGTCACCGTTGGCGAAGGGCGGGCCGTCGTGCAGGACGAAGAGTTCGGCTTCCGCGCGGGCCTTCTGGATTTGCTCATAGAGCCGCGCTTCCTGCCATGATTTGAGGATCTCCGGCTCGCGCGTGGCGAGGCCGGCTTTCATCGGGAAATCCGTTTTCGGGAGGTTGAGGGTATCCTTGTAATTCTGGCTCATCGCGGAGCGGCGACGCTAACATCCACCCTCGGAAAAGCAACGCAGACCCGGGCGGCGCGGCCCCGGCGGGCCAGGCCCAGGCACCGGTCTGCCTAACGACGCGGAGGGACAGGCGCAGCGCTTTTTTGCTTTGAGGGAGAGAAGAACTGACTAGAGTCGCCTCCCATGGAGACTAGTTTTCGCGCGGCATGAAACGCTTTCTTCCTTTCCTCATCATCGCAATCGTGGCGCTGTTGACGGTCGGGATCGCGACCGCGATTTACCGGGCTAAAATGCGGCCCGCGACCCCCGTGGCCGCCACGCCCGTGCCGGCCGCGTCCACTCCTGCGGCTGGCGCTTCGGCAGGGGATGCGGCTGCGGTGGCAACGCCCACGCCGGAGGGGAAGGAGGACCCTTCGCTCCACGTCCGCGGACCGCGCACCGCACCGGTAACGGTGGAAGTGTACGGCGATTTCCAATGCCCCTCCTGCGGCCATTCAGCCGGCATTATGAAGGAGTTGGAGGCGCAGTATCACGATCAGTTGCGCGTGATTTTTTATGAGTTCCCGCTCGCCATGCACCAGCACGCGATGGAGGCGGCGATGGCCGCGGAGGCGGCGGGTGTGCAGGGAAAATTCTGGGAGATGCATGACCTGCTTTATCAATACCAGGCGGTCTGGAGCAAGGTGTCGGACGTCTCGCAGTTCTTCGGGTCCTACGCGGAGTCGATCGGGCTGGATGTGGCGCGGTTCAACGCCGACCGGCAAAGCCCGGACATCCGCCAGCGTGTGATGTCGCAGGGGGAGGCGGGCACGGCCCGTGGGGTCAAGAACACCCCCACGATCTTTCTCAATGGCAACGAAGTGCGGGCCGGGTTCACCCGCGATAGTCTGCAGCAGGCGATCGAGGCCGCGCGCACGCCGAAAAAGGGTTCCTGATCATGGCTGGGAAACGCAAAAATTCGCAAGCGAAAGTGGCCGGAGACAAAGGAGCGGCCTCCAACGGGGCACGCCCATCGGTCGTCGTCTATTGGATCATGGCAGTTGTCGCCCTGGCGGGCCTGGCGGACGCCACTTTTCTGACTGTCGCGCACCTTTCCGGGGACGACGCGGTCTGTGGGAGCGCGGTCGGTTGTTCCACCGTGCTCGGGAGCGCTTACGCCGCGATCAAGGGGATCCCTACCGCCGCCTTTGGGACGGTGGCATATTTTACGGTCTTCAGTCTGGCCCTCCTGGGCGCGTTTGGGTCTGCCTGGGTCAGGAAATTTCTCGTCCTGGTGGTCGCTCTGATGTTCCTTGCCTCTTGTTATTTCCTCTATTTACAGGCCTTCGTGATCCACGCCTTTTGCCCCTATTGCATGCTCTCGGCGGCGCTCACCTTTTTTCTCGCCGGCCTTCTGCTGGTTATTCCGCCGGCTCGCTGAGCCAACCGGTCACGGGAGCTAACTTTTACCCTAGCGAAAAACCCTATTCGTCGGCGCGGGCGAAAGGATCCCCGCCCAGTTTCCGGCAGAGTGTGTCGCCGATCTCGGCGATGATCTCAATCTTTGTCGGATGATAGAATTCGGCGTCTTCGAGTTGATGGATGGTGTGCTCGTGGTCGATCGCGTAGGCCGGCAGGTGGATCAGGTTGGCCGCATCGTCGCAGAGCAGGCCGGCACTGATCAGCCGGCCCGTTTTTGCATCGGCCCAGAACTCGCCGAAGCCCATCTCGTCTCCGGCCAGGAGCAACTTGCCGATGTCGCGACTCTCGGCCGCGGCGCTGACGAGCTCCCGCCCATCTTTTTCGGCGTCGGCCGGCGTGCAGCCGGCAAAGGCAAACTCCGGATCAGAGAAGATCACCTCGATGTTGGAACGCTTCGTCCATTTGCGGTCGCCGTCGCTGCAGGCGTTCTCCGCCGCGATGCCCGCTTCGATGTGCGCGTGGTGCACCACCATGCGCAGCCCGGCTACATCGCCGGCGGCGAAAATGTGTTCCTTGCCCTCGACCCGCATATCATCACCGATCTCGAGGCGTCCGCGCACATTCAGCTCAATCTCCGCCGCCTTTAATCCGAGGTCATCGACCGCCGGCCGCCGCCCGGTCGCGAGCAAAATCTTTTCCACCGCGATTGGTGCCACCGATTCCATACCTTTGGTCTCAACGAGGAAGGCTCCCGTTTGGTCCCGACTGATTTCGGCAACCTGCCGGTCGGTCAGCACGCGGATTTTTTCCTGCTCGTAAATCGACGCGATCCGCTCCCCAAATTGAGGTGGATAGTCCGGAAGAATTCCGGAGCGCGAGACGAGGGTCACGGCTGAACCCAAGCGCGCGTAGCGCAGCGAGAATTCGAGGCCGACTGCGCCGACACCGATGACCGCGAGCGATTTCGGGATGCGCGTGTTGTGCAGAATCTCGTCGCTCGTCCACGCTCCTTCCCACGCCGGATCGAGCCCTGCGATTTTCGGTCGCACCGTTACCGAACCGGTCGCGATAATGGCGGCGTCGAAAGTATGGCGCTGGCCTTCGCTCACCACTTCGTGGTCGCTCACGAAACAAGCGTTCGAGCGAATGATGGTGAAGGTGTCGCTCGCCAGCTCGCGGATCTCCTTCTGCCGATAAGCACGAAACTGCGCGATCTCGTTATCCTTCCAGTGGACGATCTGGGCGAGATATTCGTCCGGCTCTTTCGGCTTCACCTCCAGCCAGCCATGCCGCTTGGCGTGATGCATCGCGTCGATCGGCTCGAAGAGCGCCTTCGAGGGCATGCAGCCGGCGTTGATGCAGAGCGAAGCGTGATCGGCGTTGTCGCCCATGAAGAACAGAACGCGCGCGCCATTTTTTGAAGCGAGGCGCGCGGCCGTGAAACCGGCGGAGCCGCCCCCGAGGACTGCAATCGTTTTCATCCTCAAAAAGAATCAGTGGCTTTCACGACCTTTGAAAATACGAAAAAGAAAAAAGACGACGGCAGCAGCAGGACGGCGCCAAGACAAAGCGCGATGATGAGCAAGCGCAGAGTCGCGTCCGGCGCCGCGCTGTTTTGCAAGATGACCCGCCCACCAGGAGAGGCGCTCCATTCCCGGTCTGGTAGTGCGCTTCCATCGCGGCCAGTTTGGCCGGCTGCAGCTGCGCCACTTTCCGCGCGCTGAAATCGCCGCTCAAGATCTGCAGCGGGGTGCTGATGCAACCGACCGCAAGCGCGATCGCGAGCGCACTGCGATGAAAAGCGTTCCCCCGTTTTCGTAGCAGAAAAAAGGCATGCACGGCCGCCACCGCAAATCCGGTCGCAACGTAAGCCGCCAGGGTCATGTGCAACGTTTCGTGCAGGCTGGCCGGGTTGAGCATGGCCGCGATCGGGTCCGCATCGACTGCTTTCCCGTCGACCATCCGGAACCCGGTCGGCGCGTTCATCCAGGCGTTCGCGGTCACGACGAAAATGCCGGAGAGCATGCCGTTCAAGGCCACAAGCAGACCGCAAATCCAATGGAGAATGGGCGAGAGACGGTCCCAGCCGTAGAGATATAGCCCGAGAAAAATTCCCTCGGCAAAAAAGGCGAAACCCTTGAGTGAAAACGGCATCCCGATGATCGCGCCGGCATGTTCCGTGAAGCCCGGCCAGAGCAGTCCGAGCTCGAAGGAAAGGACTGTGCCCGAGACCGCGCCGACCGCGAAGAGAATCGCCGTGCCGCGCGCCCAGCGTTTGCTCAGCTCGAGGTAGACCGGATTTTTCGTGCGCAGATAAACCGCTTCCGAGATCGCCATCAGGAGCGGCAAGCCGATCCCGAGCACCGCAAAGACAATGTGGAACGCGAGCGACATCCCCATCTGCGAGCGGGCATAGAGGAAGTCATTCACGCCCTTGAAGAGATACTACTTTGGATCCGGCGGCACATCCGCCTGGCGATCCTGATCGAGCAGCCGGCCCCACGTTTTATTATAGGGATGGACTTTCTCCGCCTGCTTCCCGTCGCGATAGACCGGTCGGCCTTCGTTTGCCCATTTGAAAATGGAACCCTCCATGTTTTGCACGTGCGTGTAACCCGCCTTCTCCAGGGTCTGCGCGAAAGAGCCGGAGCGATAACCGACCGAGCAATAAGTCACGATCGGTTGATCCTTGGGAAGCTCAATCGCAGAGGCGGGCGAGTCGGGCTGAACGCGCTGCGCATTCTTCAGGTGGCTCACTTCATACTCGGCCGCCGTCCGCACGTCGAGCAGGACCGGCGGCTTGCGCTTCGCATCCTGCAACCAGGCGGCCAGCTCCGGCGAAGTGATCCGTTTCACCTCCGGAAAGTCGTGCCCGATTTTCCAATCGACGATCGACCAGCCGATCCCGCCGCGGCAGGCGACGGCCAGCATAACGAAAAGCCCGAGGGCGAGCAGCGTGGTGAAACGGGCAAAACTCATTTTGGATCCTTGTTCTGAAACCTTCGCAGGAAGCGACGGTCGAGCCAGTCTTTGAACCAGAACGCCCAACGACCGCGAAGCGTCCAGCTGCCGTAGGTGAGGAGGCCGGTGCCGTCGCCGAGATTGAGGATGAGGAGATAGTTTTTCTGCGGCTTGAACTCCTCCAGCGCTTCGGAGCGGAGGAAGGCGAGCAGGTTGCGCTGCAAGACCGGACCTTGCCGAACGGCGAAAACCCCAATCCGCGGCAGACATTCTTCGCCGAAACAAATCCCGTCGCCCGCGCCAAAGATTTCCGGGTGCGTCACGCTTTGCAGGAACGCGTTGACGCGCATCGAGCCATCTTTCGCGCAGGGCAAACCGGATTCGCGGAGCAGCGCCGGCGGTCGCACCCCAATGGCGAGCGCGACGACATCGGAGGGTAACCGGCGGCCTCCGGCGAGCTCAACTTCCTGCGCCCGGATGGTGCGCACGTTCACGTTCTCGATGATCCCGATCCCGAGCTGCTCAATGTATTTTTTCAGCAGCGCGCTCGCTTTTGGCGTCGCCTGGGTGAGCAGCCGATTCTCCGAGGAGACGAGCGTGAGTTGCTTGCGGCTTCCGGACCGATCGAGCAGGTGCCAGAGATTGACGCAGACTTCGCAACCCGCCGCGCCACCGCCCACCACCACGATGCGCGCATCGGCGCCGCTGCTCGTTAGGCACTCGCGCAGGGTGAGCAGATTCTTGATCGGCTTGACCGGGATGCTGTGTTCGGCCGCGCCTTCGATTTTCTCGAGTGGCACTTCGCTCCCGACATTGAGCGAGAGAAGGTCGTATCCGATCACGGCGCCGCTGCAGAGGTGCAACTCACGGTTTTCAGGATCGATCCGGGCCACTTCATCGCGCACAAAATTTCCCCCACCGGCCGTGACCAGGCGCTCGACGTCGACCGTGTCATCAGCCGGCTCGTAAAAGTGCGAGACCATTCCGGGCCCCATCCCGGAATACCAAAACTCTCCCGGCGCGATGAGCGTGACCCGGGCCCCGGCCCTAACGAACTCACGCGTCTGGCTGAGGGGCTCGAGATGCGCATGGCCCGCGCCGACGAAGACGAGATGTTTCACGGCGGGGCGCGGCAGGAGGTCGGCTATGGCCGGGCCGTTCCGCCCGCTGTCCGGGCTTTGTCGATCTCGGCGAGGAAAGATTGCAGGGTGGTGTCTTGGTAATAGCCGAGTTCGCCCACCGTTTTCCCGTCGGGATTGAGGAGGACGACAGTCGGGAAACCTTCGATCCCGAATTGGCCCGCCAGCTTTTGGTTCGCTTCTTTCTGCGCGGCGGATTGCTCTTTCCGGCGCGGGAAATCCACTTCCAGGAGGACGAGATTTTTCTCTGCGTATTCGGCGAATCCCGGCTTCGAGAAAACGGTCTTCTCCAGCGCGATGCAGGGCGGGCACCAATCCGAGCCGGTGAAATCGATCAGGAGCGTTTTGTTTTGCGCCCGGGCTTCCGCCTTGCCGGCTTCAAAATCCGTCAACCATTCCACTTTACCGGTCGCTGAGGTCTCTTCCGCGGGCTTCCCGGATTCTTTCTTTCCGCAGGCGGTGGGCAAAACGAGGAGAGCGGCACCGAGAGCGAGGATTTGATGGAGTTTCATTGGCGATTTTTGCGGCGCTGCGAATCCGTGCGCCGGTCTCCTATCATATCCCGCTCTTGATGTAGCTCCAGCCCGCTTCCTGTTTGCGCACGACTTCGGCCACGCCGGAATCGGTCGTGGTCGCGAACGGCACAAGCTGATCCTTGGTCACGTTCTTCTTGTTCATCGTGTTCTCGCAGGCGGCGAAGACGATTCCGTCCCCGCTCAATTTGTTCATCCGATCCGTTAGGGAATTATCTTTTGCGACCAGCATCCCGAGGCCTTTGCTGTGCGCGACGACTTCGATTTCCGTCCCGGCCCCGAGCGATTTGCGCAGGTTCTCGACGTTGTTCAGGACGCCGGTCCACTGCTCGGTGCCTTCCATCGTGACCTCAAAGAGGACGCGGTGTGATTTGTTCGAGGTCTCTTTTTCGGTTTGCGCTTTCATATTCGTTAGGGGCAGTGCGGCGAGCACGGCCAGGGCGATGGTGATGGTGAGTTTGTTCATGTTTTTTTGTTTGGAATTGAGAACTGCGATCTACTTGAGGAGCGGTTTGATTTTAGCTTCGAACCCGGCGCGATCGGTCGCACCCTGCAGGCCGTCCACGACGTTGCCCTGGCGATCGATAATGAAAGTGGTCGGGAGAACTTGAATGCCGTCGTAAGCCTCTGCCGTTTCCGGTTTCCCCATGACGACGGGATAATTGATTCCCATTTTCTTCGCGAAACGCGCGACCGGCGCCGCGTCGCCTTCGTCCATCGAGACGCCGACGACGACCACGCCTTGAGCGGCGTACTGCTTTTGCAGCGCGATCAGGTCGGGAATTTCCTCGCGGCAGGGCGGGCACCAGGTCGCCCAAAAATTCAGCACGACCACTTTCCCTTTGAAGTCGGTGAGTTTAACCGATTTCCCTTCCAGGTTTTGCAGTGTCCAGGCGGGAGCGGCCTGCACTTTGCCGGTGCTGTTGGCGATCGGTTGCATGCTCGAACGCGGCGCGAGCAGGGACGTGGCGAGACACGCGCTGCCGGGAGCGGCGGTGCTGGAGCGATAGCCCAGGAAGCCGAGCCCGAGCGCGAGCAGGAAAATGGGAAGGTGCTTTGGTTTCATTGTTTTACTTGGACGCAGATGGGGAGGTTCTCTTCGGTTGAGGTGAGATGCGCGCACCCGCTGGCGCGTTCACTCTTTCTGATTTTTGATTCGGCGATCAGCTACTTCCGGCAGGTATTCAGGCCGAGGATTTGATTCAAGGGACAGTAGCCGACAAACGCCGTGAAGAGGGCGATGCCGGCCACGGCGTAGGCCGCGATCGTCCACCCAAGTGGAAGTCCGGCCACGATCGCCACCCCAAGCGCGATGATTCCAATGATGATGCGGATGGTTTTGTCTGCTCCGCCAACGTTACATTTCATATATTGTTCCTTTGCTTTTGTTGCTCGCGTTCTGCCGCACCGCGGCACGGTGCGGCCGACGCGAAAGTTGATTATTTCGCCGGCTGATGACCGTCGACGTAGCTGCGGACGAATTGCTTTAGCTGCGGCGCTTCGCACGCGAATCCCATCGCCTTCGCTTTTTCGAGCGTGTCGTCTCCGCTCCAGCCTTCGTCGACTGCGGTCGCCATCATGGTGAAAGCACCGGCGCGCATCCCGGCGTGGCAATGCACTAGCACCGGACCTTCGAATTTCGGAAGCTGCTCGCAAAATTGATCGACCGTCTCGGGTCCCGCCGTCGCGCTTGAGACGGGCAGATGCAGATATTTCATTCCCGCTTTTTCGACCGCCTGCCGTTCTTCATCCGGGCTCATCGGCTGGTCGTCTTCGCCCGCGGTGCGCAGGTTCACGATCGTACGAAAGCCGTCGGCCTTGAGTTGCTCGATGTCGCCCGCGGTCGGTTGCCCGCCGACGGTGACTTGGTCGTTAATTTTTTTCAGGTCTTTCATTTTGATCCTTCCGTTTGGTTGTTGGTTTGAAAATTTTTCCCCGGTGCAAAAACCGTCTGGCCGATAACAAAGAGGCCGACCGCGGCGACGAAAATGGCGAAGCCGCGATTCAATGCTCCGGCCGAGATGCGTTTCGTGAGGGGCAGACCGGCGAGCATTCCGGCCATCGCCGCGAGTAGAAAAAGCCCGGTCAATTGCCAATGGTCACCCGCGGTTTTCCAATGGCCGAGCAAGCCGCCTAACGAATTGAGGGCGATGATGGCAAGCGAGGTCCCGACCGCGACCGGCAGGGAAAGGAGTGCAAAGTAAACCAGCGCCGGCACGAGGAGAAAACCACCGCCGACCCCGAGGAAACCGGTGAGCAGGCCGACCACGAATCCCGCGGCGAGGCAGCGAACTGGTTTGCATTCCGCGGCGTGCGCCGTGGTGCGCCGCGGCCGGCGCCACATCTTGAGCGCGACCGCCAGCATGAGGAGCGCGAAAAGCAGAAGGAGAACATTTGGGGGAACGAGCCGGGTGAATTGCGCGCCCAACATCGCGCCGAAGACGCCCGAGGCACCAAACGTGCCGACGGCCTGCCCGTGGACGAGTCCGCCGCGGGCTTTCTGCGCCGCGCCGAGGAAGCTGACCGCACCGACGATCGCGAGCGACATCGGGACGGCAGCCTGCGGCGTCACGCCCGCGGCATAGACCAATACCGGGACGGTGATGATCGAGCCGCCACCACCGAGCAGGGCCAGAGAAATCCCGATCAGGACCGCGAGGCCGAGGGCTAGGAACATGAAGCCTTCAGGTCCATCTCGCCTAACGAACGGTTAATTTTTCGAGAACGACTAGGCAGAGGGTGAGAAAAAGGGCGAAACCAATCGCGAACGGAAGCCGCGGAACCTTGATCACATCCGGGAGAGTGATCTTGCCGAAATCGCCCCATTTCTTGCCCGTCCGCTGCAACCATCCGGACATCTCCGCGTAGACGTAGGAACCGACAACAAGGCCAACCATCCCGAAAAGCGCGTCCCAATTTCCCTGGCCGAGCGCGGCTGCAGCGGTGCCGGGACAGTAGCCCATGAGCGCGAAACCCGCGCCGAAAATCAGGCCGCCGATGATGTTCGGCCCGAGCTTGGTCGGCTTGAGGTGGAGGTTCACTTTCGCGGCCTGGTGCAGCGGGTAAATGCCGATCATGCCGACGATGATCGCGCTCAGCATGATCTTCGCGACGGTCCAATCCTGGAGGAGCAACTGGCCGATCAGGATGTTGAACTTGGCCGCGCCGCCTTTTTGCAGGAGGAAGCCGAAGGCGAGGCCGGCGACGAGCGCGAGCAGAAGTTTCGAGGCGGGCGCGATCGCCGGCTCGGGTTTGGCGCTGCTTTTTTTCACGGCGGATCCGGGATCAATCATAGGAGGTAAAGCGGGTAGGCGACGGCGATGCCGCCGATGAAAAAGCAGATGACCGAGATCCACGAGCCAACGTTGAGCTGAAGCGTGCCGCTGATGCCGTGACCGCTCGTGCAGCCGCCCGCGAACCGCGCGCCGAACGCCATCAGGAGGCCGCCGGAGAGGCCGAGGGCAGCGTGCAGGCCTAACGATTGTTCGCCGAAGCGCGCGACCCAGAAGGCCGGAAGCCAGCGGTTGGAAAACTCGCCGCCGGTGAGCGCGGCGATGGCGGCGCCGGCGATCGTGCCGAGGACGAGGACGGTTTCCCAGCCGATCGTGGGCGGGTTCTCCTTGTAATAGTCGAGCGAATCGGTGTGGCGGCGCGCGAAGAGCCGGCCGAGACCGCCCGCGACCGTGGCGTAGAACGATGACGCGCCGATTGGTTTGTTTGCGAAATAAAAGGTGAGCCAACTGAGCACGCCGATGCCCGCGCCCGCGAGGTAGGGCGACCAGGCCGGCCCGGGAAAGTTGCGCGCATCGACGCGCGGCTCGGCCGCGAGCGCAAGCGATGGTGCGACGGTGAGCGCCGCGAAAACGAGGGTGGTGAGTGAGAAGTTACGTTTCATTTTTTGAGCAGTTTTACGATTAGCACGACGAGGAGCGTGATCACGAGCAGGCCGATAATGCCTCCGATCACCATCATCAGGCCGCCGCCCATCATCATCCCGCCATTCATCATTCCGCAGGGCATCACTTTTTTATTTTTCCTTCCACTTGGTAGCCGGCTTTTTTCCAGGCCTGCCAACTGCCGGGGACGTTGCGCACGTCGGCGAAGCCTTCCTGTTTCAAAATGCTCGTCGCGATACTGGCGCGATAACCGCTGTCGCAATAAACCGCCGTCGGTTTCTTCTTCGAGAACTTCGCCGCCTTCTTTCGGATCTCGGGCAAAAAGAGATGGTGCGCGCCCGGGATGTGGCCGCCTTTCCATTCGTCCGGCGTGCGGACATCGAAGATCTGGAGTTTGGCCTTCGATTTTTTCACGTCGTGCACGCTCATCTGCGGCACCTCTGCGAGCTCGAAACCGGCGTTATCCCACGACTTCATCCCGCCAACGAGGTAGCCGGCGAAGTTCGTGTAACCGGTGCGGATGAAATACCTGACGATGTTCTCCAGCGCGCTGTCTTTCTCCAAAACGAGCAGGACCGGCTTTTCCGGGTCCAGCAGCCAGCCGGCCCAGATCGAAAGCATGGGCGAGCCACCGATGTTCAACGCGCCCGGGATGTGGCCGCCGCCGAAGCCGAGCATGGTGCGGGTGTCGATCAGGATGTTGTCCCTATCCTTGATCGCTTCTTTAAAAGCCTTGGGCGGCAACCCCGGAACGCGCGGCAGGTTGCCGATGATCTCCGGCCCCTTCGCGTTGATCCTTTTCATCCGCGGGTAGTAGGTCGGCACGGGCGGCGCGGTGCTCAGGGCGTAGTCGGTGAATTCCTTCGCGTCCTCGAATTGCAGGAACGGATTCGAATCGCGTTCGTAGCCGATCGTGCTCTGGAGGCGATCGCCAATATCCGCGCCGCAGGGCGAGCCCGCACCGTGCGCCGGATGGATCATCACGCTGTCCGACAGCTTCAAAAAATAATCGCGCAGCGTGTGGAACTGTTGCTTGGCCAGTTTCTGCGACTCGCTCGAGCCGAGCAGATCGGGCCGCCCGGCGGAGCTCACGAAAAGCGAATCGCCGGTCAGCACGCCCCATGGCTTTTGCGCGCGCTCCTTTTCCGCCAGCTCGTAGCTCATGTGCTCGGGCGTATGGCCGGGGGTGTGCCGCGCGGTGATGACCGTCTTCCCGAGCGTGAAAGTATCGCCATCCTTCACCTTCTCGGTGTCGAAGCCGTAATGCGCGCCGCTCTCGTGGCTCGCAAAAATTTTTGCCGAATCGACCCGCGCGCAGAGTTCGCGCGCGCCGCTCATCAGGTCGGCGTGGATGTGCGTCTCGAAGATATGCGTGATCGAGAGGTTGTTTTCCCGCGCCAGCTCGAGGTATTTCTCGACATCCGGCGTCGGATCGAAGACCGCCGCCACGCCCTCGCTGTCGTCCCCCACGAGGTAGGAAAGCTCGGCGATGCCGTCGGTCTGGATGCGTTCGAAGATGAGTGACATGTTGTTATCCTGAAAATTTTTGCGGCCTGTCGTTACCGGCTGGTTGGGACCGCGGTCTGGGCTGCGGGGTAAATCCCCGGAACGCGCGCCGTGACATTCCTATATCGCGATGCAGCAATGATTCGTGGCTATTTTTCATGAAAATATTTTCGAGGCGGGAAGATTTTTGCGCGATACTGCTTCGGATGTCGAAGGCACTGTATCACGATATGGTAGTATAGTCAGATGGCTCGCCCCGCCAAACGCAAAAAATTATCCGACCGCGGTCTCCAGCTCGTGGCTCGCCGCTTCAAGGTCCTGAGCGAGCCGGCCCGGCTCAAGCTCCTCACGGCCCTCGAGCACGGCGAACAGCACGTCACCGCCCTGATCGAGCTGACCGATCTCACC
>JBBSLW010000017.1:0-24696 GCA_038233495.1 Chthoniobacterales bacterium | reverse complement strand
TGCCAGGAAAGGCTTTGTCCTTCTCCCAAGGCGCTGGGTGGTCGAGCGCTCCTTCGCTTGGGCGGCGCGCTTCCGTCGCCTCGCCCGCGACTATGAAAGATTGCCCTCGACTCTGGCAGGCCTTCACTGGCTCGCCTTCCTCACTCTGATGCTTAACTCCATCTTCCATCAAAGTGCATGACACGCTCTAACTCCCTCCGAAAATTTCTAGAGCAGATCCCGAAGCGGCCGAAGCCGGCGAAAGTCAACGGGGACACCCTCAAAGCGTGGGGCCTGAAGGACACAAACGATTATTCGGTTATTCGCGTGCTGAAGGCGCTCGGGCTCATCGGTGATAGTGGCGAGCCAACGGAAATTTACGTCGCATTCATGACACCCGGCAAGGGGCCTGCCGTGCTCGGGACGGCCATCCGTCGCGTCTGGGCGCAGCTTTTCGAGCTGTCGCACCAACCAAACAAGGAGAGCGACGAAACGCTGAAAAACTATTTCAACATTCACTCCGGCGGTAGCGAAGCGACCTTGGCCTTCCAAATCCAGACATTTAAGGCCGCTTGCGACTATGCTGATCTTTCCGCAACGGCGGATGCAGGAGCAGCGGGTGGCAATAAAACACCTACAACGAACGGCGGCGCTACTACAGGCGCGAAGACGCAAACGCACGGCCACGGCGAGCCCGCTATTCACATAGACCTCCATATTCACCTACCCGAAAACAAGTCTCGGCGCGACTATGAGTACATCTTTGAAGACATCGGCAAATACATCCTTGGTCGCACGCAAACTCCTCCCGCCGATGAGTGACGCCGATGAACGCGTCCGGATTGCCGAAGCAGTCGCGACGCTGCATTCGAAATACGGCCGCAAGAACCCGTCAACTGCGGAGGCTGTTCCCGTTGATGTAGGCCGAATCGTCTTGGCATTGGACGAGTTCATGGAGTGCGTTCGTTATCTCAACACCCGACGCAGTGCGACGATCCTCACCCTCGACTCCGAAGCCGCAGTCCAAGATGCAATCTATTTAATGCTCCGGCCGTGGGTTCTCGATCTCGTCCCCGAGAATCCAACCGACCGAATCGCGGCGAGTCGATACGCGATCAAAGACTTCGTCAGTCGTTCGGCCAGAGCCGTCGTTGAAGCGAAGTTCATCCGCGATGTTGCCCACGGCAAAAGTATAACGAAAGAACTTCACGATGACATCGAGACATACCGAACGCATCCTCATTGTGAGAGCCTGATCTTCTTCATCTACGACCCAGATGCTTTAATCCCGGACAAGGCAGCGTTAGGTCGGCAGATCGTGACGCCTCGCACGTACAATGGCGTTCCACTAACGTGCTACCTAATCGTCAAGCCGTGAGCGAGGTCATGCACGAGCTGCGTGCGCAAACCGAATGAGTTCCTCTGCTCTTATCCAGAAGCTCTGGAACTACTGTAATATCCTGCGGGATGACGGTCTGTCCTACGGCGACTACGTCGAGCAGTTGACGTTTCTGTTGTTCCTGAAAATGGCGGACGAGCAGACGAATCCCCCGTTCAACAAGTCCTCGCCGATCCCGCCAGAATACAGTTGGCCCGCGCTCCTGAGGCTCGATGGCGACGATCTCGAAATTCATTACCGCCACACGCTGGAGGAACTCGGCAAGAGGTCGGGCATGCTCGGCATAATTTTTCGGAAGGCGCAAAACAAAATCCAGGACCCGGCCAAGCTGCGCCGGCTCATCGTGGACCTGATCGATAGGCTTGGCCCGAGGCTGATGTTGACGCCTCTTTGCCGCAGGCGCAGCATGTTCGTATGAAAGTGAAGCTTTTCCAGCACGGCGGCAGCCAGGCCGTTCGACTGCCGAAGGCTTACCGCTTTGATGGCACCGAGGTTCTCATCGAGAAGCGCGGGACCGCCGTGATCCTCCGTCCGATTCCGGCGCAGATGCCGAAATTCCGCACCCTCAACGACGTTTCGCGCTATCTCGCAGCGAAGTACCCCGATGCGGCCGATTTTCCCGACCCGCCAGCGCGTCCGAAGAACCACGAGCGCCCGATCTTGGAATGGTAGGCGATGGCGCAGGACTCGCTTTTGCGATCCGCCCATCGTAAGGTGGCCACATGAGCGGTGTCGTCGCACAAGACCCTGAAGTTCTCGGCGGAGAGTTGGTGTTTGCGGGCACGCGGGTGCCGGCGAAGAGCTTGTTCGACCATCTGGAAGCGGGAGACTCGATCGAGGACTTCCTGATGGGCTTCCCGAGCGTGAAGCGCGAGCAAATCATCGCCTTGCTGGAGGAATCGAAGGCGTATCTCCTCGCCGGGCGTTGATGCGCATCCTGCTGGACGAAAACCTCGATTGGCGTTTGGGCCGCGACCTGCCAGGGCACGAGGTCGAATCGGTGCCGCTGCTAGGCTGGGCAGGCATTCAGAACGGGGAACTGCTCCGTAAGACGCGCGAGGCAGGCTTCGAGGTCCTCATCACGATGGACGGCAACATGGTGCATCAGCAGAACATCGCGCTTCTCCCGGTCCCGATCATCGCGCTGCGCGCCAAGTCCAACCGGTTGCAAGACACGCGCCCACTGATGGGAGAAGTCCTCGCGCATTTGAGTCATTCGACGCCGCGCACGCTGACCTTTGTTCCCGCGTCATGAGCCACTCCGCTCAGCTCGTCCAGAAGCTCTGGAACTACTGCAACATCCTGCGAGATGATGGTCTGTCCTACGGTGATTACGTCGAGCAGTTGACGTTTCTTTTGTTCCTGAAAATGGCGGATGAGCAGTCACGCCTCCGCGGGACGCCTTCCGCGATCCCGAAAGGTTTCGGTTGGGATGTGCTGGTGAAGCTCGATGGCGATGAGTTGGAGACGCACTACCGGCATTCGCTTACGGAACTGGGCAAGCAGCCAGGCATGCTCGGCATTATCTTTCGCAAGGCGCAAAACAAAATCCAGGACCCGGCCAAGCTGCCGCATGCGATTCGGTTCGCTCTTTTGCACGGGCGCGCGCTGGCGTCTTGGCAGGAGGCGCAGCACTGATTACCCTGTAGCGATATGGCCGCCGGCGAAACAATTCCTGTCAATCCCGCCCTCGTGGAGTGGGCGCGCCGGGAGAGTGGCTATGATCGAGAGCGCGTCGCCCGGCGCTTGCAGGTGAAGGAGGAACGTCTCGCCGAGTGGGAGACGGGTGATCGCCAGCCGACCTTTCGTCAGGTCCAGCAGCTTGCGGCATTTTTCCGCAGACCATTAAGCGTGTTCTTTCTTCCGCGGCCGCCGCAACTGGCGCCCCTGGCGGCAGATTACAGGCGGCTTCCCGGCATTGAGCCTGGACATGAATCGCCTGAGTTGCGCCTCGCGCTGCGGCAGATGCTTGGCCGACGTGAAAACGCGTTGAACTTGATGGGCGAACTCGGAGAGAGCGTTCCGGAATTCAGCTTGCGCGCTCATCTCCGGGAGTCACCGGCTGAAGTCGGCGTACGAATGCGGGAAGCCACTGGAATCGATCCGTTGGCGCAACTCGACTGGCCCGACGAGTGGCGTGCCTGGGCTGCATGGCGCACAGCGGTCGAGGGCCTCGGCGTGCTGGTGTTTCAATTTCCCAAGGTCGCCTTGGAGGAGGTGCGAGGTCTCGCGCTGCTGCGCATGCCTCTTCCCGTCATCGCGATCAATGGCAAGGAGATCGTCGGCGCCAAGGGTTACACCGTCTTTCACGAACTTGTCCATTTGATGCTCGCAGCCGGGAATGAAGAAAAGCCCGCTCTCCGAGAAGATCGATCCGCCACGGAATGGGAAAAAGTGGAGCGCTTCGCGGAAATCGCGGCCAGTCATGCACTCGTTCCTGAGGCGACTCTTAGCACGGTGATCGGAAACCTAAGATTGCGACACACAACGTGGGACATCCAGGACGTTCGCAAATTGGCGAAGGCGTTTCGGATCACTCCGTTGGCCATGGCCACACGACTGAGAGAATCCGACTACATGTCCTGGACGCGATACAACCGCTGGCGGACAGACTGGGAAGCCTACGTGGCCACGCTCCCAAACCGGCGGGGCGGCTTTGCGAGCCCAGTAGAGAAGGCCGTGAACCGTGCGGGGCGACCATTTACGCAGTTGGTTCTCGAAGCGTTGTCTTCAAACCGGCTCACCTCAGTCGACGCCGCTCGCTATCTTGATCTTCGGTTTGAGCATTTTGAAAACCTAAGAGCCCTTTTAAGTCGTGGACCTTCGGAAGGAACTTCCGATGAGTAACGGCGCGCCCGAACCGCCGTATTCTTTAGACACAAGCTCGCTGATGGAGTGGCAGGCGCGCTACTATCCGCTTGACGTTTTCCCGAGCGTGGCCGCGAAAGTTGCGGAGTTGATCCATGCGGGACGATTCCTGGCCGCGGGATTGGTTCACGAAGAGATTCAGGCAGTCGGGACCGCCGAACTTATCAACTGGTCGAATGAGAATGAGGCCATGTTCATCCCTACGCCGGAGATTCTGGCCGAGGCATTGTCGATCCAAAACCAGTTTGCCGGTCTGCGCGATCCACGAGCCGAGTTCGAGGAGGCCGATGCTTACGTCATCGCGCTGGCACGAATGCGACGAGGCATCGTCGTAACGCAGGAGACTCCGGCGGCTGAGAAGCGAAATCCCAAACGGACGCACTTCATTCCGGACGTCTGTCGTGAGTTGGGCATCCCGAGCATCAGCCTTCTCGGCTTGATGCGCCGCGAAGGCTGGAGCTTTTAGACGATGAATTCAGAGCCCGCCTTTTACCTAAGCGACTTTCGAGGCGACGTCATGGAGACGACTTTCAGCAACCGCAGACCCGCACGCACGATGCGCATTCTGTCCGCCCACCGTCAACATAAAATATGACGACGGATGGAGTGCGCCACATTCTTGACCCGATGAAGAAAAAGCACTCCCGCGAGCCTACTCAGAACCCCACGCGCAGCGTAGAGCTTCGGCTCGTCGGAGTGCAGCCGAAGCGAAACGGATCGCGCTAATATTGTCAATCACGTTGTCCAATGTCGAATCCACAAGCGCTCGTCCAGAAACTTTGGAATTATTGCAATATTCTCCGTGACGACGGGTTGTCGTATGGAGATTACGTTGAACAACTGACGTTTCTGCTCTTCCTCAAGATGGCGGACGAGCAGTCGCGCCTGCGCGGGACGCCTTCCGCGATTCCGAAAGGTTTCGGTTGGCCGAGCTTGCTGAAGCTGGATGGCGACGATCTCGAAATTCATTACCGCCATACGCTCGAGGAACTCGGCAAGCGGTCGGGCATGCTCGGCATCATCTTTCGCAAGGCGCAAAACAAAATCCAGGACCCGGCCAAGCTGCGCCGGCTCATTGTGGACCTGATCGACAAGGAGCAGTGGTCCAGCCTTTCCGCCGACGTAAAGGGCGATGCCTACGAAGGGTTGCTGCAGAAGAACGCCGAGGACGTGAAAGGCGGCGCTGGACAATACTTCACCCCGCGCCCGCTCATCGCCGCGATGGCGGAGGCAATCGCTCCGCAGCCGGGCCAGACGATCTGCGATCCGGCCTGCGGCACGGGCGGTTTCCTGCTCGCGGCGCATGATTACATCGCCAAGCATTACAAGCTCGACCGGGAGCAAAAGAAGAAGCTCAAGAGCGGCACGCTCTTCGGCATCGAGCTGGTCGATAGCGTCACGCGCCTCTGTGCGATGAACCTGCTCCTGCACGGCATCGGCCCCGAGGCGGACAATCTCACTGACGGAATGCCGGTCGTGACCAAGGACGCGCTCGCCGCCAAGCACGGCGAATACGACATCGTCCTAGCCAATCCGCCTTTCGGAAAGAAGAGCAGCGTCACCATCGTCAACGAAGCGGGCGAGACCTCAAAGGAATCGCTTATCATCAACCGTGACGACTTTTGGGCGAGCACGAGCAACAAGCAGCTCAATTTCCTCCAGCACATCTTCACCATCCTCAAGCAGCACGGCCGCGCCGCCGTCGTCCTGCCGGACAACGTCCTCTTCGAAGGCGGCGCCGGCGAAACGATAAGACGGGCGTTGCTCAAGCAAGCCGACGTGCACACGCTCCTGCGCCTGCCCACCGGCATATTCTATGCGCAAGGCGTGAAGGCCAACGTCCTCTTCTTCGACCGCAAACCCGCGCAGGAGAAGCCATGGAGCAGCAAGCTCTGGATCTATGACCTGCGCACCAACCAGCATTTCACACTCAAAGAAAACACCCTCAAGCGCACCGACCTCGACGACTTCGTAAGTTGTTACTTTGGAGGGACGAGCGCCGTCTCGTCCAAGGCCGGCACAGCGGCCGGCCCTCCAAGCGCGAACCGCCACGAGCGCAAAGAGACCGAGCGCTTCAAGAGCTTCACCTACGAAGAACTAATCAAGCGCGACAAGATCAACCTCGACATCTTCTGGCTAAAAGACGAAGCCCTCGAAGACAGCGCCAACCTCCCCGCCCCCGAAGTCATCGCCGCCGACATTGTTGAAGACCTCCAAGCCGCCCTCGCTCAGTTCGCCGAGATCGCGAATGATTTAAAACAGCGATGAAAACGGCCGCTCAAATTGCCAATGATGCAAAGGTTCGTTTGCAGCAACAGGTGGTGGCAATGCTAAAGCACGGTGGCGAAGCGAACACCTCTGCGACTTGGGATGAAATTCAATCTGACGCACGCTTGTGGAGCGAACTCGCAACATACGACCTCCGTGGCAAAGAACGGCGGTCCCACCTCAATAAAGTTGCATTTCCCGACGGGAATTCCGCTGAAGTCGACGCGGCGCTCGCTGCCGGTAATAATCTGAACGCTCTTTACTATCTCGCGCTCGGCCGCGCCTCACTCGAAACTGACGAAGCCGGCCGTTATGTCCCGGGTAAGAAGGGTCTCAAGATTATCCGGTCGCCCAAGTGATGTTCCCATTAATCGTCACGAAAAAGGCATCGCCGGGTTTTGCTGTCTCGGGTAGGGGTCCGAATGAGGTCAGGGCTTACTATCGACACAAGCGGAAAAAGCTGAAACTGAAATGCGGACATTGGAGAAGGCCTTGGAGCCGTTCGCCCAATTCGCCAGGCACAGGTCTAACCCGTGTCGCGAGACGCGCCTCGGCCGGCCCGCTCGATTATTGTGGATTTTCGTCTTTGGCCGCTCGGCGGCGATCGAGTTCGGCCTCATCCACGCCCTCTGCGGTGAGCTCCGCATCAACTTCAGCCTCGTCGTCAGGGAGAAGAGTGGGGATAGCATGGCCCGTGCTCTCCCGCCCCTCGTTCCAACTGGTCAATTCTTCAGCCCCCGCCGGAACTTCCGGGGCGGCCTCCTCGTGAAATCCTGTCAACTCCTTCAGGGCTGCGGCGCGATCCGCGTCCGTCGGTTGGGTGCGGCCATCTTCCTCCGCCAGGTCCCGGGCGCGCTTTTGCAGAAGTTCGTCCGACACCGCCCCGATCCCCACTCCTTGCGCTTCAATTCTTCCTCTTGGTTTGTGCTCCATAAAGCTGTCCTTCGGTTGAGTTCTTCCGCCGCAAGATACCGCGGTGACAGGCGAAACGCGAACCAGCTCGCCGGCGACCCGGCGAGGAAAGGTAAGCCGGAGGAGAAACGAAGAACGAGAATGTCGTCAGATCGAAACTGTAGACGCTCTATTAAGAGCTGAAATGCTGAAGAACTCGCTGCCTCGCAATCGGCGCGTTTTGATCTAAAGTCGGGGACATGAGCGGCGACGACCTCAAAGGCATCATCCATTCCAATCCAGAAATAATGGGCGGCACTCCTGTTTTTGTCGGCACTCGAGTTCCGTTGCAAAACCTCATCGACTCGCTCGAAGGCGGAGAATCGATCGAAGATTTCCTTGATGGGTTTCCTTCTGTGAAACGCGAACAGGTCATCGCGGTGATCGAAGCGGGCAAGCTGCGAATGCTCGAAACGGTGTGAGGGTGCTCATCGACGAGTGCCTCAATTGGCGACTGGGCCGCGCTTTGACCGGCCACTTCTGTAGCTCGGTCCAAAGAATGGGTTGGAACGGAATCAGAAACGGCGAACTGCTCGCACGGATGGAGCAGGAAAGGATCGACGTTTTCATCACTGGCGACCGGAATCTCCAATTTCAGCAACATCTTCCCGCCGCCAGCGTCGCTGTCGTGGT
Source organism: Chthoniobacterales bacterium (assembly GCA_038233495.1). Classification (GTDB taxonomy): domain Bacteria; phylum Verrucomicrobiota; class Verrucomicrobiia; order Chthoniobacterales; family UBA10450; genus Palsa-1392. The sequence continues at coordinate 16,598 of JBBSLW010000017.1, read as the reverse complement.
GCTTGCGGCCAGAAGTGTGAGGGGCTGGCAGCAACTCGGCATCCTGCGCGCTGACGGCGGCCAGGTCCGGGAGGGCATAAAGGCTTGCCAGCGCGCCCTGCAAATGGATCCGCGGAACGCTCTGTCGCATGCCATGCTGGCAGATATCTATCGCCTCAATAGCCAGTGGCCGGAGGCGCTGCGAGAGGCAGGAACGGCCCAGAAGCTCGACCCTAATCTTGCCCGAGCCTACCAAGTGACGGGCCGAGTCTATGCGGAACAGAAAGAGTATCGGAAAGCAGCCAAAGCGTTTTCAAAAGTGATCCAGCTCAACCCAGGGTGGCCTAATTCGCTCGTGGCTCGTGGAGACGCTTATTTGGATGGAGGCGAATATAAGTCCGCGCTCGCTGATTACCGGGAAGCAGTGAGGCGCTTCCCACGATCAAATCGCGCCCACGCCGGTTTGGCGCAGTTCCTGGCTACCTGTCCAGCCGCGGAATGGAGGAATGGCAAGGAAGCGTTGGTCGAGGCAAAGATTGCCTGTGTTCAAACCGATTGGAAAGACCCTTACGCAGTCGCGGCTCTGGGAAACGCCCTCGCTGAAACAGGCAACTTTCCCGAAGCAATCCAGCACGCGAAGCGAGCGTTGGAAATGTCGCAGCCCCGTGACCGGGAAGAAGCCCAAAAGCAGCTCGACGCTTATCGGAAGGGGAAACCGTGGCGCGAGCAACCGTAAAACGAGCCTTGCAATGAGTCCTACCTCCTCAAGCTCTCGGATCGCGAATAGGGGCCGGATCGGAAGATCGGGAACCGAGGGATCGCCTGCAGTCCGCACTCCTGGATGAGGATCGAGTCACTGGCGCGGGAACTGTTCTCTTAATCCATCCCGAGCGCCGGGCCGTCCGATGCTCGGGCCTAGCGGCCTGCTGGAGTGGGGGCGACAGCCTCTTTGGCACCGGCGCTGGCGGCTTGTTCGCGCGCTTTTTGGTCGGCGATCTGTTGCTCGCTGAATCCCATCCGGGTCATGAGATCGGAGGTGAGGCGCGGCTTTTCGGCGCGTGTCTCGCGGCGGTTCTCCGCTGCGACTTCGCGTTGCGCCTGCTCGCGCGCCCGGGCGGCTCCCCGGGCCTGGGCCTGTGCCGTCTGGACTGCGACCCGGTCGGTTCGCTGCTGGGCCCGGTCTTTTGCTTTCGTGTCGCCGGCCGATCGCCGCTCGCTCCGGCGGTTGATGCGTTCCGAGTGTCGGATGTCACCCCGACGCGCGAGAGGATTGATCGTGGGTGTCGGCGAAGGCGTGGCCGTGGAAAGGTCGTCGGCCAGCGCGGCCTGGCCGAGGCAGGCGAGTGTGATAACGATCGTAATAATTTTCATCCTAATGTCTCTTGCTGCCAGGTGACGGAACTATTCCGTCGAACCCCGGGAGCTCGCGGCCCCGGGGCAGCTTTCCAGCCCCTCGGCCCCGCGGGAGTTTGAGAGCATCGCACGTGCCAGTTATGACCGGGGCCGCCCCGGTCGGTGCCTCGCTTGAGGAAGCCCGCTTCGGGCTGTGACTCCGTTATGGCTACTTTCGCCTTCCGCATTTTGCCTTGTCAGTGTTGGATGGGCGGACCCATGAAATCCTACTTCCTCAAACTCTCCGATCGTGAAGAAGGGCCATACTCCGAAGAACAGGTTTCGCAGCTTTTCGCGGATGGGCAGGCCGGGCGGGAGACGCCTTGCCGGGTCGCGCCGGATGGCATTTGGCGGACGATCGATGATCTGCTTCCGATGCTGAAGTACGGGACACAGCTGCCGGCGCCGACGGCTTCGGCTGTTGTTCGGTCGGGCGAGTCGCCGGTTTATGGCGAGGGGGCGCGTGCGCCGCGGTTGCCTTCAGTCGGCAGCAATGCCGGGATGCGGGTTTCGGTGGTGGATTTTGATTTGCCGTTCGGTTCCGTCCTGAAGCTCATGTTCAAATGGATGGCGGCGGCGATGATCGTTTCGCTCTGTTTTGTTCCGGTGCTGTTTCTTCTCTTTGCGATTTTGATGGCAATCTTTGGGACATTGCTCGGCGGGATGTTCTCCGGGTTGCATCGGCCGTGAGGCTGCGCGGCGAGGCGCCGCTGCGGACCTTTTCCTGCTTTCCTCACTTCCTGATTCATCCTGTTTTTTTGGGTTCCTGAGATCAGAAACACGGACGACACTCTCCACGGCGCGCAGGCTCCGGTCGTCCCTCCAAGGCGGGCGGTATCCGCCCTATGATCTTCGTTCCTCGTTTCTCCGCGCGATGATTCGACAGGCTGGCAGCCCGTCCGCCAGTCAGGCAAGATGCCTGACCTCCGTCTTTATCCCTTTTCCTGCGTTCCTGCCTTCTTAATTCCATTCCTGGCTTCCAAATTAAATTGATTCTTATGTAACGCGACGCACTGCGCGGGTGCGCTACGCGCATGTCTGGGGCGAGACTCGCCCCAGACCGACGGGCTGACAGCCCGTGCTCCCCGGAAAGATCCCTGCGCTCCTGATTCGTTCCCTGGTTTTCTGGCTTCCAGATTTAATCCGATCTTTGGGAATTCGTCGCGGCGGGACGCCGCGCCCAGCACGCGAGACCCGCGCGCTACCCGGATGGGCGGCGAGCATCTTGTTGTAACCCCTCCCCTCGTTTTCCTGCTTTCGTGCTCTCCTTATTCCATTCATCATGCGCCCGATTCCAGGCGAAGTGGACGACGGATGCGAGGAGGGCCGCGGTGAAGAGGCAGAGCGTGAGGACGGGAAACGGTTTGCGCGCTGGGGTGGCCGCGCTTGCGAAAAGGTCGCTGTCGCCTTCGTCGTCTTTCAGGAGCGGGAAGAGTTCGTCGATCGTGCGCCAGAGGGTTTTGCCCAATGGTTTGCACGGGTCGTGACGAGTTAATTCCCCCGCGTGGTAGAGGACGGCGATTTCCTGGGAGTTAAGGAGCTTGTGACAGCCTTCGGCCATCACCTCGTAGAGGTCCATTCATTCTGCAGAGCAGGACGAATGCCTTTCGGCTCTTGCTCGTGGTGCGATCGTGAAACGCGGAGGTGACCCGCCGCGGCGGGCAGGCTTCGCACGTCCCTCGAGGGGAAGTAGCGCCCGCTCTATGTTTGTCGTCCTCGTCCTCGTCCTTCCGCGCGATGATCCGACCGGCTGGAAGCCCGTCGGCCAGGTCAGGCAAGATGCCCGACTTCCGCTCTGCGTTCCTGTCATCCTGGTTTTCTGGCTTCCGGATTTAAGGTTATCCTAAGCGCATGCGGCGCTCTGCGAGGGTGCGCTGCGCGCAAGTCAGGGGCGAGGCTCGTCCCCCGACAGACGGGCTGGCAGCCCGTGCTCCCCGGAAAGACTCCTCCATTGCTGCTTTGATGCGCGCGCCATTATTCGCGTCTCGGCCGCACTTTTGGTTCGTTTCTTGCTAACTGACGTTCCAGAAGCAGTGGGCGCATGACTTCGAGGAACCTCTTGTCTCGCTCTGGCTTCGATTAAAAGTGGGCGCGTGTTGAAACATCATTTTTGCTTTCTCTTCCGCGGGACGCTCACGGGCCTTTTGCTCGCGGGGCTGCTCAATAGCTGCGCGCTGCCCATCCGCCAGGGAGCGAGCCAGTCGCGGGCTCATTCTTTCATTGTTTACTCGCCGCCCCCTCAGAATGGGAAGTTGCGCCTCGCGGTGAAGGATCTCATCGATGTGAAAGGGGTGCCGACGACGGCCGGCTCGGAGTATCTCTCGAAGATCGCCCGGCCGGCCGAGAAGGATGCCGCCTGTCTCGCGATCGCGCGCCGGCGCGACGTGCAGATTGTCGGCAAAACCAACCTGAGTGAGTTCGCGATCTCGCCTTCCGGGATTAACGAATACTACGGGACGCCGAGGAGTCCGTTCGGGAGCTGGTGGCGGCGTTATATCCCGGGCGGATCATCGAGTGGCTCGGCGGCGGCGATCACAAGTGGGCTTGCGGATGTCGCCCTGGGGTCGGACACGACCGGGTCGATTCGCACGCCGGCGGCCTGCTCGGGGATCGTGGGGTTAAAGCCGACTTTCGGGCTCGTCCCGCTGGCAGGGGTCTTCCCGATCTCGCCGAAGCGGCTGGACACGGTCGGGCCGATGGGCAAAGACATCGCGCATGTCGTGACCGGGATGGATCTGCTGCAGGAAGGCTTTGCCGGGCGGTTTGAAGCAGCGAAGGCAGCCAAGCCGGCGGGGCGCCAGATCAAGGTCGGTCGGCTCTATCTTAATGACCCTTCTCCGGGCGAGCTCGCGCTCGTCGTGGCTGACCCGGGTAGCATCATCATGGGAGTGACTGACCTGAGTAATCTCTTCTATAGCCTGACGGATCCGACGCGTCTGCTAGGGAGCACGGACACGAGGATCGACCAGGCGGTGGATGCGGCACTAGGCAAGGCCGGGTTCCAGGTGGTGCGGATGGATCCGAAGTTCAAGGCGAAATGGTCGCAGGCCCAGAAGGACGCGAATGTGATCGCGGCGGCGGAGGCGTGGCTCCATGATCGTAAGTATACGGATCATCTCGGGGTGACGGTAAGGTCCAAGTCTGTCCTGTTACTCGGGGAAGTCTTTTATAAGACGGAGTATAAGAAAGCGCTGTCCCGGCAGAAGGAATGGCAGCGCACTTTGAATAAGGCGCTCGAGAAGGTGGACTTCATTGCTTTGCCGACCTTGCAGAGTCTGCCGCTGACGATTCCGTTGTTTGGGAGCTCGGCGGTGTTGGAAGCGCGGGTGCTGGCTTTGCAGAATACGGCAGCGGTGAACCTGGCGGGGAACCCGGCGCTGGCGTTGCCGATCCCGGTGGAAAACGCCCGTATCCCGGTGACCAGCCTGCAGCTGGTCGGGAAGCGTTTCGGGGAAGCGCAATTGCTCAATGCCGGGCGGCTGGTGGAGGCGAGTAGCCCGCGGGTTAAGTGACCTTGCCTGGGCGATTCCAGGAGATGAATCTGGAAAGTAGGAACGCAGGAATTTTCCGGGGAGCACGGGCTGTCAGCCCGTCCGTCTGGGGCGAGTCTCGCCCCAGACTTGCGCGCAGCGCACCCTCGCAGAGCGTCGCGTTACGTAAGAGTCAGTCTGATCTGGAAACCAGGAAGCCAGAATGGAGCGGAGCCACATAGACGGAAAAGCCGCGGGTTAGCGCGGTGCGCAGCATCAATCCAGGATGGTCAGGAACACTGGAACGCAGGAAAAGAAAGGGACTGAAGGCGGAAGTCAGGCATCTTGCCTGACTCGGCCGACGGGCTTCCAGCCGGTCGGCTCATGGGGATTGCAAGGCGGACGCTCCGGCTGCCTCCGCAGCTCGTGCTCGATGTTTTAGAGATACGGACGTGAGGGCGCACGTCCCTCGGGGCCGGCGGCGCCCGCCCAGCAGTTGTCGCCCTCGCCCTCGTTTCTCCGCGCGAGGGTCCGACAGGCTGGAAGCCTGTCGGCCAGGTCAGGCAAGATGCCTGACTTCCGTTCCTGCTTTTCCTGCTTTCTTTATTCATCCTGGTTTTCTGGCTTCCAGATTAATCCTGGGTTCCTAGCTTGATGCTACGCACCGCTACCTCGCGGGTTCCCGTCTATCTCGCTGCGCTCCCTTGGCCTCCTGATGCAATCAACAGCGAGGACGAGGGACGAGGGACGCAGGACGACTAACGGAGGTAGAAGACGACGCCGGCGCCGAGGAGGGTGAAGGCGGCGGCGATGAGGGCGAGGCGGCGACGCTTCGGTTGCTGGTCGGCGGCCGGGAGGGAGTAGATTTCGGGGCTATATTTCAGGAGCGGAAAGAGCTGGTCGATGGTGCGCCAGGTGGCTTCGCCTTTCCGTTTGCAGGGCGCGTCGCGATAAAGCCGGCCGTTGCGAAAGAGTTGTGAGATTTCGCGGGAGTTGAGTGCGCTGCTGCGTAGTCCCGGGGCTTTTACTTCATACAAATCCATTCTCTGTTGGATAGCAGTTTGGGTGCCTGCTTCTGCGCCGGCAACTGCGGGCTCTCGCCTCTGCAATCTCGTCCTCGTCCTCGTCCTCGTTCTTCCGCGCGATGATTCGACCGGCTGGAAGCCCGTCGGCCCAGTCAGCAAGATGCCCGACTTCCGTCCTGCTTCGAAATCTGGAACCACTAAGCCAGGAAGGGAACGAATTCAGACTCAGTTGACGCTCTTCGAAGGCGCGCTGCGCGCAAGTCTGGGGCGAGACTCGCCCCAGACCGACGGGCTGACAGCCCGTGCTCCCCGGAACCGAAGAAGTGTTCAGTGACGAGTTTGGACAGAGCTTTCCTGGGTCTACGCGGCGGGACGCCGCGACCAGCTCGCCGCGGGACGAGGCCATTCGAACGGCGGACACGCGAGACGCGCGCGCTATAAAGGATGGGCGGCGGCGCGCATCTTCTCGTCACCCTCCCCTCTTTTCCTGCTCTCCTGTTTTGCCTGCGGCTATTCGCGCTCCGCCGTATTCGTGATTCATCATCCTGGCTTCCAGATCATGCGAGCACGAGCACTAATCGCGACTTCCTTTGTCTTAAGGAGCGGGCGCGGCGGTGGCTGCCGCCGCGGCTTCTTTCACGGTAATCTGGTCGGGAGTGGCGACGGAGATCTCGGGCTTGTCGCCGTGTGCGCTGATCTCGCCGGTCACGGTGACGGTTGCGCCTTCGTATCTCTTGAATTCGGGAACTTCGGAGCCGCATCCGCCGGGATGAAGATGGCGAAGGTCTCGTTAGGATCCGCGTTTCCCATGTTGAGGAAAATGTTGCCGCCCTTGGCCTGATAGGCGCGCTCGACTTTGTCGGTCACGGTGGCGGTCTCGCCGATGTGCTTGGCGGTTTCGGTGGCGGACTACTCGGTCGGCTCCGCGAGGGCCGAGGTAATCGTGAGTGCAGTCAGAATGGCGATTTGTTTTCCCAGTTGCATGGGGCGGAGCGTGTCCGAACGGCTGCAGGGCTTCGAGGAGTAATTTAACCTACGATTTCGAGGCGTTGGAGCCGCTGGAAGCGAGGGTGACGATTCGATCACGATCAAATAAGGGAAGATTTTATGAATTGTGCCGCAGGCTCGCCGGTCGAGATTCCCTTGCGAAAAGGAATCCCAATTTCGCGGTCAGTTCCGAGTCTTTCCCCGCCACGCATCACCTCGGTGCCAAAGCATTCTATCTCGAGCCCTGGCTCGTGCTGGGTTCTTCGCTCCTGTGGCTGGTGGTCTTGCCCTTTGCCGGGCTCGTCGCGCTCGGCGTGAAGATGCGTTAAAGAAACACCTACGATCGGCGATCGTCTCCCTTAGTGTCGTTGTCGTGCTCCTGCTCGTCCTCGACTTTTCAAACACGGACGTGACCCGCCGCGGCGGTCAGGCTCAGCATGTTCGTCCAGTTACTGCGCGGCGGTGAGCCGGGCGCGCTGGGGCGCGGTCAGCCACTGGCTGGCTTTCGCGGGGTCGACCCGGACGAAGGCGTTCACTTTGGTGGCTTGTTCGGGAGTGAGCTTGAGTCTCGCGAACGGCGAGCCTTCGAGTTGCTTCTTCTGGTCGCTCGCCGGTGCGGCACGGTAGTCGCCGTCCAGCGAAGCACCGACCGGGACTCCGGCAATGTTCGCGCCCGTGGCCTTCGCCCCCGCTGGGAGATGGAGGCGATCAGCCACCGAGGCCTGTTTCGCGCCGGCCGCGAGCTGTTCAAGCGAGACGCGCGCGGGATCGTATTCTACCAGAGTCACCTCGCGCCCCTGGAAAAAGCCGGCCTCGGTGCGGACGACGCCCTCAATCTGGCCAAGCTTCATTTCGCCGGTCCAGAAGCAGGATTGGGCGAACGCGACGCGATCGGTCGCGGCGGCTGGCGGCTGCTCGGCGTGGAGCGAGAGCAATGGGAGCAGGATGGCGACAGTGCAAAGCGCTTTCATATTTTTCTTCAGGAACCGGGATCGCCCCTAACTCACTCTACGAGCCTTCTAGGCTCGAGAATATTCCCAAGAAAAAAAGCACTCCGGCCTTCTTTTGATTGATCACCGGGTTCCTACGGAATCGCGAATAGTAGCGCTTTATGTCGCGGTGGCCGTGATCTGGCTTATGCCAGGATCCAAAAATTAACGAAGGTCGACCGCGCCACGTTAGGCACTTCGCCCCCGCCGTAAGAAATTTGTTGCGCGGGCACGTAAACTTCTGCTCCTTTTCGTTGTGCGCGTATTGATCGCTGATGATGAAAAGGCCTTTTCGACCGTGCTGGCCGATCTGGTGCGCTCTTGCGGACACGAAGTGGTCGACGTGGTCCATTCCGGGCTCGATGCCATCCGCGCCTATCGCCGGGAAAAGCCGGATGTGGTTTTGATGGATTTCGCGATGGCGCGGCTCAATGGGCTGACCGCCTGCCGCAACATCCTGAGCGACGACCCGGAGGGCTGCGTCCTCTTTCTCTCGGGCCTGAGCGAGCGCACGGAGCTCACTCCGGAATCCTCGGGCGCGCTGGGAGTGCTGCAGAAGCCGATCACCCGGGCCCGGCTCGAGCAGGTCTTGAATGAGGCTGCCACGCGGCGGACGACCGGGAAAGCTGGCGGCATCCCGCCGGTCCCAGCAAAGTAGCCGAACGGCCGTAGCCGCTGCCTACTTGGCGTAGCTCGTCTCGCGGACCGTCGTCGTGACCTGTTGCGGGCCGCGTTTCAACCGGTCCCTCGAGCTATGGACGTAGTAACGAATGACGTGGCCGCTCGGGCTGAGCACCACGGAGAGCTGCTGCGCTTCGACATCGAGGCCGCCGAGGAACTGGCCGATCAATGGCAGATAACCGGCCGGCGGGATGGGCCGGGAGCGAAACCAATCGAGCGAGACGGAATTTCGCAAATCGACGAAGCGGGTCGTGGGCGTGCCGAAGAGCGCGACCAACTCGGGCTCGGTCGTCTGCCCGAGGCGGATCTGGTTGACGTGCGCCTGGGTAATGGTGCGCGGGGCAAAGGCCAAGGTTGTTAGGCAAGTGGAGAGCAGGATCGCGGCGACGAGACTTTTGGTTTTCATTTCGACTTTCGCCTTTTGCACCAAACTGCGCCCGGATGCAGCAAATTCGTGCCGGCGTGGCAATTTACTCCCGGCCCACTGGCTGCACCCGCGATCCCAATGCCTGACGCTTTTCCAATCGATTCCGCTTCGCCGCCGGCGCCCACTCACCAGCGGCGGCCTCGGTATCGCGGGAAAAACCCGCGCCGCTTCGAGGAGAAATACAAGGAGCACGATCCGGCGCGTTATGCCGAGACGGTCGCGAAAGTCATTGCGGGGGGGAGGACGCCGGCCGGCTCGCATCGGCCGATCATGGTGCGCGAAATCCTGGCCGCGCTTGCTCCGCAACCGGGCGAGCTGGCGGTCGATTGTACCCTCGGCCATGGCGGGCACGCGGAAGCGCTCCTTGCGCGCCTCCAACCGGGCGGGCGTCTTCTCGGCCTGGACGTCGACCCGGTCGAACTCCAGAAAACCGAAGCGCGCCTCCGATCGTTAGGCTGGACGAGCGAACGCTTCGAGGCGGCCCGGAGTAACTTCGCCGGCCTGCCGCAGGTCCTGGCCCGCGCCGGGCTGGAGGGCGCCGATCTGGTCCTGGCCGATCTCGGTGTTTCCTCGATGCAACTGGACGACCCGGCGCGCGGTTTCTCCGTCAAGCACGAAGGGCCGTTCGATCTGCGGATGAATCCGGAGCGCGGCCAGCCGGCCTCGCTCTTCCTGCAAAAGATCGCACCGGAAAGACTCGTCAGGCTGCTGGAAGAGAATGCGGACGAACCACACGCCGCCGCGCTCGGGCCCGCGCTGGCCGGCCGGCATTTCTCCACCACCAGTTTGTTAGTCGCGGCCATCCGGGGTGCGCTGCCCCGGGTCGGACCGGAAGCGGCCGAGCTTTCTTCTCGGCGGGTTTTCCAGGCCCTGCGGATCGCGGTGAACGACGAGTTCTCCGCGCTCGAGACGTTTCTGCGCAACCTGCCGACCTGCCTGCGGCCGGGCGGCCGGGTCGTGATTCTCAGCTTCCATTCGGGCGAGGATCGCCGGGTAAAAAAAGCTTTCGCGGCCGGGTTGGGTGCAGGGCTGTACGCCGCGATCGCGGAAAACGTAATCCGCCCGACGCCGGCGGAGCGACACTCCAATCCGCGCTCGTCTTCCGCAAAACTGCGCTGGGCGCGGCGTCCGGCCTAACGACCGGCTTCGGCCGGCGCGACCTTGTGATATTCCTCGAGCGCCTGCGGCATCCAGGCTTGCAGCTGCTGGATGCGGCGGCCGTGCGAAGGATGACTGGAGAGAAACTCGGGCGGTTGCGATCCGCCGGCGCGTTCCATCCGTTCCCAGAAGCGGATGCTCTCCTGCGGGTCGTAGCCGGCGCGCGCCATGTAGATGAGCCCGATATGGTCGGCCTCCGATTCGTGGTCGCGATTGAAGGGCATGAGCACGCCGAATTGCGCGCCGGCCCCGAGCGCGCCCATCACGACGCGCTGTTTGTTGTAATCCATGTCGCTCAGGGAAACAGCGATCCCGGTCATGGCCGTCTGCGCGAGGTTTTGCTGGAGAACGCGTGCTGCGCCGTGGCGGGAAGTGGCGTGCGCCATTTCGTGACCGAGGACGGTGGCGAGCGCGGCGTCGTTTTGCGCGACCGGCAGGATGCCGGTGTAGACGACGATCTTCCCGCCCGGCAGGCAAAACGCGTTCACCTGCGGATCGCGGATGAGTGATTCCTGCCAGTCGAATTCCCTCCCTACGGCGCCGGTGGCGGCGGCCAGCCGGGTCGAGACGCGCCGGACCATCTCGGCTTCCGGCCCGGAAGTAATGGCCTGCGCCTGGGAGAGGACCTGGCGGTAACTTTGCAGGCCGAGCGCGGATTCCTGCTCGGTCGAGAGGCCGACGTGACTCTTCCGGCCGGTCTCCGGGTTCACGAATTTTTCCGAGCTACAGTATTGGTAGGTAAAAAAAATGCCCGCGATCAGGATCGGGAGCCATTTGATGTGGGTGCGGTTCATGGCTTCAAAGGGATTGCCAGCTTCTAGCTTGCAGCTCGAAAGCGCGCAAGCGGCAAGCCCCCTCCGCCGCCTTTTAACGCTACTCGGTTTTTCTACGAACCGATCAGCGGCAAGAATTCTTCGCGCACGACTTTGCCGTTCTTGACCTGGTAAATCCCGACCTCCGAGGCCTGCATCCGCTGCCCGGAGTTTTTGTCGGTGACATCGATATCGAAGCGGACCACGAAAGTATCGCGGGCCACGAACGGCCCGGTGACTTCGGAGCTGTGCACTTCGTGATTCTCCACCCACCACCGCGCCTTGGCGCAAACTTTATCGATGCCCTGGACCTCGGCCGGCATCTCGCCCATCTCCCTCGGTTCCACGCTGACCACGTCATCCGCATAGAGGGCTTCGGTCGCTTCCTCCCACTGTCGGTCCTGGCAGAACTTCACCAGCTTCTTTGCGATTTCTTCTGTGTTCATCATTCGGTTTCCTCGTGGTCAACGTGACCGCCTGTGTCCCGGCGTCAAACGTTAGGCAAAAGCGGGACGCGGCGCGGAGGCGATCGCGGAATCGAGCGAGCGGATGTCGACCGGCTTGGTCAGGTGCAGGAAAAAACCGCTTTCCGGCTCCGGGCGATGTCGTCATCCATCCCATAACCGCTCAGCGCGATCCCGGGCAGGCGAAGCGCGGTGCTCAGCTCGGCCATCAGTTCGTAGCCGTCGCCATCGGGCAGGCCAAGATCGGAAATGACCAGGTCGAAGACGCCGGCGGCGGCCGCTTCCTTCGCGGCGGCGATGTTCCCGACCGCGCTGACGGTATGACCGCGGCGCTCGAGGAGCTGGACGAGCGTGAGGCGAGTTTGCTCGTGATCTTCGACGAGAAGAATGCGCCGCGCCGCGGGCAGGCTTGCCGCCGGCACGACCGGCGTGGGGGGCGCTACTTCGCAGAGCTCGGCCGGCTCGCGGATCCCGATCGCGGTTCGGAGCGAGACGAGGCGTCGCCCAATCATCGGCTTCAGATTCGTTAGGCGATTTTGTTGCAGGCGGTTATCGACGGTCAACTTCCGGAGCCGCGCCAGATGATGATCGGCGGAGGAGGCCGCCGCCAGATAGGGCTGGAGGTATCCTGATTCCCCGGTGAGGAGGTAATTGCGCTGATTGGCTTCCGCCTCCGCCAGATTCTTGAGCAGGTCACGAATCTCATCCAGGACTTCGTGCGTGTGAATGATCAGCGCATCGTTGCGCCCGATCCGCCGAATGTTGTCATAGGAAAGCCAGCCGCTCACCAGGAGCGCGAGGAAGGCAAGAGCAAAGCCGACCCTGGCCCATTTGCTGACTGCTTCTCTGGTAATCGATTCGTTCATCGGCGGGCATACCATCCGGAGACCTCCCCGCTACGCAAGCGACGAGCGCTCCTTCCCGGAAGAGCGAGACCCTCGGTAGGGCGAGACTCCGTCGAGCCCGGCGCAGCGTTTCGCGAGACCTCACGCCGCCCCCTTCTCCCGCAGAAACTATTCGCCGGCCGAATTCATCCGAAGCTCCGCCACCAGCGGAAAGTGGTCCGACGCCACCCGCGTCAAAGCCGAGCGCGGCACCGCGACACCGATCGCCTCGAGCGCGGCATTGATGAAAATATGATCCACCGCCAGGAGCGGAAAAGCAGTTGGAAAAGTCGGCAGCCGTCGCGCTGGCCTAACGAGCCGCCGGACATCGCGCAGGCGCCCGCTCAGAGTGCGATGCGGATGCGAGCCCGGCAGGCTGTTGAAATCCCCGAGCAAAATGAGTGGCGTGCCGGCGGCGTGCGCATCGAGCCACTCGGCGCTGCTCAATAGCTCCGCCTGCAAGCGCCGTTCGCTTCGGCCGAGCCCGAGATGCGTGTTGATCACGTGCACCGGGCCGCCATTCGTGGCCACGTCCATCCCAACCGCGGCCCGCTCTTCCCGGCAGAAAAACGGCGCCACTCCCGGCAGGCAGACCGCCCGCCGTAACGTCAATGGATGCCGGCTCAGGAGGGCCAGCCCGTAATGTTCGTCGCCCTTTTGCATCGCCGCCTGGAAATGCCAGTGCCAGCCGAGTTGCCCCGCGATCAGTCCCGCCTGGTCCACGCCACCGGAACGCGCCCGGCCCAGGTCGAGTTCCTGCAAGCCCACGAGGTCGGCCTCAAGCCCGGCGATCACTTCCGCGATCCGCGTCTCCGAGCGTTTCCCATCGGTGCCGACGCAGCCATGCACGTTATAAGTCGCGACTCTGAGCACGGCGGGAGGTTCCTCCTACATCTGGGAGCGGAAAGCCATGAAGGCGCACCCGCGAATCTTCTCCTCCCACGGCCGCGTCCGCCAATCGTGCAGCGTGATTTCGCGCGAGAGCTCCTTGTCCCCGTCGAAGACGCGGGCGTGCTGCCTAACGAATTCCCGGTCGAGCACATTCAGGTTCGCCTCTTCATTCAGCGACATGGAGCGGTTGTCGAGATTGGCCGAGCCGACCGAGGCCCAGCAGTCGTCGACGAGCAGATATTTGCAGTGGAAACGCGCCGGCTGGTATTCGTAAAAGCGCGCGCCCGCCTCCAGCAACGGTTCCCAGCGCGCCTTGCCCACGGCGCGCACGTTCTGCGCATCGATGTCCGGGCCAGGCGTGATGATCTCCACTTTCACCCCGCGCTGGAGGGCCTCGATCAGGGTTTGTCTCGTTAGGTTATCGGGGATGAAATAGGCGTTCGCGATCCGGATCCGCTCCCGCGCGGCGGCGATCGAGACGAGGAGCATGAGGCGCGCGCTATCCGAGCCTTCGCCGGCCGAGCTCTTAAAGATCTGGCACATCTCGTCGCCCGCCGTCTTTAGCGCCGGGAAATAGAGATCGCCGTGCAACAACTCCGCGCGCGTTTCCATCCAGTTATCCATGAAAGCCTGCTGCAACTGCGCCACGACCGGGCCCTCGACCCGGTAATGCGAGTCGCGCCAGCGTCCGTGGGTGCGGCCATTCCCCTGCCATTGATCGGCAATGGCGACGCCGCCGATGAATCCCAGCTCGCCATCGATCACGAGGATCTTGCGATGCGTTCGGTAATTGATCCGGGAGAAATGCACGAAGCGAAAAATCTCCACCATCACCCCGGCGCGTTTCATCTTCTCGATCGCGCGCCCGCGGACCGCGTCGCTCCCCATCGCGTCTTGGAGGAAATGCACCTTCACTCCGGCCCGGGCGCGTTCTGCGAGCGCGGCCGCGAAGGTGTCGGAGACGTCGCCCTCTTTCCAAAGGAAGTTTTCAAAAGTAATCGTGCGCTGGGCCGAGCGAATCGCCTCGAGCATGGCCGGGAAAATCTGCTCCCCATTCTCGAGCAGCGTGATCCGGTTTCCCTCGACCAGCGGCGGCCCGAGCAGATGCCCCATCGTGCGCACAAATTCGTCGTCGCCGATGTCGTAATCCGCCGTGATCCGATGGTGAATCTTCTTTTCCGCGGGGAAGAAATTTCGCGCCACGAAGAGAGTGGCCAGGCTGCTGGCCGCGGCCACACCGAGCAGCTCAGGCCAGCGCGGCGGATCGGGACGGAAAGGATTTTTCATGACAGCGGGAATCGAACAACACGTGCGCGGCTCGATTTCTTTCTTTCGCGCAAGCTGAAGGCGCGCGCCAGCTCAAAAGGCCCAGAGCCCCTGCACGAAACGGCTGCAGTAGAGCGCGAGATAGAGAAGCGACCAGGCGCTCACGATGAGAAACCAAAAGCGCCGTCCGGTGCAGGCCCGCGAGAGGAGAAGGAAGACCGGGAAAAGCGTGAGCATGTAGCGCGGCACGCTCAGGACATAGGCGGTACTGGTCATGAGAAGCCAGTTGAGCGTGATCCAGACGGAATAAGAGAGCCGCAACCGGAACCACGACCAAACCATGCAGACGGTGAGGAGCACGATGGCGACGAACTCGTTCAGCCCTTCGTTTACATTCATCCCGCGCGCGCGGAGCCAGACGTCGTAAATGCCGAACCAGGGGGTGGCAAATTTCTTATACCAATGCTCGTGCATGATCTTGGTGAAGGCGAAGAAATCGCCCGTGACTTCATGGTTCAGCCAGAGATAGCCGAGGAAGCCTAACGGCACGATCCCGAGCCAGAGCCAGCGCAGGTTGATCCGGCGCGTCCGCCAGTATTCGAGAATCACTTCGGCGGCGAGCGCGGGCCCGAGGACGAGACCGTTGACGCGAGTCAGGCAAGCCGCCGCGCCGAGCAGCCCAGCCAGTTCCCAGCTTCCTTTCCGGGCCGCGAGGAAACAGCCGAGCGTGAGAGCGAGGAAGAGGCTCTCGGTATAACCGCAGTGAAGAAAGAAGCTGGTGGGGAAAATGAAGAGAAACCAGACCGCGTTGCGCGACACCTCTTCGCTCTCATCGTATCGCGCCAGCCGCAGGAGGAGCAAACCCACCGCGAGCGACGCGATTCCCGAGACGACAAAAGCCGCCACCATATAATCACGGATCAGAAAAGCCGCCGCCCTAACGACCCAGGGATAGAGCGGAAAGAAGACGAGCGAGACCCGGCTGTCGCCCGCCGCGACGTAGCCATGCTCCGCAAGGTTGAGGTAATGCATCGCGTCCCAGCGATTCCAGATCTCGAGCCAGCCGCCGTGTTCCATCGAGAGCGAGGCCACGGCCTGCACCGCGAAGGTGAGGAGGAGCGCCTTGATCCCGAGGATCAACGCGATCGTGGGCCGGTCCCATTGCCGGATATCCCAGAAAGCGGCGCGAACCGGAGCGGCATCGCGCGGCGGCGCTTTTTGGGGAGTCGATGGAGGCTTCACTCGACCCGGTATTAGCCAAAGGAAACACGGAGCGTCGAGCGCTAATTCGCGCCGCGGGCCACGCAAAAGTTACAGGCGCGCGCGCGCAAGTCGGGTGAATTCGACTTGCGGGACGCGGGCCGGAAAGGCTAGACCCGGGGATGTCCTGGCGCGCTGGCTTTTGGCTCGGGATCATCGGGCTCTTCCTGCTAGGATGGCTCCTCATGATCCGGATGCCGGGGAAAACTTTCCGCGGAACCGCGCCGCCCCTTTCCGCAACCGAGCAGACTCTGCGCGCCGAGCTTACCGCGCACGTGAACGAGCTCGCCGGCACGATCGGAGAACGCAATCTCGCGCGTTATCCGCAGCTTCTCGCCGCCGCCGCTTACATCGAGAAGGAGCTGGCCGCGAGCGGATGGAAAGTGCGCCGCGATTCCTACGACGTGGATGGTAAAAGCTGCGTGAATCTCGAGGTCGAGTTGCGCGGCACGTCGCCCGGCATCGTCCTTGTCGGTGCGCACTACGATTCGGTTTTCGGCGCCCCGGGCGCGAACGACAACGCGAGCGGGGTGGCCGCGCTCCTCGCGCTCGCGAAACGTTTTGCCGGCACGCAGAACACGCGCACCCTCCGCTTCGTCGCCTTCACCAACGAAGAGCCGTTCTATTTCCAAAGCGAAAAAATGGGCAGCTTTGTGTATGCACGCCGCTGCCGGGAGCGCGGCGATCCGATCGTCGCGATGCTGAGCCTGGAGACGATCGGCTATTTCTCGAATGAACCCGGCTCGCAGAAATATCCCGCGCTCGGGCTCAACCTGCTCTATCCGCGGGCCGGGAATTTCATCGGCTTCGTGAGCAACGTCGCTTCCCGCTCGCTCCTGCGCGAGGCGCTCGGCGAATTCCGGCGCGAAGCCAGCATTCCCTCGCAAGGCGCGGCCCTCCCGGAGTTCATCCC
>JBBSLW010000016.1:0-24783 GCA_038233495.1 Chthoniobacterales bacterium | reverse complement strand
GCGGCGAGAAAGAAAAAGATGATCGTCCAGAAGAAGATCATGACCGGCCGGAGATAGAACGGAACGTTCGTTAGGCCAAAATCGAGATAGTGCCGCCAGAAAACGCCTCGCACCGCGAACCGGCGAAACCAGTGACGAGAGTCGGTCATGAGTTACCTTGCGCAGGCTGACTTGATTTGGCGAGGCCAGCTGGTAGGGCGAGACTCCGTCGAGCCTGAGGGCGCGGCTTCAGCGGTCACATCCTCCCTCAAGCTCGACGCAGTCTCGCCCTACCGATAAGCGAGCAGCGCTACCCCGCCTCCACCGCTGCGCCGGTGGGCGCTGTGACCGCCGGTTTCGGGCTGGCAAAAAGGAAGCGCAGATTGCCCAGCTCCGCCTTCCACCAGCGGAAGAGACCTTTGCGAATCAATTTGTGCAGCCGAAAATCCGGCACGAATCCGTCGTAAAGCTCGCGCCAGCCGGCGTTGCTCTCACCGCGTACGCCGTGCGCGATCCGGTTCTTCGCCAGGGTGGAAAGCCGCCGGTTGTAGAACTTCATCATCCCGGCAAAAATCCGGCCCGGCACCCCCTCGAAGGGCAGCTCGAGGAAAGCGCGCTCCGGGTTTTGATAAACCGGCCTAACGAGCCCGATGAAGTAGGTCCCGACATCAAGGAGGAGGGAAGCCGACATCAGGTCGGCCTCGCCCATGTAATAATATTTGTCCTTGTAGAGCGTCTCGAACCAGGCGCGATAGGTGGTCGCGAACTGCTCATTGTAATAGTTCCGCCGGGCCGTCATCTCCTCGCCCTCGAGCGCGCGCACCACCAGGTCGCTCACCACCGAGGTGGTGTAGGCGCAAAGGTCGAGCCCGGGGCTGTAGAGCGGGTCGATGAAACTGGCCGCATCGCCCGCGATCGCCCAGCCGTCGCCGCAGACCTGCGTGCTGTAGTAAGGCAGCGCCGAGTAGGCTTTCGCCTCGCGCTCGACGATTTTGGCGTCGCGAAAAATCTCCCGGCCCACCGGGTGCGCGAGGAGGTGCTGGCGGAGCCGCTCGCCGAGACTCGCGCCTTCCGGCAAAGTGAAAATGCGGCTGTCGTAAACCAGCCCGGCGCTAAAATCGCCGCCCTTGAGCGGAATGATCCAGCACCACCAGCCTTCGCCCATCAGGTGATTCGTGGCCCAGGCCCGCCCGGTCCGCGAGGCGGCGGCGTAATCGGGAAACTTCTCCCGCCACTCGTAGCTGTCCCAGTCTTTCACCCCGTTGAAACGCGCCCAGACGGCGTTGATCGGGTGCTCGGTGTTCTGGCGGAAATAACCGAGCTTGCGGGAGAGAAAAGCGGCCCGCCCGGAAGCGTCGATCACCCAGCGGCAGCGGACCGTGCGCTCTTCCTCGTCGACCTTTACGCCTAACGACTGCCCGCCCGCGCCCTCCAGCTCGCAACGCGTCACCTTGGCCGGCTTCCAGACTTCGCAGCCGGCTTCCTCCGCGAGGCCGAGGAGATGCGCGTCGAGTTTCGAGCGATCGACTTGGAAAGTCGGGAGCCGCGCCTGGTAGCGCGCGCCGATTTCCACGCATTCGTCGAAAGGCTGATCCGGCCGGTTCGCAAACCAGAGCCGCAGCCCCTGTTTGGTCAGCTGCTCGTGCCCGAGGTAGCTCGTGAGGCCGAGCACCTTGGTCAGGAAACAACTGCTCACCTCGGTCGTCGATTCCCCGACCTTGCGGTCGAACTCGAGCGCCTTCTCCAGGATCAGGATGCGCGTCTCCGGGCGCCGGCGCTTGATCAGGAGCGCGGTGGCCGCGCCCGAGAACGCGCCCCCCACAATCGCAACATCGAACTCGACATTCATTTGCAACCACGACGATGGACTGCCGCCAAAGTAAACGCAATGATGCGGGTGCCGATGATCTTTACCAATGGCCGGCTCCTTTTTCCCGATCGCATCGCCGACGGCCTTTCGCTCCATGTCGCGGACGGCAAAATCGTCGCGCTCGCGTCCGGGATCGCGCCAGAGATCGGCGAGGAAGTGATCGATCTCGCGGGCAATTTCCTCGCGCCGGGATTGATCGATCTACATGTGCACGGCGCGCTCGGACGCGACACGATGGAGGGCACGGCGGAAGCTTTTCGCGCGATCTGCGACTTTCACGGCGGCGGCGGGACGACGTCGCTCCTTCTCACCACCGTGACCGCGCCGATCGACGAGATCGTGCGCGTCGTGCGCGCGATTGAAAATGAAACGGGCAGGATCCCGCAACTGCGCGGGGCGCACGTCGAAGGCCCATTCATTTCGCGCGCGAAAGCCGGAGCGCAGCGGGTTGAGTTCATCGCCGAGCCGCGCGCGGAGCTGGTCGCGCAGTTGTTGGAAAACCCGAATGCGATACAGCGGGTCACGCTCGCGCCGGAAGTGCCGGGCGCGTTCGAGCTGATCGCGCGCCTTACGACGGCGGGAATCGCGAGCAGCGGCGGGCACAGCGACGCCTGGGAGGAGGAAGCGCAGGCGGGCTTCGCGCTCGGGATGCGGCAGGTCACGCACACCTTTAATTGCATGTCCTCGCTCCGCCGGCGGGCAGGCGCACGCGTCGCCGGCCTGCTCGAAGTCGCCCTGAGCGAGCCGGAGATTTTTTGCGAGCTGATCGCCGATGGCCAGCACGTCGGGACGACCCTGATGAAGATGCTCTATCGCGCGAAAGGCGCGGCCGGCATCTGCCTCGTGACCGATGCGACCGCCGGGGCCGGGTTGCCTGACGAGAGCGTATTCGATCTCGGTGGCGCGGCCTGCGTGGTGCGCGCTGGTGCCTGCTGGATGGCGGATGGCTCCGCCCTTGCCGGGAGCGCGTCGCGCATGATCGATCTCGTTAGGCGAATGGTCGAGGAGGTCGGGACGCCGGTCCACGAAGCGGTCCGGATGGCGACGGAAACGCCGGCGCGCGCGATGGGCTGGAAAAGGAAAGGCGCGCTCGCGGAAGGGATGGATGCGGATCTGGTCGTGCTTACTCCGCAGCTCGAGGTGGTGCGCACTTTCTGTGGCGCCATGAAACGCACTGGTGTGTCATCCTGAGCCCGCTCGGGATGACAACAGCGCGGACATCCCTCCATTACAGCTGCGAGCGGAAGGGGAGCATGACCCATTCGGTCACCCGTTCCCAGAGCGAGCGATCCTTGAATTGCTGGTAGGTGTATTCCTTCGATTTCGAGAGGTCGCCCTCGAACATCGCTTCCATTTCGCGCCCGAAATTCTGGTCGTAAATCGCCAGATCCAGCTCCTCGTTAATCGACGACGAGCGCGGGTCGAGATTCGACGACCCGATGAGCGAGAACATCCCGTCGATCACCATCCCCTTGGTGTGGATCATGGTCGGTTCGTATTCGAAAATCTTCACCCCGCCTTCGAGCATCCGCCCGTAGGCCGCGCGCCCGGCCGATTTCGTGAGCGGCTGATCGTTATTCGCGCCCGGCACGATGAAGCGCACATCGACCTTCCGCTGGGCCGCTTTGACGAGCAGATCGACCTGGTCGTCGCTCGGCGTGCAGTAGGCGTTCGTGATCCAGATCCGTTTCTCGGCCGCGGCGAAGGCGATCGCCTGGGTTAGCGGGACCGGCGCCATCGAGAAAGAATGCGACGCGATCAGTTGCCCCTTGATCTCGCCGGCGGGCGCGAGCGCGGGGAACTGGCCCGCGCCGCTCAGGGTTTCGCCAAACGTCTTGATCCAATGTTCCTCGAACGCATTCTGGAGCGCACTCACGAGCGGGCCTTCCACTCGGATCTGCACGTCGTGCCAGTGCTTCGGATCCTGCGCGTGGCCCGACCACTGATCGGCAAAACCGACGCCGCCGGTGAAGCCGAGTTTGCCGTCGACCACGAGCACGCGGCGATGCGAACGGCGGTTTGTGCGATCAACCCGCCACGACATCATCGGATGGTAATAGGCAAATTTGCAGCCCGCGTCTTTCATCATCCGGACGTCGGAATTATCCAGGCTCCAGCCGGAGCCGAGTCCGTCGAGCAGGACGCGCACTTCCACTCCCGCCCTGGCCCGCTCGATCAGCGCGTCGCGAAAAGCCTGCCCAACTTTGTCGGAATGGAGAATATAAGCCTGGAAATTAACCGTCTGCTTCGCGCCCCGGATCGCGCCCAGCATGGCGGGGAAATAAGTGTCGCCGTCCTGCAGGATCTCGAGCTTGTTCCCGGCCAGCGGGACCGGATCGTAGAGCGCGAGGGCGGATCCGAAAAACTCCGGATCGCTCACCCCGAAAGTGTGCTCGACGCGATATTCGATGACGTGGCGGCGGATGAAGAAGATGCAGAAAACCGCGATGAGCCCGAGGACCGCGAGCACGATCGCGATCCATTCGAAGAGTTCCAAGCCATGCCATTTTGCCTTCGTCGAATTCCGTGCGCGTGCCATGGGCGCCAGATTGCAGTCGGCGCCCCGCGAGTCAATGCGCGATTTGCGCGGGATGGCGGCGAAGGGTTAGTTGAAGGCCGCGCCAGCGCGCTGTCGCCCGCTTTTTATGCCCTCTTCCGCTCCCTCTTCCACGCCCGAGCCGCCGGCCAACGTCGTCCCGATGCCGCCGCCTAACGAAGCACCGGCCCGGCCCGATTTTTCCGCGCCGAAGAATTTCATCAACCGCGAGCTGAGCTGGCTCGAGTTCAATCGCCGCGTCCTGGAAGAAGCGCAGGACCCGGCCCAGCCACTCCTCGAGCGGGTCAAGTTCCTCGGGATCGTGAGCTCGAATTTGGACGAGTTTTTCGAGATCCGGGTGGCCGGGATCAAGCAACAGATCGCGAGCGAGACGAGCGATGTCGGGCCCGACGGGATGAGCCCGACGGAAACTTTCGAGGCCATCCAGCGCGTCGCGCACGAGATGGTCGCCCAGCAATACGCGCTCTGGAACAAGGAGATCGAGCCGCTCCTGCAGGAGAACAATATCCACCTTCGTCACATCGCGGAGCTGAGCGCGAAACGCGCCGCCTGGGCGCGCCGCTATTTCCAGCAGGAAGTTTTCCCGATGCTGACCCCGCTCGCGGTCGACGCGAGCCATCCTTTCCCGCAGCTCCTGAACAAGAGCCACAACCTCCTCGTTAGGGCGCGGGCCCAGAAAGGGGGCGAACCGATGCACGCCATCGTCCAGGTGCCGCGCGCCGTCTCGCGCCTGATCCATCTCCCGCGGGGCGAGAAAGGCGACGAGAGCTGGAACTACATCTACCTCGCCTCCCTCATCAAACAGCAAGTGGCCGATCTTTTCCCCGGCCTCGTCCTCGACGGCGTGCACGCCTTCCGCGTGACCCGGAACAGCGATCTCTACGTCGACGAGGAAGAGGCCGAAAACCTCCTCCGCAGCATTGAGCAGGAACTGCGACGCTCGAGCCGCGGCAACGCCGTTCGCCTCGAAGTGGAAGCCGATTGCCCTAACGAATTTTCGAATCTGCTCCTCGAATTTTTCCAGCTGACCGAGGCCGATCTCTATAAACTCGACGGCCCGCTCTCCATGACGCACCTCGCGCCGCTCGTCGCGAACGATGCTTTCGCCAAGCTGAAGGACCGCGTCTTTCAGCCGGCCCGCGACCCGGCCCTGCCGCCGCACGCCGATCTATTCGAGGCGATGCGGAAACAGGACATCCTGCTCCATCATCCCTACGAAGGTTACGACCCGGTGGTCGAGCTAGTGGAAAGCGCGGCCCGCGATCCGCTCGTTCTCGCGCTCAAGATCACGCTTTATCGCACGAGCGGCGATTCGCCGATTGTCGAGGCGTTGATCGATGCCGCCGCGGCCGGGAAGCAGGTCACCGCCCTGGTCGAGTTGCGGGCCCGCTTCGACGAGGCGGCCAACATCCAGTGGGCCCGGCGTCTCGAGGAAGCGGGCGCGCACGTCGTCTACGGCGTGGTCGGGCTGAAGACGCATTGCAAGGCGCTGCTCATCGTGAGGCGCGATCCCGATCGCCTCCGCCAGTATGTCCATCTCGGGACCGGCAATTATCATCCGCGCACCGCGCGCGTTTACACCGACTTCAGCCTTTTCACGACTGCGCCGGAGCTGACCGAGGAAGTCGCGATCGTCTTTAATACCCTGACCGGTCTGGCCGGTTATCCCGGGTTGAAGAAATTACTCGTCGCGCCCTTCGATCTGCAGGCGCGGCTCATCGCCCTGATCGAGCGCGAGCGCACTCTCGCAGCCGCCGGCGAGCCGGGACGGATCGTGGCCAAGCTCAACTCGTTAGTCGACCAGGAGGTGATCGAAAAACTTTACGAAGCCTCCTGCGCCGGGGTGAAAATTGATCTCATCGTGCGCGGGATCTGTTCGCTCCGGCCGAAAATTCCCGGGCTGAGCGAGAACATCCGCGTGATCAGCATCGTGGGGCGTTTCCTCGAGCACAGCCGGGTTTATCTCTTCGGGAACGGTGGCAAACCTGATCTCTACCTGGCCAGCGCCGACTGGATGCCGCGTAATTTTTATCGCCGGGTCGAGATCGCGTTCCCGATCGACGCGCCCGCCTTGCGCGAGGAAATCATCAACGAAGTGCTGCCCCGGTTCCTGACCGATTACGGCAAGGCGCGCGAGCTGCAGCCCGACGGAACCTACGTGCGCCTGCGGCCGGAGGAAGGCGCGCCGCGCTCGCAGGCCCAGCACCAGTTTCGCGAGCATTCCCGCCGCCAGGCGAAAAAGCTGGCCGAGAAACAGCGCGTCGGCAAAATGCGCCTTTCGCCGATCAGGAAATTGCCTAACGACCGCAAATGAAAAAGAAGATCCTCGTCGTCGATATCGGCGGTTCCAACGTCAAGCTGATGATCTCGGCGAAGGAAAAGCGACGGAAATTTGCTTCCGGCCCCAAACTCACGCCTGCCCAGGCGGTGGCGGAGATTAAAAAGGAGACGAAAGACTGGGCCTTCGACGCGGTCGCGGTCGGTGTGCCGGCGCCGGTGCGCGCGGGGAAGGTCGTGAAGGACCCGAAACATCTTGGGAAAGGGTGGGCCGGCTTCGACTTCGGCAAAGCCCTCGGGAAACCGGCGCGCGTCATCAACGACGCCGCGCTCCAGGCGCTCGGGAGTTACCACGGCGGCGGCCGGATGCTTTTCCTCGGGCTCGGCACCGGGCTCGGCTCGGCCCTTGTCTGGCCGGGCCACGTTCTCCCGCTCGAGTTCGGCGACCTGCCCTACCAGGACGAATACATTATCGAGGACTGGCTCGGTGACGAAGGCCTCGGGCAGATCGGCAAAAAAAATTGGCTACGCGAAACGAACTACGCGCTCGAGCAATTGAAGCTCTCCGTGATCGCCGATTACGTCGTGCTCGGCGGCGGCAACGCGCGCCTGATCGAGAAGCTGCCCGACGGCGTCGAGCTCGGCCACAACCGCAACGTTTATCCGGGCGGCGTCCGGCTTTGGGAGAACGACCCAAAAACCAAACGCCCGCGCTGGCAGATCATGTGAGCGGTCGTTGGAGAGGCCACGGATTTACACGGGAAGCCACAGATCTACACAGATAAACACAGATGGTTTTCTGCTCCGGTAATCCGTGAAAATCCGTGTTCATCCGTGGCCAAAAAAACTCTTCTGAGAATGAGAAGCCACGGATTTACACGGATGAAACACGGATTGGTTTTCTCCCATCAGATATCTGTGAAAATCTGTGTTCATCTGTGGCCAAAAAACGCTTGTGAGAATGAAGAGCCCACAGATTGACACAGATGAACACAGATGGGTTTTCTGCTCCGGTAATCCGTGAAAATCCGTGTTTATCCGTGGCCAAAAAATCTTATGAGAACGGGGAGGCCAGGGATTACACGGATGAAACACGGATGTAATTTTCCCCATCAGATATCTGTGAAAATCCGTGTCCATCTGTGGCAAAGAAAATAGCAAAAAGATGTCGTTAGGCTAATGCAGGCATACCTGGACCTTCTCCGCCTCGTCCTCGAGACCGGCCGCCCGAAAGAGGACCGCACCGGAACCGGCACGCTTTCGGTTTTCGGGGCGCAGGCCCGGTTCGATCTGCGCGAAACCTTTCCGCTCCTGACCACGAAGAAGCTCCATCTAAAATCGATCATCCACGAGCTGCTCTGGTTTTTGCGCGGCGACACCAATGTTGCCTACCTCCGGGAACGCGGCGTCAGCATCTGGAACGAATGGGCCGATGAAAAAGGCGACCTCGGCCGGGTTTACGGCGCGCAGTGGCGCGACTGGCGCGGGCCGGAGGGCGAACGGATCGACCAGATCGATCGCGTGATCGAGCAGATCCAACGCAACCCCGACAGCCGCCGTCTCATCGTCACCGCCTGGAACCCGGCGGAAGTCGACGCGATGGCGCTCCCGCCTTGTCACGCGCTCTTTCAATTCCACGTCCAGGATGGCGCACTCAGTTGCCAGCTTTACCAGCGGAGCGCCGATCTTTTCCTCGGCGTGCCCTTCAACATCGCGAGCTACGCCTTGCTCACGAAAATGGTCGCGCAAGTCTGCGGCCTAACGAGCGGCGATTTTATCCACACCTTTGGCGATCTCCACCTGTATCGGAACCATCTCGAACAGGCGCGCGAGCAACTGGCGAGAACACCGCGCCCGCTGCCCCGGATGGAATTGAATCCGGCGGTGCGAAACATCCACGACTTCCGCTTCGAAGATTTCACGCTCGCCGGCTACGACCCGCATCCCGCGATCAAAGCCCCGATCGCGGTCTAGGTTGTAGCCGTCGCCCTGTGGGCGACGCTTGGAGTAGAAAACGTATAGAGCGAGCGAGAATCCCCCTCACGCTTCGCACAGCGAAGCGGCTACAACGGCTCCGCATAGCGAAGCGGCTAAACGCGCACCAACATTTGCGCCTCCCACGCTCGTGTCCTTTATTTCCTCCTATGAAGATGCACCTCCTCTTCTGCCTCGCGAGCCTCGCCGCCACCGCCGCGTTCGCTCAAACTCCCGCCACCTCGATTGAGATCGATCTCCGCGACCAGACCGCCTACCTCATCCGCAACGGGCGCGCCGCTCTTTCCACCCCGATCTCTTCCGGCCGCTACGGCCACCTCACCGGGACCGGCTCCTTCAAGGTCATGGAAAAAGAGCGCAACCATTTCTCGACCCTCTACGGCCGGATCGAGGACGCGCGCGGCAACACCCTCGTGGCCGACGCCGATGCCGACATGGCGGTCCCGCCCGGCGGCAAATTCGTCCCCGCGCCGATGCGATACTTCGTCCGGTTCAATGACGCGATCGGGATGCACGCCGGCTACCTGCCGGGTTACGCGGCCTCGCACGGCTGCGTCCGCCTTCCGGAAGAGAACGCGATCGCGATCTTCAACGCGGTCGAGGTCGGGACACCGGTGACCGTGTTCGGACGCACCCCGCGCGGCCGCGAGATGCAGGAAGCCCGACTGCAACGCCCGCGCCGTTCGACTTTGCCTAACGACCCGCGCGCCGCCTATCCGGCGCCCTGGTGGGTGCGCTGAAGTGGTCCTCGCTGTCGCGGCAACTCGGTAGGGCGAGACTCCGTCGAGCGGGGAGGGAAGATGTTCTCACGAAGCCGGACGCACTCCAGGCTCGACGGAGTCTCAGACCCCAAGAACAAGCTGCCCTCCTCCTCGTGCTCGTCATCGAGGAGGAAGGACGTGAACGAGCACGATGAACCTGCGCCGGCCCTGAGACTTTGGCTCACTCCCCGAACAATCTCTTTGTCTTCTTCCACGTCCTCTGCGATCTCTGCGGTTAAATAATGAAGCTGGCGGACCTGCAACGGCTCTATCATCAGCCGCTCTTTGATCTCATCTCGCAAAGCCGGGCTGTGCATTTGGACCACTGGCGCGGCGCACAGGTGCAGCGTTGCAGTCTGCTCTCGATCAAGACCGGCGGCTGCAGCGAAGACTGCGCCTACTGCGCGCAGAGCGGACATTATTCCACCGGCCTCGAGCGCGAGGAACTGATGCCGGTCGATGAGATTATGAACGCGGCGCAGCGGGCCCGGGCGCAGGGCGCGACCCGCTTTTGCATGGGTGCGGCCTGGCGCGGGGTGCGCGACGGCACGCCGAAATTCGAACAGGTGCTCGCGACCGTCCGAGAGGTGAGCCAGCTCGGGATGGAAGTCTGCGTCACCCTGGGCCAGATCGGCCCGGACGAGGCGCGCAAGCTGAAAGCGGCCGGTGTCACCGCTTACAATCACAACATCGACACCTCGCCCGAGTTTTACCCCGAGATCGTCACCACCCACACTTTTGCCGATCGCCTCCACACCATCGCGGCGGTCCAGGAAAGCGGCATGTCGGTTTGTTGCGGCGGGATCGTGGGCATGGGCGAAACGGCGGACGACCGCTTGCGCATGCTTGAGGTGCTGAGCAGTTTCAATCCACAACCGGAGAGCGTGCCGATCAATTGCCTGATGGCGATGCCGGGCACGCCCCTCGCCGGCCAGCCGCCGATCGACATTTTCGATCTCGTCAGGCTGATCGCCGTCACCCGCGTGGCCATTCCGAAGGCGCGCGTCCGTCTCGCCGCCGGCCGCACCCGGCTGACCCGCGAAGGGCAGGCGCTCTGTTTTTTTGCCGGCGCCAATTCGATCTTCTACGGCGACAAATTGCTCACCGCCGCCAACCCGGCGGCCGACGCCGATGCCGCGCTTCTGCGGGAACTCGGCCTGGCGGTCGAGCCTGCCGAAGCCGCAGTCGCGTTATAACCGGGGACGCTGGCCCCGTATCTGTTTAGCGTCTCGTCGACATGCTGAAGTTGCGCAGCCGCCGCGCGTGGTGCTTGTCCTCTCGATCCGCCGCAGGACGGAGAGGGACCTGCCCAAGCTCTGCCGCTGCTGGAATCAGAAGGCGGACCCGTCAGGCGTGTTGGGAGCGGCCGCGGCGCGGCAGGGATTGTGCAACGGAGCGCGCTCAATAATGGCCGGATTGGGCCCAGCGCCCGGCGGCTATAACGACGAGGGGACGCTTTCCCAGACGCAACAAAGCCCTGCAAAAAAATCATTTTTCGCGTTTCTAAGAGACCCAGCAAAGACCTCCCACGATTTGCTTGCATTGGCCGGGCTGATCCGACGGAACGGCGCTAAAAGTCTAACATTTCTATCATGTATCAAAAAAAGCTTGCCTTCCTCCTGTCCGCACGCTTAATTCTTCGAACAAAATCATAAGAAAGCCGTTCTCTTTCAGTTCGCCTCAACCGAAACCTAGATTCCGCCACTATGCACAAAAAAAACGTCTCAGAAACCGGCTCATTTAACCCCCGTATATTTCTAGCCTTCCTTCTTTGTGCCGCCGGTTCCTGGTTAGCCGCGCTCAGTTTTGCGTCCAGCCCCTCCAGCGGAACGATCAGCGATGATCCAAATGTGGGCCCCGGCTCCCTTTCCTACACTGCGGGGCCCTTCTTCGTCTCAAACCCGACGCCCGTGCTCCTGGTGGACAGCGGTCCGCGCTGCAGCACACAGAATCCCTGCGATAGTTATCTGCTGACCACGAATATCACCGCGGCGTTCCTGGCGGCGAACCCGAACGCGTCCGTCAAGGTGACCGCGTCCTGGACTGACACCGGCGCCGACACGTCGGACTACGACATGCACATCTTCAACGGGAACGTCGGGAATTTAAGCGGCAATAAACCCGGGGATTTTTCTGCTTCCAGCTCCGCTAATCCCGAGACGACTGCGATCTTCCCGCTCACCGCCGGCGCTCAGCAATATACCGTCAAAATTGTTCCTTACACTGCCTCTGGCGAAGTGGTGACGGTGCGCGCCATCCTGCAGGATGGCGCTGCGTCGAGTGGGGGCGGGGGCGGGGGCGGCGTTTCATTCGGTGGCCCCACTCCGACAAGTCCCGGGGCCCCACGTTATCAGAACTTCTATGCACCGAGAGGCAGTTCAGCAGAGCCCAGCACCGGCGAATTCAACATCGGCTTCAATCGTTTTACCGGCCGAATCATGACCATGAATAGCGGTCCGATCTGGCGTCTAACCCCGCCGGAGTTGCTCGCTCAAGCGAAGCCGGAATGCTGCGAAGCGTTATGGGAAGATCGTTCCTTTGTATTGACCGATACCGGGACGGATCCGATTCTTTTCACGGATCAGAAAACCGGCCGGACCATAGCGGTCAACAACCTCTCCTCGCCGCTGGTCAATTACGCATATACGGACAACGACGGAGACACTTGGAACCCGGTCGGGGGCGGACCGCCGAATGGGGCAGATCACGAGACGATCGGGACTGGGCCTCTTCCCGCCGACCTGAGTTATCTCACCACGCCTCTGAATCAGGGGGAATATGTTATCTTCTGCTCCCAGACGCTGATCGGCGCAAATTGCCAGCGAAGTTTCGACTTGGGGACGACTTACACTACCCCGGTGGTGGCTACCGGGCCTGGCGCTGCCAATTCCCAAGGATGCGGTGGTCTGCATGGTCATGTGCGCATCGCTTCAGACGGAACCGCATACCTGCCGGATGGTTCATGCGGCGATAAGCAGGGTGGTTCGTTGACCGTCGACGGAGGCACCATGCCCTGGACGGAGTTCGTGGTTGAGAAAACGACCAGTGACCCCGACGGCGCGGCCTTTACCACAAGCAAGCAGGCAAACGGCGCCGATCCTTCCGTGGGAATCGACAAGGACAACACCGTTTACTACTGCTACGTGAACAACCAGGCTGGCGGCACCGAAGGTCACCCTCACGTTGCGGTCGGCAAACGCAGCACCGACCCGCTGACGCCCACCGCTATCAACTGGATTCGTGACACCGACGTAGGCGCGGCCCTCGGCATCAAGAATGCCGCTCACACGGAGGCAATCGCGGGCGACGCCGGTCGCGCCTCGTGCGGCTTCATGGCGACCAATGTGGCAGGCAATTACCAGTCCGGCAGCTTCCCTGGCATCTGGTATGTGTTCATCGCCACCACCTACGATGAAGGCCGCAATTGGACGACGGTGAACGCCACCCCGAACGATCCCGTGCAGAGCATGACGGGCATTTGGCAGCAGGGGGGCAGCGGCGACCAGGGTGACCGTAACCTTCTCGACTTTAACGAAGTAACTATGGACAACAGCGGCCGTGTCCTCTACGGCTACAGCGACGGCTGCACCAGCGAAGCCTGCATCGCGGGCGGGAAGAGCAACCTTGGCGCTGCCATGCGCGTTGCTCGTCAATCCGGAGGTAAAACGCTCCTGGCGCAGTTTGACCTCGTCGAGCCAGTCGCTCCTAAGGCCGCTTGCTTGTCGGGCACCCGCGATCCGCTCGCCTCGCACCTGACTTGGAAGGCACCGGACAATGGCGGCGCTGACATCACAGGCTACCAGATCCTGCGCAGCACGACGCCTGGTTCTGAGGCGGTCATTGAGGCCAATACCGGCAACACGAAGACGACCTATAACGACGCCACCGCAGACCCAAATGTGGCGACCTATTACTATACTGTGAAGGCAATCACGAGCGCGGCGCCATCGGGCGGTGACTCTAGCAACGAGATCGCTCTCGTCGTAGCGCCATTACCGCCCGTGGAGAGCATTTGCTCCGTCTCTGGCGTAACGAAGCTTACCGACGCCAGCGGCGACAACACGGGCAGCATCGCAGGAGAAGACCTGCGCTCCTTCCAGATCGCGCAGCCCTACAACGGCGCCGGTGAGACCAGACTCCGCTTTACCATCAACACCGATGCCAACCCGGCCGGGACCCTTACCCCCACTCACTACTGGTACGTGTCCTTGAAGTTCCTCGATAGCACGGGCCAGACGGCCTATCGCGCCGTCCGCATGCTGGCCGGTGCCACTGGGCCGACTTATGAGTACTACACGCCGGGGCCGAGGAGCGATGGGACCGTGGACGGCCGCTTCGTCACGGCCGGGAGCAACCAGCCCGCCGACGCTGGCAGCTACGGTGGGCCAAACGGCGGGATCGTGATCGAGGTGCTCGCCAGCAAGCTCGGGCTTTCCGTCGGTTCCGGCATTGATGGCTTTGTCTCTGGTGTTGTTGCGCCGGTTAACGGGGTGGTCGTGAGCGGGGCCGCTCTCACCGATCAGATGCCGAACAGCCTTGCTTACACCGGCCCCTATACGGTCGTGGCAAACGACACCGCCTGCGCCCCACCGACACCGACACCGACCGCGACGCCGACACCAACGCCAACCGCGACACCAACGCCAACCGCGACACCGACGCCAACGCCATCGCCAACGGCAACCCCGAAGGGGAAGGGAGGTGGCAAGGGGAGCCCTACACCGACCCCAAGTCCGACGGCAACCACAACACCCACGCCGAAGCGCAAGTAAGTGCGCTTGCGTCTCAAGCACCAACCCGGGTGCCTGTCCAATGGCAAACGACGGCCAAAACCAAACAGGGCAATCACACGTTCCGCGCGACTGCCGATAGCAAGAACGCCGTGAAGGAAAGCAACGAAGCCAACAATACGAAGGATCTATCGATCTTCCTGTAGGGCAACAAAACCAAATAACAGGATCGCTATTTCCGCAGTGAACGGCCGCTCCGAAAGGAGCGGCCGTTCCTGTTTCAGCCAGGAGCGGATGCGCAAAGGGCATCCTGCTTCAGGCGAAGCGATCAGGGTAGCGCTTGCGCCCTCGCAGGGCGAGGTGAAGTTGCTGCGGGGCGCAGAGCTATGGAGCACAGTCATCGTGCGATGCTCGCCGTCGGGCGTGCCGCTGGCGGTTCAGGGACACGGACCAACCGAGACGCGCGCCCGCTTGAAAGCCGAGGTGGCCGTGGTTCGGTCGGCAATGCTTCGCATACGAGAACGCTTTAGCAAAGTTTGCTCTCCGCTACCGCATCCTGCGAGATCTCGAGTTTAAAGACGCTTCAACGCGAACTGAGCTAGCGTCCTTGTTTTCTCCAGTCGCACGTCCTCCCCACCAGCTCCGCCAACGCTGACTTGAAGGTAAGCGTCCCCCTTTAGCACGTAAAGCGGGGTCCCGCTTTCGGTTCCGATCCAGAACGCCTCGTCTCCGAGATCAGGCACATTTTCCGCAGGGCTCGCTTCTCCCCCTCTTCATCGTCCGCGCCTTCAGCATGAGCCTGCTGGTGAAAGGTGTCGCGCCAAAACTCCCGCACACTCCACGCGCCCGCTTCGCCTGACGATTGCACGACCACCAGGCTGACAGAGTTGACGGGCGTTGCTGTCGAGAAGACACAGTGCGCAGTTGCGAAACCGCCGCCGGCCGGGTTGCCCGACGTCGTATTGACCACCGTGTCGCCTTGTACAGAGGCGACCTCTTCGACCGTCAGCAGCGCACACGCATCGATTGCGCGCGGCGGTGCTGGCGCCTGAACGGTCCTTGGGTTAACTGGCTCGGCATTTCGAAACTTCGAGCAGCTGGCGCAAGTGATGCCGGCGGCAAATGCCACGATGAGTATCCGCTTCAACATCATCTCCGAGTGCTTTATAAGCGCTTCAGCGCGAACTCCACCAGCTTCCGCGATTTCTCGAGCTTAGCGGATTGGTCACCTGCGCCTCCGACACTGATGCGGATGTAGCTGTCGCCTTTCAACACATAGAGCGCGCTGCTAATCTGGCTGCCCATCCAGAACGCTTCCTCCCCGAGACCAGCAACGGGCTGGGGTGGCGACTTTTTCTTCCCCTCTTCTTCTTGTTCGTCGCCCTCTTTCTTCCTGCCCTCTTTTTCGCCTTCGGCGAGATGAAACGTCTCCCTCCAAAAATCTGGCACCCTGCGGCCTGATGACTTTGGACCCGTTTGCGTGATCACGACACCGACGGAATTGACCGGCGTGACCGTGGTGAAGACGCATTGATTGCTCGGGAACCCATTCTGTAGCCCACTGCTCGGCGTCGTTCCCGTTACCGCGTCCCCTTGCACCGACTGGATTTCGTCGCCGGTCAGCAACGAGCAAGCGCCGATTTGTCTGAAGGACGATTGCGCGGCGGCTGC
The DNA here is from genome assembly GCA_038233495.1 of Chthoniobacterales bacterium. Lineage (GTDB taxonomy): Bacteria > Verrucomicrobiota > Verrucomicrobiia > Chthoniobacterales > UBA10450 > Palsa-1392. The sequence goes on along the minus strand of JBBSLW010000016.1, from coordinate 8,943 downwards.
GGGCGTATGCTCGACCGGAGCGACTTCAGGGTTCGGCTGCTTGGAGCAGCCAGCGACTGCGAAAGCAATAGCCGAGGAGGTAACAACAAGAAGGGTTCGCATCGTTGGTTTTATCGGTTCGCGCTCAAACAATTTCGCGCGGGTCGGTGAACAAGGCAAACGCGCGAGGATCAACGCCGGTGAAGGAAGCAAGCGCCCGGTTTGAGCGGATGTCGCGATTACGCTAAAATCTATTTGACAGCGTGGCTGTCGGTGCGCAAACTTCTTACGTCTTGACGTATTTCGTGTTTGGTTGCATCCAAAGACTCGCAAAGTCGCGATAACTTAGTGTTCACGTTTCCGTCCAACCTTAACCATCCCACATGAGAAAAAAATCTGACCTTCAATCTGGCATCTTCAATCTGCGCGTTGTCATCGCCGTGGTGCTTTGTACCATGGGCGGCTCGCTCGGCTGGTTAAGCTTCGCCGCGACACCGCCTGGCGGAACCATCAGCACTAATAACCCTTCCCTTGCGTGGGACGGCGACAAGACAGGGGCGCCGACTGCAGGAGGCGAAGCGGAATGCGCCGCGGATAACTGCGACAGTTTCGAGTTGACCATCGATCCCTCAGTCGCAACAGCAGGCAAACGAGTCAATGTGCAGATCAACTGGACTTTGCCGGCAACAGACTACGACATGTATGTCCACAAGGGCGGCGTCAGTGGCGCGATTGTTGGGTCGTCAGCATCCGGCGGCACAACCCAAGAGCAGGTAGTTCTGGATCCAAGCAAGCCAAACATCGGCACGGGATTATTCACGGTTCGCGTCGTCTATTTTGCGAGCGTGCCCGGTGTTGACCAGTATCACGGTTCAGCAGCCCTCGTTGACGGGGTGATAGCGCCGGTCGCAGCGCCTGTCTCTAGCGTCGGGCCACGGTTCGAAAACTTCAATCCGCCTGCGGCCGGGCCCGACACGCTCGGACGTTTTTCCGGCGAGCCTTCGATCGGCGTGGGACTGCCAATCGCCGGCCACCCGGAAGGGCGAGCGATGTTCCAGTCCGATGTCCAAACCTTGCGAGTGACCTTCAACGGCTCACTCAAACCCACATGGGTAAACAAGCCAGCGCCAACGTCGCAAGTCGATTTTGATCCGATTCTCTGGACTGATCGGCTCACTGGGCAAACGGTCGTTCATCTGCTAACCTTCGCGGCGAATGTCATCGCTGGCGAGTCGTCGGTCTCGCCTGACGACGGAGAAACGTGGATCCCGAGCACCGGCACTGGCATCGGTTCAGGCGTCGACCACCAGACGGTTGGAGGCGGAGCATACCACGAGCCGCTCCCCGCGCTCCTACCGAATCCGGTCTATCCCCGTGCGGTCTATTACTGCTCACAGGCGCTGGTTGACGCGAGCTGCGCCCGCAGCGACGACGGTGGAATCAATTACGGTGCGTCTACTATTACTTACACCGACGAATGCGGAGGCTTGCACGGCCATGTGAAGGTTGGGCCTGATGGGACCGTTTACCTACCGAACAAAGGGTGTGGCGGAGAGCAAGGGGTTGTTGTCTCAGAAGACAATGGCCTCAAATGGGTTATTCGCCCGATGCCGGGCAGCACCTCAGCCGGCAGTGACCCGGCAGCCGCAATCGACGATGGCGGCAAGCTCTACTTCACTTACGCCGACGGTGATACAAAGGCCGTCGTAAGCACGTCGACAGACCAGGGCAGAACGTGGAGCCAGCCTCTGGATATCGGAGCAGCTTTAGGCATCAACAACGTCGCCTTCCCAGCTGCTGTGGCTGGAGATGCAGGTCGGGCTGCGATTGCGTTTCTCGGCACCCCGACTGTCGGAGGCCTGACCGGACCGACGTTCCCCGGTGTGTGGCACCTGTATGTTGCCGCCACTTATGATGGCGGCACTACGTGGCAGACAGTTGACGCAACGCCAAATGATCCGGTGCAGCGCGGCTGTATCTGGATGGGTGGCGGATCAAACATCTGCCGCAACTTGCTCGACTTCATGGATGTAACGATCGATCAGCAAGGCCGCATTCTGGTTGGTTATGCGGACGGTTGCGCGGGGGGCGAGTGCGTTCAGGCACCCAGCACCGCTTCCGGCAATTCCTACACCGCTCTCGCGGCGATCGCGCGGCAGTCCGGCGGACCTCGCCTCCTGGCACAATTTGACCCGCCGAACGCAGCGACGAAGCCCGGGAAGCCCTCCTTATCCGCGCGACGCGACGGCAGTGTGATCAACCTCTCGTGGTCGGAAGCAGACAATGGCGGCGCGCAAATTAAACAGTACAACATTTACCGCGGAACGGTCTCCGGAGGAGAGACCTTCCTGAAATCGGTCAGAGGCACGCTTATCTATAGCGACACGACGGCGAATGATTCCAGTCTGACATACTTCTATAAAGTTACGGCTACCAACGGAGTCGGAACGTCTGATGGCGACAATGAGGTCTCCGCGCGCTACGTCGGTAGCAGCGCGACGGGCTACATGGTCGCTGCTGATCCGACTGGCGATCAGAAGGGTGCACCGGTAGGATCCGACAAAGACATTCAGATGGTTTCGATCGCGCAGCCGAGCTCCGGCACGGATGCAGGCAAACTGGTCTTCAACCTCAAGGTTGCGAGTCTGTCGACGCCAACCGTCGGTCGGTGGTTCATCTTTTGGAACTCACCGCAGGCAGACGGTGGTCAGTTCTACCTTGGGATGGCTAAGGATGCCAGCGGCAACGTCTCTTATGAATACGGCACCGTAAAAACCAGCGTTACCGGCTTTGTGCTCGGTGTTCCAAATACGAAAAAGCTCGGCGTCCCGGATAGCGCCACTGCGACTCTGGACGGCAACATCACCATCGCGGTGTCTAGGGATAAGATCGGGAACGTGCAAGCTGGTGATTTGCTCGGCGCGATTTCCGCGCGGACTTACGACACGGCGGGAACGACGCAGGTTCGCTCCACCGACGCGCTCGATACGACCGGTAATGCTTCGGCAAACGACAGCACCGCCAACGCAGCCACATACTTGGTCACGAGCGGTGCTGCTACAACTGGTGGGAAGAAGCCGCGCAGGTAGACACACCGATCACCCGCTGCAAAACTTGAGCCGCGCTCGAAAGAGCGCGGCTTTTGGTTTCTACAGGAAAAAGGCGGACGGGGTCGTATCTAAACAATTTGACAATTCGGGGTAGCGATGGAAGAAGGCGACCATGGCCCGGGCGTTGCGTCTTGAGTTTGAAGGGGCGATCTATCACATCACGGCCCGTGGAAATCGGCGTGAGCCGGTTTTCGCGAGTGATGCGGATCGCGCCCGGTTCCTGGGCATCGCCGCGGATTCCTTGCCGCGTTTCGCGGTCGAATTACACGCTTACGTTTATTGCCCAACCATTTTCACTTTCTGGTCCGGACGCAACGGCCCAACCTAAGCCGTTGGATGCATCGCCTGATGGTGACCTATGCGGTTTTTTTCAACCGGCGCTATGACGAAGTGGGTCATCTTTTCCAAGGCCGTTATAAAAGCCTGCTCGTCGAAGAAGGAAGTTACCTGCTCGAATTGAGCCGTTGTCTGCATCTCAATCCGGTGCGGGGGCAAGTCATCGGTTCGGGCAATCCGAAGGAGCGTCGTGCGCGACTGCGGGCTTATGCTTGGAGCAGTTATCGCGGCTATGCCGGTCTCGCCAAACAACAGGAATTTGTCAGTCAGGAACTGGTTTTGGGGGAATTAAGCGCGCGCAGCGGACGCGAGGGAAGAGTGCGCTACCGCCGTTTCGTGGAAGAGGGGTTGTTGCGCGAGTTGCGAAACCCTGTCGAAGCGGCCCAATGGCAGACGGCCCTGGGGAGCGAAGATTTTCTGCAGCGGGTCCGAGACAAAATGCAACCGCAGCGGCCGAAGCGGCGAGAAGTCCAAGCTTTGCGACAGGGAACAAAAGGACCGGATCCGCTGGCGCTTATCGCCCTGATCGCGGAGCAACATGATCTGCCGATGGAGCGTTTGCTACAGGGAAAGGAGTATGGGCTGCAGGCCCGGAGTATTGCGATGTGGGTGGTCTGGCAGCTCTGCGAGCTGAGTCTTCGCGAGGTGGGGGCACTTTTTGGTGGCATGGACTACGCTGCTGTGGCCCAGCGCCTGCGTCGCTTGGAAAGAAAACATGCGATCCAAAAGCAGCTTCAGAAAGTGCTGTTCGAATGTCAAAATGTTTAGACACGACCCTATGCGTCTCCCTCCTCCCTATGCGTCTCCCTCGACCCATGCGTCCCCGCGCTATACGCCCCTAACTTCCGCAGCGCGTCAATCCAAATCCGGCACGGCGCTGCCGTAAGCGCCCGGCCCTTCGACTTCGCCGGGAGCTGTTACGAGCCATCGCTCGGGCAGCTCTCCGGCAGTGGAATTCTCGGCAGTTGGGAAACACGATTCCATGTTAGAATGGCGCATGCTCTTCCGTAGCCGTCACCGTTCACCGCTTCCTGCGATGAGGCGCTGGCTTCCCTTTGCCCTCATCGCGGCGGTGGCCCTGGCCGCGTTTGGCGGCGGCGCCATTCTCTACCGGAGCTATCGCCAGAAAGTCATCACCCTCACGAAAGAACAACAGGAGGCTGGCCGGCGAGAATCCGTCCACTTCCGTGGCCATCCCAAGGCGCCCGTTACCCTCGAGGAATTTGGAGATTTCGCCTGCCCGCCCTGCGGCCGCATCGCCGGGCCGGTCCACGCCCTCGAGCGCGCCTACCCGCAGCAGCTCCAATCGATCTTCCGCGAGTTTCCCCTCGCGGTGCACCCCCACGCCCTCGCGGCCGCCTATGCCGCCGAGGCCGCCGGGTTACAGGGGAAGTTTTGGGAAATGCATGACCTTCTTTACCGTGAACAACGCATCTGGAGTGAAGCCGCCGGCGCCGACCAGCTCTTTTCCTCCTATGCCCGGCTCCTCGGACTCGACCTCGCGCTATTCGAGAAAGACCGCAAAGGAGAGACCGTTCGCGCCCGGGTCGCTGCCGACCAGAAGCGCGCCGCCGCCCTCGGCGTCACGATTACACCCTCCATCTTCATCAACGGGAAACTCATGACCGGGCCCGAACTGAGCCCCTCCGGCCTGCGTGCCGCGGTCGACGCCGCGCTCGCCGCCAAAGCCGCACCCTGAATGATGAGCCGCCGCACCTCATCCAAGACGCCCGCCCAGATCCCAGCGAACCGCACCGTCACGATCGTCTACAGCCTGGCCGCGCTCCTGGCGGTGGCTGGCCTGGCCGATGCCGTTTACCTCAGTGTCCTCCATCTCACGGGGCAATCGGCGGTCTGCGGCGCCTCGGTCGGATGCTCGCAGGTGCTGGCGAGCAAATATGCGCAAATCGGGCCGGTGCCGGTCGCCCTCCTGGGCGTGCTCGGTTATTTCAGCGTCTTCAGCTTTACCGTCCTCGCCGCCTGCGGCTACCTCTGGGCCTACCGGCCGGCGGCCACCATCGTCGGCCTTATGTTTTTGGCCACCCTTTGGTTTCTCTATCTTCAGGCCTTTGTCCTGCACGCCTTCTGTCCCTACTGCATGTTCTCCGCCGCCCTCACCTTCCTTCTCGCCGGCCTGATGGTCGCGACGACCCCCGTGAAACCGCCTGCGAGCTGACAACTCGCCCGCCGCCTTCGACAAAATTCCCGGCCCGTAATTTTCCCGTTGACCTCCGCTCTAAAACCCCGCTAGCCTCGCCCGCGATGAAAGCTGTTCTCGGTTCGCTCCTCTGCTACGTCCTCATGGCCTCCCAGTGTTTCGCCCTCAAGGGCGGGCCGCCTTATCCGGGTGGCAGCGCCAGCATCGTGGGCACCTACGCGGGAGTGCTCCAGCCGGCCTTTGATCCGACCGATCCGTTCTCCTCGAACTCGTTAGGTTTCTTTACCCTTGGCATCCCTTCAACCGGCACATCGACGGGAAGTTTCCTCATCTTCACCCGGGGACGCGTCTTCGGCGGGACGATTCAGGGGGTGTCCGACCCGCACCAAGCCAAGATCAGCGCCCTGCTTAGCGCGACCTTTGATTACACCCTGACCGAACCCGATGGCATCGGGGGGGTCCGAAGCACTCAAGTCACCGCGAGCGTGACCGGCTCCCTGAATGCGAAGGTCACGGTCCCACAAAGTGGGCTCGCTACTTCGAGTGCGCTGCTGCGCGGGAATGCTGTCGCCTTCATCTCGAATGGGTTTGTAAACAAGAACGGACCCCCGATCATCGATGCGACGCTATCTCTCGAAGTCGCAGGATTCCGACAATCGACCGCGGCTCCGTCAACCACGGGCACGATCACGCCGCCGACCGGCTAGCGATCCGCGTCGCGACAGAGAGAGGGGTCGAGAGCGCGAGGCAAACCCTCGGTCGTCGCATGGCAAGCCCGCTTACAAAATCACGGGGGCTCGCCAATTGCCCACCGATCTCTTCCAGGGCCTTTACCCTGCTCGAGATTCTCATCGTCGCGGCCATCATCGGCATCCTCGCGACCCTGCTCCTCTCTGTTTACGGGCGACTCCGGAGCCGGGCGCAGAAGGTGCAATGCATCGCCAACCTGCATGCTCTCTATGTCGCGACCGATCTCTACATACAGCGCAACGGCAGTTGGCCCCAGATTTACCTGAAGAACTATCCTGACTCAGAGGACTACGCGAACGCCTGGGTCGCCGCCCTCGCCCCCTTCGGGATCGAGCGCAAGACCTGGATCTGTCCCACCGTCGAGGAGCTGCTTCAGAATCCCGACTTCGTCGACCCGGCCCATGCCCGGATCGATTACATCTCCACCGGGTTCGACGATAAACCGACTTCTCCGCACGAATGGCCGCGCCAGCCCTGGTTTGCGGAAAGAGCCGACGTCCACGGCAACGGCAACCTCCTCATCTTCACCGACGGAAGTGTATCGGAAGGAAATTCCCTCGTGACTCCCTGATTAAGAAATGACGTAGAAAAAATCAAAATAATTCCTTGCCACGGCTGGACTGTTTTGTAACCCTCCGTGCCGTTTGTCGCCCGGCCATCCTCCCGATGTCGGCGACCTTGCTCCTCAACAGTCATATGCAACTAACAAAAGCGGTTCTTCTCCCAGTTCTCGTCCTCTTCCTCGCCGGCTTCGCCCAGGTTGCCTCGGGACAAAACACGGTTTCTGCAGTCGGCCACCTACACCGTCAACGAGAATAGCGGCTCGGCGGCGATCGTCGTGCAGGTCATGTGAACGTCGGAACCTCCAGAAACAATCACGGTCAATTATGCGATAGCGAACGGAACGGCGACGGCCGGCGCGGATTACATTGCAACTCCTGGAACACTGATTTTTGCGCCCAACGAAACTGCGAAACTCATTCAGGTCCCGATCATCGACGATCTCGTTTCGGAGAATACTGAGACATTCACACTGACGCTCTCCTCGCCGACAAATGCCATTCTAGTGTTGTGTAACAGACGCAGCTTTACAACGGCCGACTTTTTCTAGGATTTGCTCGGCACTTTTGGTCCAGCGGAATGGCTTGGGGTTCGCATTGTGGTGAGCGAGGTAAGTCTCGATGGCGTCGAGCAAGTCGCGCACGCTCTTGAAAGCACCGCGGGGAATCTGCTTGCGGGTGATCTCAGCGAACCAGCGCTCCACCAGGTTGAGCCAGGAAGAACTCGTGGGAGTGAAGTGGAGGTGGAACCGGGGGTGCTTGGCGACCCACTGTTTGACCGCGGGGTGTTTGTGGGTGGCGTAGTTGTCTACGATCAAATGAAGGTCCAGGCCCACGGGGGTTTGGCGGTCGATTTGGCGCAGAAACTTCAGAAACTCTTCGTGGCGGTGGCGCCTGAAACACTCTCCGATCACGGTGCCTTCGAGCACGTTGAGCGCGGCAAAAAGGGTCGTCGTCCCGTGGCGCACATAGTCGTGAGTCATGGTCCCACAACGGCCCTTCTTGAGCGGCAGTCCGGGCTGGGTGCGATCCAATGCCTGGATCTGGCTCTTCTCGTCCACGCAGAGAATCAGGGCCTTGTCGGGAGGGTTCAAGTAAAGGCCGACGACATCGGTGAGCTTTTCGACAAACTGTTTGTCCCGGGAAAGCTTGAAGGAGCGCACCCGGTGGGGTTGCAGCCCATGACGATCCCAGATGCGGGCCACCGTCATGTGGCTGACGCCCAAATGGCGGGCCAGGGTGCGTGTGCTCCAATGAGTGGCATCGGCCGGGGTGACTTGGAGAGTAGTCTCGACGATCTGCTTGACCAGCGCCTCCTGGCAACGCTTGACGTGGGGTCGGCGCGGAGGCTCGTGTTCCAGACCGGCCAGACCGACTTCACCGAAGCGTTTGCGCCAAAGCAGCACCGTAGGACGGGTCGTGCTGAGTTGCCGGGCGATCTGTCGGTTGGACTGGCCTTCGTGCGCCAGGAGGCAAATGCGAGAGCGCAGCACAATCTTCTGGGGCGTGGAAGGGGCGCGCACCCAAGCCTGGAGTTGGCGTTGCTGCTCGACGCTCATCGGAAGTTGGTCCGCTCGATCCCACATGGCTCCAAGCTTCCCAAAGCGACCGTTCGTTGTAAAGAGTTATCTGTTACATAACACTAGTGCAGTGTAACATTGTTATCTGAGGGTATGCAGGTATGAGGGTATGCAGGTATGATAGCAATCATGCCAGCACCCTTTCGATTGAGTCCGCCGGAACGACGCGGGTTGACCCTGATGAGCCGAAGCCGGAGTGGGCGGGCCGATGGCGTCCGCCGCGCCTGCATCGTCTTGGACTTTGATCTTTCTTCGAAAACGAGGACAGGGGTTTCGGGAGATTTTGATTGTAGTTGGGGGGTTGTTTTTTGTTTGGGGGGAACAGTTGTTTTTCGAAGTCGAGCGGGGATCTGTAGCCGAGGCTGCTGTGCCGGCGGCGGCGGTTGTAGAAGGTTTCGATGTAATCCAAAGCCATCAACTCGGGGGCGGCACGGGTGGGTGGAATGGAGTCCCCGAAGCACTCGGTTTTG
>JBBSLW010000015.1:0-25553 GCA_038233495.1 Chthoniobacterales bacterium | reverse complement strand
TGATCGGAGGGAGTGTCAATTGATCGCGCCAGCGATTGACGTTGGCCAGCAGACCTCCGGCCGTTTCGGGGAAGGAAATGACCGAGACGTCCGCCGTTTTTCCTTCCGGTCTGCGGACGTCGTAACTGCCTTTGCGAAAGCCGGAAGCCGGTTGTTCCTCCCAAGTCGAGGGTGCGGTCCAGTGCACGCCCGCGGGCGCAGCGCGATCGGCGGCGGGCGCGATCGGCTGGGGCGGGGTTTCTTTGGGGATGCGATAAACCGTGATCTTCGCGTCCTCCCCCGGGCCGCAGCCGCTCCCGACGAGCAGCGTGGCGAGGCCGAGCGTGATCGACCTAACGAGAAGAGAATGAGCGAGAAATAACGGTTTCAAAGGAAGAGCGAAGTACCCGTCACGAGCAGGGAATGTCAAGCGGCGGCCCTCCCCGCCACCGCGTGCGATTTCCCTCGGGACCGGGCTCGGGCAGCGGCATACATCTTGAATCAAGAAGAGGCGGCAAACAATTCGTGAAAGCTCGGATGACCGACCAATGCCGAGGCAGGATTTTGGAAAGAAACTTTGGATCAGGCAGAAGGTCGGGAAAGAATTCCTTCCCAGCGAAGCGTCGGCGGTGCTATAAAAGCCATAACTCAATGCGTTTTCCTTTTGAACTTCGTCCTCCCGTGTTCGCTCGCCTGGCGCTTGTCGGCGTCCTCGGTTTGTCTGCCTGTCAGCCGCAAAAAGTCATCCTCAGCCCGGGCGAGAGCGATCTCGTGGTGCTCAACGGCTGCGTCATTTCCGCCTGCAATTATCTCGCCGTCGTCCAGACCAAGCACAGCCTCGAACCGAACTTTTGGGCCAAGATCCTCCTCGTCCGCTACAAGGATCACCCGGCTGGTCACGCATATTGCGTCTGGGAAACTGCCGGCACGATTTACGGCTACGATCGGAACGGGGGCTCCTTTCCCATCCCGATCTACACGCGCGAGCCGAAGCTCATTGCCGGGGTTCTGGCCGAGGGCTTGTCGAAGGCGATGAACGAACAATTTACCGTGGCGCAGGCCGAATTCGTCGAGCCGCACCAGACGGACCTCTACAAGTTTTAGGTCGGCCTAACGACGGCGCGGCCTCGGTGCTCTTGAGAGGAAAAAAAGTGCGACCATTGCTGGTCGCACGCGAAGCTTAAAGGAACGTTCCGTGACTTTTAATATTGCAGTAGTGACTTCCTGCCTCGCGGTCCTATTTAAGCAGCGCGTATGCCACGAGGCGGCACGGTTTCGTTTTCGCCAGATTTCCCGGCCCGCCGAAACGGGCGGCGCGCACTTTTGCTTGCTTATCGCGGCCGATAGCCCCTTCATTTGCGCATGAAGTTGCTTTCTTTTTTGGCCCTGACCCTCGCCCTCGCTCTTTCGCCGCTGCAAGCCCGTCCCTTCGATCCGAAAGGCGACGCCAAGATTACCAAGAATGAAGCCGAGCATCTTGCCCTGAAGAAACATCCGGGCTTCCAGGTGACCGCGGCCAAGCTTGAAACCGTCGACGGCAAACTCGTCTGGACGATCGAGATCGCGCCCGCGAAAGGAAAGAAAGCGACCCACGTCACGGTCGACGCGACGAGCGGCCACGTGCTCGCGGAGAAAAAGGCCGCTCGTTAGGCGCCGAAGCGCGCCTCTGCCTCTCGTCTAATTGCTGCCCCAGATTTTCTGCAGGTAGCCGACCCGCCCGGAACCGACGTGGTAGGCGTTATAGGCGGCGGGGTTTTTCTGGTAATACTTCTGGTGATATTCCTCCGCCGGGTAAAATGGCTTCGCCGGCAGGATCTCGGTCGCGATCGGCTGATCGAATTTGCCCGATTTGCCCAGCTTCTCTTTCGCGGCTTCCGCCAGCTTTTTCTCCTCGTCATTCCCGTAGTAAATCGCCGCCTGGTAGGAGAGCCCAAGGTCGTGAAACTGCCCATCTGCCTGGGTTGGCTTGATGTTGTGCCAGTAAATATCGAGCAGTTGATCGTAGGAAATCTGCGCCGAATCGTAGGTCACTTCGATCGCTTCGCGGTGCTCGGTTTTGTGAGCCGAGACGAGGTTGTAGTTCGCCGTTTCTTTGTTCCCGCCGGTGTAGCCGACCACCGTCTTGCTGACTCCTTTGGCTTCATCGAAAGGCGGTTGCATGCACCAGAAACAGCCGCCCGCGAAGACCGCGGTTTTCGTTTCAGCATGAGCGGTCACGGCCAAGCCGCAGAGAGCGAGGATGAGAAAAAGTTTATGCATGGTTTGGTATGAGAATGTCCAGCCCGCCTGATTATTCCATGGAGTACTGCGCCCGCTGACGAACGATGGATGCAAGAATCGATGTTTTGCCGACCCCGGCCGAGATCGAGTTGATCCCGGCGAACTATTTCGCCCCGCTCCCGCGAGAGGAGATTTTTGCGCGCGACGCCCCGCTCGAGATCGATCTCGGCTGCGGCGACGGGAGTTTCCTCGCCGCGCTCGCGGAACGCTTTCCGGAGCGGAATTTTCTCGGGATCGAAAAACTGCTCGGCCGCGTCGAGAGCGCCTGTCGCAAGGCCGCGCGGCGCGATCTGCGCAACGTGCGGGTGATCCGAATCGAGAGCACCTACGCGATCGAATATCTGCTCCCGCCCGGGTCGGCCGCGGTCGTGCATCTTCTCTTTCCCGATCCCTGGCCAAAGAAGAAACATCGGCGCCGGCGCATCGTGACGCCGGCTTTCCTGACCACGGTGCATCGCCTTCTCGCGCCGGCCGGGCGCTTTCGCATCGCGACCGATCAGGAGAATTATTTCCATGCGATCCGCGAGGTGATCGTGGCCGCCGAATTCGTCGAGCTCCCGGCGGAGGAGGAGAATTCCCCCTTAACGACCTTCGAAAAGCGCTTTCGCGCGCAGGGCGCCCCGATTTACCGGCTCCTCCTCGAGAAAGTGGCCTGACCGAGAAGCGCGCGCCCCCGCCATTCGTCGCCCCAGAATTCCAGGGTCACCGCGCCGGTTTCGTCCTGGCGCCAGAGCGAGATACCGCGCTCCGCGACGAGGCGTGCCCAATCATCCGGGATTCTTTCGCGGGCCGGGAAGTCGCGTGAAGTCGCGATGATCAGCCGCGGCTGGACCGCGTCGAGGAAGGCGGGGGAACCGGAGACTCCCGAGTAATGCTGGCCCTTGACCAGAACTTCGCTGCGCAACTCGTCGTTTGGCAAAGCGAGCAGCGCTTCTTCGGTGGCGAGTCCACTGTCGGAGACAAGCAGGACGCGATGCTGGTTTTCGACCACGAGTTGCACGACGAGCGCCTGGTCGTCGGCCGCCTTCGCTTTCATCCCGGGGAACGGATAGAGAATGCGGGCGGTGACGTTGCGGCTGAGCGCGAAAACGTCGCCGCGGCCTGTCATTTGCGCGCCCTCCAGCTTCTTGGAAAGCGCGCGATGTACGCTCGAACGGTCGGGCGCGCCGTTGTCTATCACCCGGCGCGGCCGGAACTCGTCGAGGAGCAAGCCGGCGCCGCCGATATGGAGCGAATCGCCGTGACTGAGGAGCAATCCTTCGAGCCGATCGATCCCGCGCGAATGCAGATAGTCGCGGATGAACCGCTCGTAATCGCGCGCACTGCCGGTATCGAAAAGCCAGTCCGCGCCCGCCGTCCGCAGATGGACCGCCGCGCCCGCCCCGGCATCGAGCACGGTCATCTCGGCGCGCGCGCCGATCGGCCAGTGAGGCCGCTCGACGTAGGCGTGTCCGGTTGGCACTTCCGAAAAAATCCGCACAAGTCCGAGGATGATCTGCGCGAGAGTCCAGTTCGCGTTATTGAAAACGAGCGAGAGCGCGGTCGAAAACGGCGCGACCACGAGTGAGAGAAGCCCCACCGCCAGGATGCAAAACGCCGCCGGCACGACGGTCAGGTTGGCCAGGATCGAGATTGGTGTGAGCAGATAAAAATACCACGCGATCAGGAGGAGCGAACCGATCCAGGCCGCCGCGGAAACCGAAATCCCGCCGGCTGCCCAATAATAACCGTGCTCGAAAAATTTCCTGCGCCGGCTGACCAGGCTGCGTGGCAAAAACGGGTCCGGCGCGGCTGGCTTGATGAGCAGGCGAAAAATTCCGTTCTGCCAAAGAAGGATCGCGGCCACGACCGCGAAGGAAAGCTGGAAGCCAGCGGTGAAAAGCTGGTTGCCGTCCACCGCCAGGATGAGAAGCGCGGCCCCGGCCAGACTGTTGAGCGCGAGCGCCGGGCGATCGAAAAAAATTCCGCCTAACAAAAAGGCGGCCATCGTCGCCGCGCGCAGGCTGGAGACATGGAAGCCGGTGATCGCGGAATAATAAAAGAGGCAGGGTATGATCAGCGCCGCGGCCGCTTTGCGCGGAAGCCGAAAGAGCGAAGCCAAAATCCAAAGGAGCTGCGCGATGATCCCGACGTGCAGGCCCGCGACCGCGAAAAGATGCAGCGTGCCCGTCTCCTGGAACGGTTCCTCGATGTCGTCAGGCGTTTCATGGCGCAGGCCGAGCGCCATCCCGTTGATCAGCGCGACGACCTCGGGCGAATCCTCGAGCTGACGGCTGAGGGTGGTCCGCATCCAATCCCGGGCCCGGTTTGCGCTTCGGAGGAAGAGATTGCCGCCACCGGCCTGCAGAATTGTCCCATCCTCCGGGTAACGCGCGAAGATTCCCTCGAAAATATCCTGCCGGGCTAGATAGGCGCGCAGGTCGAAGACGCCCGGATTTCGCGCCGGCGGGATCGGTTCGAGCAACCCTCGCAAACGAATGACATCGCCGAACCGGGCGGTCCCTTTCCAGCGAACCCGCACCGTGACCGCGCTTGTCTCCTCCCGGCCGCCCAGCTCGATCGTCGCGAGCCGGAGAAGAAAAGTAGTGAAATCGTTAGGCGAACTTTTCGGTTCGCTCGCCACCATCCCGGTGACCGTGACGGGCCGTGGCCGCTCCCCAAGACGCGCGTGCAGGGCGCGCCCGGGTGCATCGGTCAGTTGCACGAGGTGCAGGGCAAAAAAGAGAGCGGCGACGAGCCCGTGCGCGAGCCAGCCATTCGGCCGGAGGAGCACCCATCCGCCGGCGAGGACGAGGACGAGACAGAGCGGCGTGACCGGGACCGGGAAGAATTCCGCAAGCAGAATCCCGCTTCCGCCGGCCAACGCCAGGCCTGGGAGCGGGTGCCGGGAGAAATTGGGGAGCGCCATCGGTTACCCCTCTTATTCGTTAGGCGAAAAGGCTCCTTTTGAGCAAAACGATTGCTTCACTCGCGTTAGTTTATATCGTTGGCCGACTGTGCCGAAGCCTTTTTCGCGGAAGCGAACCAACGTCGTCCGGACGGGCGCAAAAAACGGGGCCGAAAAGCCGTCGGCCACTCGCGTCGGCCTGAAACCCGGGGTCGACTGGCACAAGCGCAACTTCATTACTGAAGTGTTAATCCCGTCGCTTTTTACGAAGCGTTCCGGGGACCGGTCCCTCACGCTTTTTCCCAAGGTGCGCGCGGGCGAGGTCTGTATCACCTGGATCGGGCACGCCTCGTTTCTGATTCAATTTGAGGGAATGAACGTGCTGATCGATCCCAACTGGTCGATGTGGCTGAAAGTGGTCAAGCGGCTGAAACGGCCCGGCATGCATATCGATAACCTGCCTTCGATCGACACCGTTCTCGTGACTCACGCGCACTTCGATCACCTCGATCGCCGCACCTTGCGCAAGGTCGCGGCCGATCAACCGATCGTGGTCCCGACCGGCGTCGGCAACCTCGTGCACGACCTCGGTTTCAACATCGTCCACGAGCTCGACGAATGGCAGGACGTGCAACTCGGTCCGCTTAAGATTTCGCTCACGCCCTGCCATCATTGGGGCGCGCGGTTGTTGCACGATCAGCATCGCGGCTTCGGCGGCTTCGTCATCGAAGGCCAGGGTCGCTCCATTTTCCACTGCGGCGACAGCGCCTACTTCTCCGGGTTTGAGGAAATCGGGAAACGCTTCCCGATCGAAGTTGCGCTCCTGCCGATCGGCGCCTACGACGCGCCGAGCAAACGCGAGGTGCACATGAACCCTGAGGAAGCGGTTCGCGCCTTTCTCGAGCTCGGCGGGCAGAAGCTCGTGCCGATGCATTACGGCACCTTCCGCCTCGGCTTCGAGCCGCTGCACGAGCCGCCGGAGCGTCTGCTCTCGAGCGCCCGCGCCCACGGGGTCGAGGGAAAAGTGCTCGTTATGACCGAGGGCCGCCCGGTCGTGCTCTGAGCGGCAATGATCCTGGACACGGATGAAACACCGATCGGCCGAGACTGTTTTCGGCATCTGTGAAAATTCGTGCGGATCGGTGGCTGAATTTCTTCGGCGCGAGCGCGGCGGGCGCGCTCGTCCTGTTCTTTTGCGGGCTGCTTCTCTGGCGTAATCCGAACGTTTTCTGGAACGACGATTACCAGATTTCCATCCTGCCGGTCTTCGCGGACGTGGCGCGGAGCTGGTCGGAAGGCCATCTTCCTTTGCTCAGCCCTTACTCGTGGGTCTGCAGCAACCTGGCCGGTGAATTTCAGTACGGAACGTTCTCGCTTTTCGTCAACGCCGCCGTCGTCGTGATCTGGAAATTCCCGCTCGCCTTCGCGGAACAGGCCGCGGCGCTTTCCCTCGCGCATCTTTTCGTCCTCGCGGCCGGCTCGTTCCTCCTCGCCCGCGGACGTCAGCTCTCGTTGCCACTGGCCATGATGGTCGCGCTCGTCGGGGCCTTGAATGGCTGGATCATCTGCTGGGGCGCGACCGATTGGTTCGGGGCGCTCGGCGCTTTCGCCTGGCTTCCCTGGGCGTGGTGGGGGATGGAGCGCGCGCTCGATCCGGCGCGCTCGAAGTGGCGCGGGCTCTGGCCGGCGCCGTTCGTTTACCTGCTCGTGACCGGAGGATTTCCCTACCCCGTCCTGATGCTGGCGCTGCTCGCCGCCCGGCTGGCCGCGAAGTCGTTAGGCGAGACCCGCCGCCTCTCCGCGCTCGGTCCGCTGGCCCTCGGGCTGGCGCTCGGTTTCGGGCTTTCCGCGCCGGCCTGGCTCGCGCTTTTCGATTACGTGCACGGCTCGGCCCGGGGCGAGCAGTCGAACCGCGGAGCGCACTGGCAATGGCTCGTGCCGCCCGCCGCGCTCCCCGGTTTTCTCCTCCCGTCCTGGACGGTGGCCTGGTCGGATTTCTCCAACCGACTGCTGCCGCGGCCCGCGCTCGAGCTGGCCTGCGGGACGGTCCCGCCACTCGCTCTTTTCGCCGCGCTCCTCTGGCGGCGCGCCGCGTTCGTTAGGCAAATGAAATGGGAACTTGGCCTGCTCGCGCTCGTCCTCCTCATCTCGATGCTCCCGAGCGCGAATGTTTTCCGCTGGAGCTTCCGCTGGCTCCCGCTGCTCCATCTCATTCTCGGCCTGGTCGCGGCTGCGGCGCTTGCGCAGTTCCGGCTCGCCGCCGTCTGGCGCTGGCTCGCCCTGATCCTGGTTTTCGGTTCGCTCCTCGGGACCTATCTAGTCCTGCCGACCAATACCGGCGTGCCGCGCTATCCGTTCGCGGCTGGCCTAGGAAAGACGCAGCCGCTCGATCCGGCCCGGCTTTACCTGAGCGTTTATCCGCCGCCGGAGACCGCTTATCGGGTGGAGAACCACCCGGAGCCGGTCGGGCAGGTGACGCGACCGGGAAGCACTTCGATGTGGGCGGGAGTGCGTCTGCTCAATGGCTACAGTCCGATCCGGGGAGCGGGCGTGGGACGCGCCTTTGCCTTTTCCACCCATGGCGAGATCGATCCCGCGATGGCGGATTACCTCCTCGGCTGGCAAGCCGGGCCTAACGAGTTGCTCGCGACGCTGGGAGTGGATGGGATCATCGTCGCCCGGGAAATCGCGTCCGCGCCCCAGCCCGCAGCCGAGTGGACGCTCGCGCACAGCGATGCCGAAGGCCGCGTTTACCATCGGGTGGGAGGGGTGCTTCCGCGGATTCACCCGCTGGTTCAGCCTAACGAGAAGTTGCCGGCGACAAGGGTTCGCCTGCTCGAGGATTCACGCCAACTGGTCGTCGCCGAGGTCGCGGTGCCGGCCGGCGGCGCGGCGGTAGATCTCGTCCTGGCGCGACCATTTTTCGGAGGCTATCGCGCCACGCTCAACGGCGAGAAGTGCGCGGTCGCTTCCTACCGCGGGCTGGTTCCGCTGATCAAGTTGCCACCCGGCGCGCACGGTCGCCTCACCGTCGTTTATCGACCGTGGTGGCTGCTTTGGGGCGGGAGTCTCGCGGGGATTTCGCTGCTAATATGCCTTTTCGGGGCGTGGCGCGCGCGGAACGCCGCTCAGTAAACGTCGCGCCGATAACGTTTCTCGCTCTTCAGCTTTTCGACGTATTCGTTCGCTTCCTCGACCTCGAGCCCACCCTGCTGCCGCACGATCTGGCGGAGCGCGGCGTCGACATCCTTGGCCATCCGTTTCGCGTCGCCGCAGACGTAAAAGTAAGCGCCCTCCTCGAGCCACTTCCAGACGTCGCCGGCCGCGCCGGTCATCCGGTCCTGCACGTAAATCTTGTGCGCCTGGTCGCGCGAGAATGCGGTGTCGAGCCGGGTCAGCCAGCCGTCGGCCAGATATTTTTCAAATTCGTCCTGGTAATAAAAATCGCTCTGCTCGCGTTGCGCACCGAAGAACAGCCAGCTCTTGCCGCGCGCCCCGATCGCTTGGCGTTCCTGGAGGAAAGCGCGAAACGGCGCCACCCCGGTGCCGGGCCCGACCATGATGATAGGCGCGTCGCGGTCTTCCGGGAGATGAAATTTCGACTTGCTCGGAAAGACCGGAACCGGCGAATCGGATGAGCGCTCGGACAGGAAAGTGGAGCAAACGCCTTTCCGTTTCCGCCCGTGACTTTCGTAAGTCACGACATCGATGATAAAATGGACCGCTTCCGGAAAAGCCTTCAGGCTGGAGGCGACCGAGTAGAGGCGCGGCTGCAATTTGGCGAGCAGACTAACGAACTCGGCCGGCTCGAATTTGGCCGAGGGATGCTCGAGCAGGAAATCGATGATCTCCATTCCCCAGAGATAAGTGTCGAGCTCCTGCTTGCGTTCCGGGTTGAGCAGCTCGTTCAGGAGCGGGGCGGCGGAAGCGCGCTCGGCGATCGCGCGCAACATCTTCGGCGTCGGATGCGTGATGCTGTAATCGCGCAACAACGCCTCGCGCAGCGTGGTCGGCTCGCCCTTGTAGGTCGGGACGGTTTCGTCGCCTTTCGCGCCGAGCGCCTCGAGGATTTCGTCGACCAAGTCGGGGCAATTGGTCGGGTAAACCGCGACCGACTCGCCCACTTCATAGCTCAGCCCGGAGCCGGCGAGCGAGAGCTCGAAATGACGGGTGTTCTTTTCCGCGTCCGGACTGCTCAGTCGCCGGTTGACCACGAGCCGGGCGGGGAAAGGTTTGGCCCGGGAAAAAGCGGGAGCGGCAACGATGTCGTTAGGCATGAGAAATTGAACGGGGGAAAAAGCTTTCGCATGTTTTCACGGAACGCGCCCCCGGGGCAATCGGATTCTCGCGCGCGGCCGGCTAGAGAAGGCTCTGGACCGTCTTCAGGTCGGGATCTTTTTTTGCGATCTCGCGAAAGGTGCCATCCATCTTAAAGCTCGTCTCGAGATGGCGCCGTGCGTTTCGCACGTGGCCGAGAAGCGCTTCGTAGCAGCCGAGATTGTAATGATAAATGGGTTCGCGGCGCAGCGCCGGCGGCCCTTTCAGGAGCATGGCGCGCGCATCTTTCGTCCGGCCGAGCTGGTTGAGACAAAAACCGGCGTGCAGATATCCGGCGCCGCACTCGGGGGCGAGGCGGCAGAGTTTCCGGCTGAGGGTGAGGGCGCGCTGCCAGGACTGGCGCATCATCATGTGGTGGAGGCGCAGTTGCAGCACTTCCGGGCGATCCTGCAGTTCTTTCGGGATGGCGTTCAACTCCGCGATCGACTCGCGCTCCATCCCGAGCTCCGCGTAGCCACAGGCGCTGCGTAATTGCCATTCAAGCCTCATTGGCCATAGGGAATAGCAATTCGCGGGCCCACCCCCCGCCTGGCGACGGCTAGAGGAGCGCTTCGAGTTCCGTTAAGCGACGATCGAAGAGGCGGAGTGTACTCTCCACCGGCGCGGGCGAGCGCATGTCCACTCCCGCGGTCTCCAGCGTTTCAAGCGGAAATTTAGAGCCGCCCGATTTCAGGAAACCGAGATAAGCTTCGACCGCGCCCGGCACGCCCGAGAGCACGCGCTCGGCCAGCGCGATCGCGGCGGAAACGCCGGTCGCATATTTGTAAACGTAGAACGCGCTGTAGAAATGCGGGATGCGCAGGCACTCGAGATCGAGCTCGGGATCGAGTGCCACGCCGGGCCCGAAATAGGCCTCGAGCAACTTGCGATATTCTGCTTTGAAAACATCGAGGGTGAGCGCTTCGCCCCGTTCCTCGATCGCGTGAATCACGTTCTCGAACTCGGCAAACATCGTCTGCCGGAAGAGCGTGCCGCGAATGTCGTCGATCTGGCGATTGATGATGTAAGCCCGCATCTTCGAGTCCCCGCTCTGCTCGAGGAGATGATGCGTGAGGAGCTCTTCGTTGAAAGTCGAGGCGACCTCAGCCAGGAAGATCGGGTAATCGGCGTCCTGATAACGCTGGTGACGTTGCGCAAACCAGGTGTGCATCGAATGCCCGGCTTCGTGCGCGAGGGTGTAGACGTCGGAGAAAACGTCGTGTTTGTAGTTCATCAAAATGTAGGGCGGCGCGCCGAAGCTCCCGCTCGAGAAAGCGCCGCTCCGTTTCCCTTTCGACTCGTAACGATCGCACCAGCGCCCGCGCAGCCCCACGCCTAACGACTCGACGTATTCCGCCCCGAGCGGTGCGAGCGAGGCGAGCACTTTCTCGATCGCCTCGTCGAAGGAGACGTCGGTCTCGATCTCGGCCACCAGCGGGACATAGGTGTCGTAGGGATGCAGCTCCGCCAGCCCGAGCACGCGCCTGCGCAGATCGTAATAGCGATAAAGCGGCTCCAAGTTGCCGCGGACCGACGCGCAAAGGTTGTCGTAGACCGCCACCGGGATGTCGTCCTTGAACAGTGACGCTTCCCGGGCTGACGGATAATTGCGGGCGCGCGCCCGAAAGACATCCGCCTTCACCGAGTAGGAAAGTGTCGCCGCGAGAGTGAACTGGTGATCCTGGAACTCGGCGTAGAACTTGTGAAAAGCGCGTTTCCGGAGCGCGTGATCGCGCTTCACCAGGAAGGAACTGTAGGAGCTTTGCGTGAGCGGGCGTTCCTCGCCCTTCTCGTCGAGGAGGAGGCCGAACTTCATGTCGACATCCGTGAGCTGCGAGAAGGTGTCGTCGTAGCCGTCAAGCGCGGAGCTCCCGAGCGCGAGCAGGCGTTCCTCTTTCTCGGAAAGAATATGCGGTTTCATCCGGCGGATTTTCTGGAGCCGGTTGCGCCATTCCGCGAGCGCGGGATCCTCGAGATATTGCGCGAAGGTCTCGTCCGCGATTGCCTGGATTTCCGGGACGAGAAAGGCCGTCGCTTCACCGATCACGGTGAGCAAATTTTGCAGCTGCCCCATCCGCGCGAGGTATTCGGGATTCGCGCTGTTCTCCGCCAGCTGGAGCGAAGCGTAGTGATAAACGCGCTCGATTTTCAAGTCGATCGTCTTTTCGAACTCGAGCAGCTCGGCCAGCGTGACGGCCGATTCGCCGACCCGGCCTTTCCAGGTCGTTAGGCGCGGGAAGGCCGTCTGGACCCAGGCAAAATCCTCGCTCCACTTGTCGGCGTTCGTGAAAAGGTGCGACAAATCCCACTTGTCGGAGTCGGGAATCTGGTCGCGCGTCGGAGTCTTCGTTTCGTCCATTTTGTTTTTCTCGCCGCAAATCGACGTCCTGTCATGCGAACGCATCCCGCCGGCTCAGAATTTAAAAGTTGCTGCTTGGTTTCTAGTCCGTCTCTTCGGCTGAATTCCGGCGTCGCCGCTCATTCTCATGCGCTCCTTTATTCCCAATCGCGATGATCTGCGCCGGACCGTCCGGCTGGCGGCGCCGGTCGCGTTTGTCCAGGTCGGATTGATGGCGATGGGCATGGTCGACATCATCATGGTCGGCCACGTCTCCGGTGCGGCGCTGGCCGCGGTCGCGCTCGGTAATCTTTATTTTTTCGGCACGGTGATTTTCGGGATGGGCGTGCTCATGGCGCTCGATCCCGTCATCGCCCAGGCGGTCGGCGCGGGCGACGACTTGAGCATCAGTCGCGGGCTTTACCGCGGATTATTGCTCTCGGTGCTGCTCACGATTCCCGCGACCGCGATCGTCCTTCCGGTGGAACCGGTCCTGCGCCTGCTCGGGCAACCACCCGAGGTCGTGCCGGTCGCCGCGCTCTACGATTGGATCAATATCCCGAGCATCTTTCCCTTTTTTGCCTTCCTCGTTTTTCGCCAGACGCTCCAGGCGCAACATCGGATGCGACCGATCGTTTATACGATCATCATCGCGAACCTGGTCAACGCCGCGCTCGACTGGGCGCTGATCTTCGGTCATCTCGGTTTTTCCGCGAGCGGCGTCGCGGGCTCGGCCTGGGCGACGACGATCAGCCGCTGGTTCATGGCCGGCCTGATGCTCGCCGCGGCCTGGCCCAGCCTGGGCCGTTACTTTCATGTCGTGCCACCGCGCACTTTTCAACTCGCACCGCTTCGCCGCCTGATTTATCTCGGCGCGCCGATCGGCCTGCAGATCCAGATCGAATACGGAGCCTTCGCGGTCATCGGATTGCTCATGGGCTGGCTCGGCACTGAACAGCTTGCCGGTCATCAGGTAGCGCTCAATCTCGCTTCCTCCACTTTCATGGTGCCGCTCGGGATCAGCGCAGCCGCGGCGGTCCTGGTCGGGAATGCGATTGGCCGGCACGATCCCGACGGCGCGCGGCGTCATGCCGGCGCGGCTTTGGTTTGCGGAACGGCTTTCATGATCCTGAGTGCGATCACTTTCATCGCCATCCCGGCGCGGCTGGCCGCGATTTACACTTCGCAGACGGGCGTGCTCCTGCTCGCCGCGCGGCTCATCCCGGTGGCCGGCGTTTTCCAGGTCTTCGATGGATTGCAGGTGGTGGCCGGCGGCATCCTGCGTGGCGCAGGCGATACCCGGATACCAATGTTGATCAACATTCTCGGCTTCTGGGTTGTGATGATGCCGCTCTGTTATGTTTTCGCGTTTCGGACGCCGTTAGGCGCAGTCGGGCTTTGGTATGGCCTCGTCGCTGGCCTGGGCGCGGTTGCGCTCCTGCTTCTAGTCCGGGTGCGCCGCCGCTTCGGGATGGATTTGCAGCGTGTCATCGTGGACGACGAGGCGCTCCCGGAAGCGCCGCGCACCGGAGAATAAAGCGGCCCGGCTCAGCGAAAACCCGCTTCGCCTTCCGTGTGCAGTTGCGGGCCTTTCGCGACCAGCTTTTCGTGCGCTTCTTCGATCGGGATTCGGGGGCAGCTGTCGATCCAGGGCTGGCCGTCCGGCGCGGCCCAATGGACGGCGCTGCGCAGGACTTGCCTAACGACAGGATGAAAATAGATCGGGTAAGTCTCGTGCCCGGGGCGGAAGTAAAAGATTTTGCCGTTCCCGCGTTTCCAGGTGCAACCGCTGCGGAAGGCTTCGCCGCCTTCGAACCAGGAAAGAAAAACGATCTCGTCCGGCGCCGGGATGGCGAAAGGCTCGCCATACATCTCGGTGTTTTCGATTTCGAAAGAGCGATCGATCCCGCGCGCGATGCGATGGCCGGGGTTGCAAACCCAGAGCCGTTCGCGTTCGCCCGCCTCGCGCCAGGTAAGGGAACAGCTCGTGCCCATCAGGCGCTGGAAGATTTTCGAGTAATGCGAGGAGTGAAGCGCGATGAAGCCCATTCCTTCCCAGATCCGGCCAAGCACGCGCTCGACGACCCGTTCCTGCACTTCGCCGTGGGCGGCGTGACCCCACCAAAGAAGAACGTCGGTTTCCCGGAGAACGCTTTCCGTTAGGCCGTGTTCCGCGTCTTGGAGGCTGGCGGTGCGGATTTCAAAGGCAGCGTCTTCGCGCAGGCCGGCCGCGATCGCTTCGTGGATGCCGTCGGGATAGACCTGGGTCACGATCGGGTTTTTGCGCTCGTGCACGTTTTCGTTCCAAACGGTGACGCGGATCGATTTTGGCATGGCGGAAGAAAGGATGAATCAGGAACGCAGGAAAGCAGGAAGTTCAGGAGGGGAGGACTGGGAAAGCAGGATGCTTCACGAGGAGTTGCAGCGCTTGCGCGAGCAGTTCGCGGCCCGGCGGGATGCGATGCCAGGGCGACGCGCCTGAGGGGTGGGGCAGGGGAATGAGATCGAAAGGGTGCCCGGCGCGGCTGACGCGAAAGCTGCGCCCGATGATCTGGTCAAGTTTTGGCACCTCGATGAACTGCGCGATCGCGAGTTTGCCGACGGGAAGCACGAGCCGCGGTCGCAGAATCTCGAGTTCGCGCTGGAGCCAGGAGGAACAATTCGCGATCTCCTGGGGATTGGGCACGCGGTCGCTCCCGCCTGGCGCTTTCCCGGGAAAGCAGCGGCAAACCGCCGCGAAATAAATCTTCGCCCGCACCGTTTCCTCAGTCAGGCCGCTCGCTTCCTCGAGCCAACGGAAGAGTGTCTTGCCGGCAGTCCAGGCAAATGGTTTTCCGACGACCGGTTCGCGCACTCCGGGCGCCTGGCCGACGAGCAAAACCTTGCTCACGACCGCGCCCCCCGAGACGGGTGGCGGATGCATGAGCGGGCAGCGGCGGCAGTTGCGCAAACGCGCGACATGCTCCTCCAGCCGCAGTTGTTTTTGCGTCGGGGCGGCCATTCGCCTAACGGCGGAAAAGGGAAAAGATCAGGCTCAGAACGATGCTGAGGATGATGCAGGTGACGATGGGAAAATAGAACCCGGAGTTTCCGCGTTCGATCCGGATGTCGCCCGGCAGGCGTCCGAGCCATCCCGCGCCGACCCCGCTCCAAAGCGCGAGGCCGATGAGCAGCAGCATTCCGCCCAGAATGGCGAGTAGTTTTCCGATCTCTTGCATCGTCCAGGGAAGGTCGCGATAGGAGGAGGGAACGGCAACTCCGTTTGCTTCCGCGCCGGCGGCGATCATTTTGTCCGGTGAAACTCGGGCAACTTAGCGAGGCCGCCCTTTACACCCACGATCTCGAAGCGGCGAAAGATTTCTATCAAAACGTACTCGGCCTTGAGTTGATCTCCAGTTTTGAAGATCGTGGCATGTCCTTTCGCTGCGGCGAAACCGTCCTGCTTCTCTTCGATCCGGCCCGCACCCGCGTGCCGGACGCGGGCGTGCCGACGCATGGTGCGATCGGCGCGGGCCACATCGCGTTTGTCGTCGACGGCTCGGAGCTCGAGCAGTGGCGCAGTTATTTGCAAAATCACGGAGTCGCAATCAAATCCGAAGCCGATTGGCCGAGCGGCGGCCGCTCGCTTTATTTTCGCGACCCGGCCGGGAACGTCGTCGAGCTCGCGCCGTCGACCTTGTGGCGCCGAAAAGGCCCCTAACGACGGCGTCGACGCTGGGATTTTGAACCATTACGAGCCGTTTCCACGGCCGTGATTAACATCACATCGACCGCGGTATAATCGCTGTCCTCCCTCCAGACGTGGGCGATTCGCCCGTCGGGAGAAAGTGTCATGAAATCCGGGTAAGGGACATGGAGCCGGTCTGATCCAGCGAGGACGATGTTGAACGGGATGAAAGGTGTGGAGTGCCAGAATTTTTTTAACTCTGTCGGCTTCATGACGAAATGATTCCGTCTCGTCCGTCTTGCGTCAACGGTCTACTCTTTGAACTCCGTCGCGACCAGGGTCGCGTTGTGGCCGCCGAAGCCGAAGGAATTGTTGACCGCGACGCGCACTTTCTTCTCGCGCATCGTGTTTGCGGTGTAGTCGAGGTCGCACTCGGGGTCGGGGCTCTCGAGATTGATCGTGGGCGGAATCTTGCCGTCGCGGATGGCCAGCGCGCAGACCGCCATCTCGACCGCGCCCGCGCCGCCTAACAAGTGGCCGGTCATCGATTTGGTCGAGCTAATGGCGAGCCCGCTGCGCGCATGTTCGCCGAAGACGGTTTTGATCGCGCGCGTCTCGCAGATGTCGCCGAGGCCGGTGGAAGTGGCGTGCGCGTTGACGTAGTCGACATCGGCCGGATTGAGGCCGGCGTGCTTGAGCGCGATCTTCATCGCGCGCGCCGCGCCTTCGCCGTCGGGCGGCGGAGCGGTCATGTGATAGGCGTCGCCGGAAAGTCCGTAACCGGAAAGTTCGCACCAGATTTTGGCGCCGCGGGATTTGGCGTGCTCGAGTTCCTCGACCACCATGACGCCGGCGCCTTCGCCCATGACAAAGCCGTCGCGATCGCGATCGAACGGGCGCGAGGCGCGCTGCGGTTGGTCGTTCCGCGTGCTGAGCGCTTTCATGGCCGAGAAACCGGCGAGGCCGACCGGGATGATGGACGATTCCGAACCGCCCGCGAGAAAGATGTCGGCGTCGCCAAACTTGATGATGCGCCAGGCTTCGCCGATCGCGTTGTTCGAGGTCGCGCAGGCGGTCACGATGCACATGTTCGGTCCGCGCAGGCCATATTCCATCGAAATGAGCCCGCTCGCCATGTTGCTGATGAGCATCGGAATTGTGAACGCGGAGACGCGGCCGGGGCCTTTGTTGAGCAGCGCGCTGTGCTGGTCTTCGAGCGTTTTCAATCCGCCGATGCCGCTGCTCACAAGGACGCCGAAACGGTCGCGATCGACCTTCTCAAGGTCGATCCCGGCATCGCGCATCGCATTTTTCGTCGCCCCCATCGCGAGGTGGGCGAAGCGATCGGTGCGTTTGTGTTCCTTCGGATTGTTAAAGGCCGCCTTGGCATCGAAGTCGCGCACCTCGCCCGCAATCCGGCAATCGTAATCACTGGTATCGAAACGCGAGATCTCTACGATCCCGCTTTTGCCTTCGAGCAGGTTCTTCCAAAAGACTTCGAGGTCGTTGCCTAACGGCGTCACGACCCCCATTCCGGTGATGACGACTCTGCGTTCTTTCATGAGTGTGATCAGTTCAAGAGTGATCGGTGAACAGTGATCCGGCACATCGCTTTTCTATTCACCAGTCATTTATCACCATTCACCTTTTCCTAGCGGCTGCCCATCCCGACGCTTTGCACCGTCTGGAAAAGCTTGCCTTCGGTTTTGATCGAAGGCGCGATGATGATCTCGGTTTGCTGAAACTCCGGCAGATTGGTCGCTCCGACGTTCCCCATACAGGTCGTGATCGCGCCGACGAGGTTCTGGCTGCCATCGTCCACCTCGGCCGGGCCGAAGAGGATCTGCTTGAGCGAACCGGTCGCGCCGACTTTGATCCGCGTGCCGCGTGGGAGATTAGCGTGCGGCGTGGCCATGCCCCAATGGTAACCGCTCCCCGGCGCTTCGTGCGCCTTCGCAAACGCGCTCCCGACCATGACCGCATCCGCTCCGCAGGCGAGCGCTTTGCAGACGTCGCCGCCCTTGCTCATCCCGCCGTCGGTGATGATGGAAACGTAGCGCGCGGATTTTTTGAAGTAAGCGTCGCGCGCCGCGGCGCAATCGACGGTCGCGGTCACCTGCGGCACGCCGAGGCCGAGGACGCCGCGCGAAGTGCAGGCCGCGCCGGGGCCGACCCCGATGAGGACGGCGGCTGGTCCGCATTCCATGATCTCGAGGGTGGCGTCGTAGCCAACCGTGTTGCCGACGATGACCGGGATGCGCAGGTCGTTGCAGAATTTTGCGAGCTCGAGCGACTTATATTCCGAGGAGATGTGGCGCACGGTCGAGACGGTGCTTTGGACGACGAAAATATCCGCGCCCGCTTCCTGCGCGATGCGGCCGAAGCTCTCCGCGCGTTGCGGAATGGAGCTGACCGCGGCCGGCACGCCCGAGTCCTTGATCTCGCGAATCCGCGCCGCGATCAGATCTTCCTGGACTGGTTCCTGGTAGATCTTTTGCAGTAACGCGGTCACGTCCGATTTATCGGCGTCGACGATTTTCTGGAGCACTTCCTCGGGATTCTTGTAGCGGGTTTGCACCCCTTCGAGGTTGAGCACGGCGAGGCCGCCGAGCTTGCCCATCTCGATAGCGAACCGGACGTCGACCACGCCATCCATCGCGCTGGCCAGGATCGGGATCTTGAACTCGATCGGTTCCGCGTCCTGACGCTGGATGAGCCAGGTAATGTCGACTTCGTTAGGGTTAATTGTCACGCGACCCGGGACGAGCGCAATCTCGTCGAAGCCATAGGTCACGCGTGCTTTGCGATTTCGGCCAATCCACATTCCCATGATTTAAATACGGTCCAGTTTAAAACGTTCGTTCAGGCTGCCGCAGCGCGGACAACGCGGCAGAAGCGTCGTCGTCCGATCTTCGAATTCGAAGGCGCAAATCACACACCGCAGCCGGTGGCGCAGCGCCCGCTGCTCACGGCGTCGACGATTCCACTCGCCAAATATCCAGAGGAGAAAAACCCCCGCAAGAAAAAGCAGCAGATAAATCGTGACCAGTGCGGCCAGGCTGACCCGGATCACGGGGCGCGCTCCGCCGGGATCGGTGGGAGGACGAGGTCGTTGCCGAATTCGAAGCTGGCCATGCCCCAGGTGAGCCCGGCGCCGCGGTCGGGGGCAGGCCGTTCTTGGAAACGGCAGAGCGCGAGATGCTGCCGGGCCTGGGCATCGAGCACGGTATCGCCCGAGGATTGCTCGAGAAAAACGTAGCGAACCACGCCTAACGAATCGACCGCGAGACGGAAGCGCGCGGCCTGGGGCACTTCCCGGAGCGCGGCCTGAAATTTCAAATCCGGATGCGCGACCGGCCAGCGACTGAGCGCGTCGGAGAAAACAAGGGTGGTCGGCGCGAGCAGCGCCGCGGACGCTTCTGCCGCGGGAGGAAGCGCGACGGGACCCGGCGGCATGGCCGAGGGAGCGGAAAGAACGAGGAGCGGCGCGGGCGCTTTTTTCAACTTCGGCGGGACGGCAACGTAGGAAGGGATGTGAGCCAGCCTCGGAAGCTGGAAGGCGCGCGCGTCCGCGGGCCGCTGGGTTTGGGAAGCCAGGGCCGGATCTTCCGCTTCGAGCCAGGTTAAGAACGCGCGCGCTTCTGCGGTCGTGGGCGCGATCACGCTGACCTGCGCCGGCGGTGGGAGCAGCGATATGGTCGGCGGATACACCACCTGGAAAAGATAGAAACAAAGCGCGTGCAACATTGCGGAGGCGAGGAGGAACCCGGCGATCGCCACCTTGCGCCGGCGCGGCCGGTCCCAATGGAAAAGAAGCGATCCTTCAGTCGGCGCGGAGCTCAGCGCGTTCACGGTTGTGGAGTGGTCGCGAGGGCGACCGAGGTGATGCCGCGTTCGAGCGCGGCGTTCGTGACCGCCATCACGAGATCATAGGAGACCAGCCGGTCGGCCTTGATGATGATCGAGCGGCCTTCCTTCTTCGTCAGGTCGAGCGCCGGGCCGAGCTGGGCCAACGTCACCTTTTGGTCGCGCAGATAAATCGCCGGGTTCGGGCCGCCGGTGATGCTGATGATCTGCTGGTTCGGCTGCGGCCCGAGAGTGAAACGCGAGAACGGCACCGTCACCGCGATGCCCGGCTGGAGGACGAAGTTTGAGCTGAGGAGAAAGAAAAAGATGAGGAGAAAGACGACATCGAGAAGGGGGAAAACATAGAGCCAGCCGAAGCTGATCGTCTGGGTCCGGGCCAGCTTCATTTCTCGTTAGGCGAGAGAACGAAGCCCGCCTTCTAGCGCTCGAGCCGCCGCGCCGCGCTTTTTTCCTGGGCCTGCTGGAAGCTGATGATCTCGGCCGAGGGCGCGTGATCGGTTAGCAGGTGGACCGCTTCGATCCCGGCCCGTTCCATGTCGTGCATCAGGGTATTGACCCGCGAAGAGAGATAACTGTAGCCGACGAAAGTAGGGGTCGCCACGACCAGCCCGGCGGCCGTGGTCAGGAGACTCTTGTAAATCCCGGTCGAGAGTTCCGTGACCGTCGCGTAACCGCCATTCGAGGAAACGAGGCCGAAGGCTTCGATCATGCCGGCGACCGTGCCTAACAAACCAATCAGCGGCGTCAGGTAGGCGAGCGTGGCAAGCACGCCGAGGAAACGTTCCAGCTTCGGCACCTCGAGTTGTCCTGCTTCCTGCACGATCTCGCGCAGTTCCGCCCGCGGCGCATCGTGCCGGATGATGGCGGCGTGGATGACCCGCGCGACCGGGCCGGGGGTGCCGGCGCATTCGTGCAGGGCCTCGGCAAAGTTGCGCCGCTGCACCAGGTTGGAGAGACCCTGGAGGAATTCGCCCACGTGGATCGTCGCGCGATGGAAATAGAAAAGTCGCTCCGCGAAGACAGCGATCGAGATGATGCTGCAGACCAGGATGGGCCACATGAGAAGACCACCCTTCTGGATGTAATCGATCATGCGAAGACCTGATAACTCCCTTTGCCATCGCTGGCAAGTGGCGAAGGGAACCGCCCTAACGAATAAAAAGTCGACGCACTCTCGGACGGCGAACGACTTCCGCTTCGGCGCGTGGAATACCGTGAGCACGCAACTCGCCGGAGCGACCTCCCTCGCCCGGGAGCAAAAGCAGAAAGCAGCGCGCGCATCTTGTTTGTTAGCGCGAAGTCCGCGGGCCCGCGGCTCGCTCCCCCGCGGTCGCCGGCTTTTTCGCCGTCGTGCGCCCGAGCAATTTCCCGTCGCCATCATAGATCGCGTAGCCCGATTGATGGCCGCCCGCGTCGTAGCTGTAAACGATCTTGCCCCGCGCCGAGCCATCCCTGGCCAGTTGCGTCTCTTCCGTGAGGAACCCGGCGGAATCATAACGATAGAGCGTTTTCAAACGCAGGACGCCGTTAGGCGCGGAAACCTGCCCGCTTTCGTAGCGGCCTTTCTCATCCAGCCGGTAAACAATCTTGTCGCGCGCCTTGCCGTCCGCGCCGGTCGTCGTCGCGATCGTCTGCCGGCTCGCACCGCCGGTTTGATAATCCGTTTTCAAGCCGTCGGGGTTCATCGTCACGGTCACGCGCACGGCGTCGTCTCCCGATTGGGCAGAGGCCATTACGACCCCAAGGCCGCAGCCAAGAGCGACCAGACAAAAGCGAAAGCGCCGAAAGGTGCGCAAGGCCCGGATTTTACGAGGCAGAAGAAAAGCGTGCAAACCGGCATTTATTTTATTGACCGGGGAAAAGTCGAGTGGTTTAAAGTGGGAGGAAGTGGATTAAACTGGTTTAATTCTCCTGCGGCATGGATTCGGCACCTTCATCTTCAAACTTTTACGCCGGAGAATTTCGTCATCAGCTCGACGATAAACACCGTGTCACGATCCCGTCGCGCTGGCGTCGCAGCGGCGCGACCGAGGAGTTTCTCATCGTTCCGGAACCCAACGGCCAATACCTTCTCGTTATGCCGCCGGCCGAGTTCGCCCGCGTCAGCGCCGCAGCCGAGAACGCCCCGGGCATTTCGCCGCGCGACAAACGCATCTATCTGCGCCAGCTCCACGCCCTTGCCCAGCACGGCATCTCCGACAAACAGGGACGTCTCCTGATTTCGGACGAGCTCTGCAAACAGTTCGATCTCAAAAGCGAGGTCATGCTCGTGGGCGGCCTGGGCCGTTTTGAGATTTGGAACGTGGCCCGGCGGAAACGCGCCCATGTCGATGAACATCCCACCTTCCAGGCGGTGGCCAACATGGTCGGACTTTAACCCAATGAACGCGTTGTTATATGAGCGGCCCATCCGGTTCGCGACCGGTCCGCTCCTGCTCAAGGAGGAGGCTCAGGATATGGAGGATTTTGTTTATCACCGTCCGGTCCTCGCCAACGAAGCGATCGAGCTCCTCGCGCCGCGTCCGGGTTCCCTCATCCTCGACGGGACCTGCGGCGGAGGCGGGCACACCGAAGCTCTTCTGCACACCGGGGCCGATGTCCTCGCGCTCGATCAGGATCCCGACGCGCTCGAGTTTGCGAGCGCTCGCCTGACGAATTTTGGCAGCCGCGTCACTTTGCACCGGGCTAACTTCCGCGACGCCGGCCGGGTTCTCGATGAACTCGGGATCGCCCAGATCGGCGGCGCGATTCTGGATCTCGGGGTTTCTTCGCGCCAACTCGAGAACGCGGATCGTGGCTTCAGCCTGATGCGCAACGGACCGCTCGATATGCGGATGGATCCGCGCCAGGAATTGACCGCAGCCGAAGTCGTCAACGGCTATACCGAAGAGGAGCTGAAGAAGATTTTCCGCGAGCTCGGCGAAGAACCAGCCGCGCGCCGGATCGCGAGCCAGATCGTCAAGTTGCGCAAGGAAACGCCTTTTCGCGAGACGCTCGCCCTGGCCAATGCGGTGGAAAAAATTGTCGGGCGCCACGGCCGGCGCCATCCCGCGACCCAGGTCTTTCAGGCGCTGCGCATGGAGGTGAACGACGAGCTCGGCGCGCTTGCGGCCGGGCTCCTTGCCCTAACGACCCGCCTGGAACCGGGCAGCCGGATCGCGGTCATCACTTTCCATTCACTCGAGGATCGGATCGTGAAAAATTTCTT
Organism: Chthoniobacterales bacterium; assembly: GCA_038233495.1. GTDB lineage: Bacteria > Verrucomicrobiota > Verrucomicrobiia > Chthoniobacterales > UBA10450 > Palsa-1392. The sequence goes on along the minus strand of JBBSLW010000015.1, from coordinate 3,010 downwards.
CCGCGATCGAAGCCGGGAATTTCTCGACCGCCCGGAGTGGCCCGAGCCCCGGCCGAATCCGGATTATTCGCTCCGGCTCATCACCTCGAAACCGATCGAGCCGGGTGCGACCGAGCAACGGGCGAACCCGCGCTCGCGCAGCGCCAAGCTGCGCGTCGCTGAAAGGATCGCATGAACCGGCGCCGGCGGAAAAATTTCAACCCGATCGACGCTCCGTCGTTAGTCCGCTGGATTGTGATCGCGACCTTCCTCGCCACGACCGGGCTGAGTTACGTTTACCTCACCGTCCAGCTCCACCACCAGGGCCTGCAACGCCGCCAGCTCGAGCAGGAACTGGTCGCGACCCGGATGCAGAACGAGGACGCGAAGGTGCAGATGGGCGCGCTCACTTCGCGCGCCGCGCTCCAGCGCCGTCTGAAAGAAGGCGCCCTCCAGATGGTGCCGATCACGGACCAACACATCGTGCGGCTGAATTCTTCCAGCCAGTCGGCAGGCGGCGATGAGCTGCAGCCGGTCGTGAACCAGGGAGGCGGCCAATGAAATGGAACGGTCGCACCCGCTGCGCCCTGGTCTGCGTCTTTTTCGCGATCCTCTTCAGCGTTTTCTCCTATCGCCTGATCCATCTCCAGATGGCGATGCACGGCTATTACAGCGAGCTGGCCGCGGAGAAAAATGTCGGGCGCGACGTCATCCGGGCCGAGCGCGGCGCGATCTACGACAGTGAGCGCGAGGTCCTGGCCCAGAACGTCCCGGTCGCGACGATCGTGGCCGACGCCACCCTCATCACCAATCCCGAGGCGCTCGTCCCCATCGTGGCCGAGCATCTGCAACTGCCGCCTAACGAGATCGAGGAAAAGATCAGCAGCCACCGGCCTTACATCGTTCTGAAACGGGAGGTCCCCGAAGCCGATGCCCGCGCCCTCGAGAACGCGCTCAAGGTCGCGAAGCTGCGCGGGATTCGCTGCGAACGCGGCACGATTCGCGTTTATCCGAACGGCTCGATGCTCTGCCACGTCGTTGGGTTTACCGACTTCCATCAGCGCGGCATTCAGGGCGTCGAGGCTTCGATGGATCAATATCTGCGCGGCGAGGACGGCTATCGCTACGTCGAGCGCGACGCGCAGGGTCGCGAAATCGTCCTTTACCGCGGCTTGGAACATGAGCCGCGCAATGGTTTCCAAGTCCATCTCACGATCGACCTCCACCTCCAGACGATCGTCGAAAACGAGCTCGACGCCGCGATGCGCGAATACACCCCGGAGAAAGCGACCATCATCCTGATGCGGCCGCAGACCGGCGAAATCCTCGCGATGGCGAACCGGCCTAACTATGACCTGAACGAGCGCGGCGAGGCCAAGCCCGAGGAGAAGAAAAACCGCGCCATCATCGACATGATGGAGCCGGGCTCGACCTTCAAGATCGTGACCGCGGCCGCCGCGCTCAACGAACGGAAGGTCAACCTCGACTCGATGATTTTCTGCGAGAACGGCGTCTGGAACGTGGGCGGCCGCCCGCTCCACGATCACGGCCACAAAGGCTACGGCGACCTCAGCGTGCAGGACGTGCTCGTCCATTCGAGCAACATCGGTGCGGCCAAGCTGGCGGTCATGCTCGGGGAACAGAAGTTCTACGAATACATTCGCCGCTTCGGGTTCGGCGATCGCACCGGGATCGAGTTGCCAGGCGAGATCCGCGGGATGGTTCATCCGCCCCGGAGCTGGAGCAAAATTTCCATCACCCGCATCCCGATGGGGCAGGAGGTCGGGGTCACCCCGCTGCAAATGCTGGTCGCGATGAATACGGTGGCGAACGGGGGGAAACTGATCCAGCCGCGGATCGTGCAATCGATCGTCGACGACCAGGGAAAAGTAATCAGCGCGCTCAAGCCGACCGTCGTTAGGCAAGTGATCTCGCAGCAGACCGCGTCGCAGATCGCGCTCGCCCTGCGCGGCGTGGTGAGCAAGCGCGGGACCGCCGCGGAAGCCGCCGTCCCCGGTTTCACCATCTCGGGCAAGACCGGCACCGCGCAAAAAGCCGCCCCCGGCGGCGGCTACGAGAAAAACAAATACGTCGTTTCCTTCAGTGGCTTTCTTCCCTCCGAGAATCCGGCCTTTGTCTGCCTCGTCGTGCTCGACAACGCCCACACCAAGGACCCGAATTTGAACTACGGCGGTACCGTCGCCGGACCGATTTTTTCGCGCGTAGCCGAGCAGGCGGCGCGCTATCTCGATCTTGAGCCGCATGAGGAAATTGAAACGCAAGCACCGGCCGGACGAGTCGCCTTAACTAATGCCCACCGTTAGGTTCCCGCGTCTCGCGTGTTCACGCCTCATGCAGCTCAAAATCCTCGCCGAAAGCATCCCGGTGCGCGAAGTCCTCGGTCCACTCGATCGCGAGGTCGACGGCATCTTTTACGATTCGCGCCGGGTGCAGAAAAACGGTCTCTACGTCGCGGTTCGTGGTACTCATTTTGACGGCCACAAATTCACCGAGCAGGCGATCGAGAGAGGCGCGTCGGCGATCGTGGTGGAACGCCCGGAGTCGCATTCCCGCGCCACCTCGATCGTGGTCGCGGATAGCCGCGTTGCGCTCGCCGACCTCGCCTTCACCTTTTTTAAAAAACCGGCGCTCCGGTTGAAGATGGCCGGCGTCACCGGGACGAACGGCAAGACGACGACCACTTTCCTGCTCAAGCACATCTGCGAGTCGGCCGGGCTCCCGAGCGGTCTCATCGGGACGGTCCGTTACGAGATCGGCGAGCGGGTCCTGCCCGCGACGCGGACCACGCCGGAGTCGCTCGATCTCCAGGAACTGCGTGCGCCAATGGCCGGCGCCGGTTGCAAGGCGGCGATGATGGAAGTCTCCTCGCACGCCCTCGCCCAGGACCGCACCCGCGGGCTCGAGTGGGACGTTGCTGTCTTCACCAACCTCACCCAGGACCATCTCGATTTTCACCAGACGATGGCGAATTACTTCGAGTCGAAGGCGCGCCTCTTCACCGGGCTGAAAG
>JBBSLW010000014.1:0-25681 GCA_038233495.1 Chthoniobacterales bacterium | reverse complement strand
CGGGACGCCCGCCTTTTATAACGCCAGCGGGATGGTGCTGCCGGGCGGGAGCGCCAATGGGATCAGCCACCTCTTCACCGGCCAGAAGTGGTATCCGCAACTTGGTCTCTACGACAACCGCAACCGCTTCCTCAAACCCGACCTGGGCCGCTTCCTCCAGCCCGACCCGATCGGTTTTGCCGGCGACGCTGCTAACCTCTATCGCTATGTCGGCAATAATCCAGTCAATGCCAGCGACCCAATGGGCACCGACCCGGTGCCGCACGACGGCTACTTTAGCTATGACGTTCCCGGTGGGCCAGATTACCTCGAATCCCTCAACGGCTTTCGTGCCTTTGATCACAAAAGAAATAGGTTTCTTCAATGCGCTGGAACAGCTCAGGTGTTGGGGGGCGGATATGGGTCCGACGGGAGGTTTCGTGACGTCCCCAACGCCGATCTCTGGTTTCAGGGCTCCAGTCTCGATAGTCGTTTAGAAACTGGTACTATTGTCGCTAGAGGATGGGATGAAAATGGACGCTACCCGAATGACCCGAACGGCAGCAATCATACCCTATGGGTCGGCTACTATGACGACAATGGCTACGCCCATCTATATTCGGCAGCCGAGGGTGTTCCTATCCACGAGACCGTCGTGGCCCCCAACGATCAGTGGCAATATAACGAAGTTGACGTCGCTGCCGGTGACGGCCCGCTCGGGCCTGTCAGCACTTCCGTTGTTGTTGCCAAAGACCCTAACACTGGGCAGCTCGTTTACGTAGGGCGAGCAGTAGCAACACCAAATACGTGGTATAATAGCAATGGACTCGGCCACTGGGGTAATCCGCGATACCAGGCAGGTAGCGCCCTCTCCCAGTATGTTCCGATTCGCAAGCCGGCGAAGAAGAAAAAGAAAGGCTGATATGTGCAACCTCCGATGAGGGACTCGACTTCGACGAATTTTAACGGCTGCGCTATCTTAGCGCCCAAAGGCTCAATTTGCGCAACTTTGGGCGAGACATTTTTCGGCCGCGGGCTGACTGTCTACCGGTGGCTAAGCAAAGTGGCGGCCATCTTGCTCTTGACGTGCGCGCATGGATCGGCCAAGGAGTATGAATTGACACCCGCCGGTGGTTTGGGGCCTCCGATCGATCCAAATATTAGAGTAGTCTTTGATTCGCCCAATGGCTGGGTAATCAATAATAAGACTAACCTGAGTAGTGGCTTTAAACGGATTTTCGTACCCAAAAGGAACGCTGACGAAAAACATTCAGCTCTTTACTTATCGATCGAAGCACGGGTTGCCGGCGAGTCTGATCCTGGTACAAGTGATCTCGTGGATCCAAAAATGTCCCAGACAGCATCTAACATGGAGGAGTTCTCCTCAATTGACCACATTCAAAGAATAGAATGCTTTGATGCAGGAATGAAGCGCAGCCTTACGATTTGGGGTCTCCACTCGCAGCCTCGATATGCAAAGGCCTATACGAGTTATCTTGTGTTGCTTCATTACAAACACGTCGGCGTCGAGGTTTGCTTGAGGACCAGTGACACTCAGAAGCTGGCGACGTATTTGGCCCTCTTGAAGACAGTTGTACGGTCGGTTCACTTTAACGATAACGCACCGAGATAGCAGGAAGATTTGGGGTCAGTGGAAGCCAAGAATTGGCAAGAATTGAGTGGGGGAAGCAAGTGGGGGTCAGTGTGCAAAAATTGACAGCGCGTGAATCGGCGTCATCCCGCATGCGCGGGATCACGCCTCGAAGAAGTAGTTAGAGCAGCTTTGCTGCATTAGTTAAGGAACGGCCACCAAGACAGCCGCCCTGGGCGAGAAAGACCCTAAGCCTCCTCTGCGCCGGCTGTCACGGCGGCTGCATGCACGAGAATCATACAACGGCGGTGAGGCAAAGCCGTGCCGGATCGCCTTTGGGTCCCTCCAGAGGCCCCTCCCACGGCTGGCAGCGCTAACGCTCGGCCTTTACCTCACCGCGCATTGTATGAAAGACCCAAAGAGACCCAGGGCGGCCGTCTTGGAGGGCGGCCCCGGGGTCAGAGCTTACTGGCCAGGTGTCAGGACAGAGGAGTCAGGTTCTCCGTGCGTAACTCGAAGTTGATACAATCGCATCAATTTCCATCGCTAAGACCGCAAGCCTCATGTTTATCGGCCTTTGCGACGAAAATTGATGCTCTTCTGGTCGCAAACGTCGAATTACTTACGAAAGCTCGAAATGACTCCCATGTCCTGGCACCTGGCCGCTTACTATCGACACAAACTCAGTGGGCGAATCTCGGTGCTTCAGAATCAAGCTGATATCGCCGTCTTCGCTAGGCGCTGTAACTGGAGTTGTGATACGGAGAATCGCGGGGCTAATACAGGAACGGAATGACTCGACGCGTACGCGCGGCGTAGTCGCGATAGCGGTGGCCGAAGGCCTCGGCCAGCGCTGTTTCTTCGACGTGCATTCGCCAAAGGAAGGCGGTGGCGATCGGGAGAAAGAGGGCGGCCAGCGAGTAGAGGTTGAGCATGGACAATCCGAAGCCGAAAAACATCAGCAGGGTGCCGGTATAGGAGGGATGGCGGACGTAGCGGTAAGGGCCGGTCGTGATCAGCTCGTGGTCGTGGGCGATGGCGACGTTGACAGTGAAGAAGCGACCGAGATGGATGATGGCGACCCAGCGGATTATCAGTCCAAGGACGAAGAGGAGGAGGCCGATGATGTAGAAGAAGCGTGGGTGGGGAAGTGCACCTTGCGAAAGATTTCCGCGCAGGAAGATGCCGGCGAAGACGCTGCCACAGATGACGAGCCAGAGGAGCAGAAGAGTGGAACGGTCTTTCCCGCCACTAGCGACTTTCGAGCGCTTGGCCAGAGCTAACGCGATCTCGGAAGCCAGGAGCAGAGCGCTGAGGGTCGTGAAGCTTGGTAGTTTCATGAGACGCGCTTCCGGGGTCAGCGACCCCGCTACAACGAAACTAGGCGGAAACGGGGCTTTCCGAGGAACGCTTCGAACGCAGGGCGTGGCGGACGAAGTTGTTCCCGATCTCCCACATCGGGCCGGGGAATTTCCGGCATTCGGTGAGGGTGGCGTCGAGCGCGTTAACAAAGAGGTCGACTTCTTTCTCGCCGATGATGAGCGGGGGCAGGATCTTGACCACGTCCATGGCGTGGCCGGCGACCTGGGTAAGGATGCGATGCTGGGCCAGCAGCTGGGTCACGACCATTTGCGCGAAAAGGACCTTGTCGACCTTGTGCAGAAGTTTCCAGGCCATCTTGAGCTTAAACTCGTTAGGCTCGTGGAACTCGATCGCGATCATGAGCCCTTTGCCGCGAACTTCCTTGATGAAGGAATGTTTGGCGCGCAGGGCATCGATCCGCTCGACGAGGAGCTGGCCCATTTTGGCCGAGTTCTCGATCAGTTTTTCGTCGTCCAGCACCTCGAGCGCGGCCAGGCCGCAGGCCATCGCGAGGTTGTTGCGGCCGAAGGTGGTGGAGTGGACGACGCAGCGATCCATTCGGCTGAAGGTTTTCTGGTAAATCTCGCGCCGGGCGACGATCGCGCCGCAGGGGACGTAGCCGCCGCTCAAGGTCTTCGCGAGGGTGATGATGTCCGGCTCGAGGTTCCAGTGTTCGAAGCCGAACATCTTGCCAGTGCGGCCGAGACCGGTCTGGATCTCGTCGCAGATGAGGAGGGTGCCGTGTTTGCGGCAAAGTTCCTGGGCGCGCTGGAAGAAGTCGCCGCGCGGATAATTGACTCCCTTGCCTTGGACCGGCTCGATGACGAAAGCGGCGACATCGCGTTTCGCGAGCTCGCGTTCGAGCGTGGCGGTGTCGTCGAGCGGGATGCGCCCGTCGAAGCCCTGCATGAGGGGGCCGAAGCCTTCGGTAAAACTTTCACAGCCCATGAGGGAAAGTGCGCCCATGCTCAGGCCATGAAAGGCGCCGCCTAACGAAAAGACGCGCGGCCGCTGGGTGGCGGCACGGGCAAACTTGAGCGCTCCTTCCATCGCTTCGGTCCCGGAGTTGCAGAAGAAAACCGCGTCGAGGTGCTTCGGGGTGCGCTTCGTGAGAGCCTCGGCGAGGAGGCCGCTGAGGAGCGAGCAATCCATCTGCACCATGTTGGGCAGGTCGAGCTCGAGGACGTCGCGGATCGCTTTCTGCACCGCGGGATGGTTGCGCCCGATATTGAAAACGCTGTAGCCGCTCAGGAAATCGAGGTAGGCGGCGTTATCCATGTCGTAGAGGTAAGCGCCCTCGGCCCGCGCATAGACTTTGTCGAAACCGATCACGCGCTGGGCGGCGACGAGGGTGCGGTTGAGATGCCGCTCGTGCAGTTGGTAGTTTTCGCCCAGGCGGGCGGCGATGATTTCCTTCAACTCAAAGGCCATCAGGAATGCTCTGCGATGGCGGCGAGAAACGCAAACCTAGGGTCTCCAGTCGCGGTGGGCGAGAAAAGCGCCGATCTCCAGGCTGGGCTAGGAAGGCCACGGATGAACACGGATCTCCACGGATCAAAGACAACTCCGAATCTGTGTTTAATCCGTGTCAATCTGTGGCGAAAAGTGACCTGGAATGCGGTTTTCGGCCGGCGTCTACCGTGATTTTTAGCGGTGCCGAATAAGCTGTGAGCCCTTTGCCGTAATTGAAATTCACCGGGACGAATTGCGCTCCGCGCGCGCGCCTTTACCGTGCGTTCTCCATGCCAGTCGCGGAACCGTTTATCACGCCCGAAGTCATCGCCAAACACGGCCTCACGCCGGAAGAATACGAGCGGATCGAGACGATCCTCGGGCGCGCGCCGAACTTCACCGAGCTCGGGATTTTCTCGGTGATGTGGAGCGAGCATTGTTCCTACAAGAACTCGCGCAAAGAGCTGAAGAAATTTCCGACCACGGGCGCGAACATTCTCGTCAAAGCTGGGGAGGAAAATGCCGGCGTGGTCGATATCGGCGACGGCTGGGCGATCTGTTTCAAGATCGAGTCGCACAATCACCCGAGCGCGATCGAGCCGTTTCAAGGAGCGGCCACCGGCGTGGGGGGAATTATTCGCGATATTTTCACGATGGGAGCGCGCCCGGAGTTTTTGCTCAACTCGCTCCGCTTCGGGCCGATTACGGAAACAAATTCGAAATCCGAATCTCGAAATCCGAAACAGCTTGCGACCAATCGCCGCCTTTTCACCGGCGTGGTCGCGGGCATCGCGCACTACGGGAATTGCATCGGCGTCCCGACGATCGGCGGGGAGATTTATTTCGACGAAAGCTTTGAGGGCAACCCGCTGGTCAACGTTTTCTGCCTCGGCGTACTGAAGCATGAGCAGCTCGCGCGCGGCGCGGCCAGCGGGGTCGGTAACCCGGTTTTTTATGTCGGCGCGGAAACGGGGCGCGACGGTCTGGCCGGCGCGGCTTTTGCCTCGCGCGAGCTGACCGAGGAATCGAAGGAAGACCGGCCGGCGGTGCAGGTGGGCGATCCCTTCAAGGAAAAACTCCTCCTCGAAGCCTGTCTTGAACTCCTCGCAACCGACGCGGTCGCCGGCATCCAGGACATGGGCGCGGCGGGGCTGACCTGTTCGACCTGCGAAACCGCCAGCCGCGGCGGCACCGGGGTGGAGATCGACCTTGCGAAAGTGCCGAAGCGCGAGACCGGGATGACACCCTACGAAACGCTCCTGAGCGAGTCGCAGGAACGGATGCTGATCATCGCGCACAAGGGCAAGGAAGATGTCGTTAGGCGAATTTTTGAGAAGTGGGACGTGCCGTGTGCCGAGATCGGCCGGGTCACGGACGACGGCATGATGCGGGTGCTCGACGGCGGGGCGACCGCCGCGGAAATCCCGGCCAAGCCGCTGGCCGACGAGGCGCCGCTTTATTCGCGGGAGGCAAATGCGCCTCACACGGAGGACGCCAAGGACACCAAGGAATTGCTGGACAAGATTTCCTCGTCCTTTGAGACCTCTGTGGCCTTTGTGCGAAATGCCTTGAGGCAACTGCTCCGGGACCCTTCGATCGCTTCCAAGAACTGGGTTTACCGGCAATATGATCACATGGTCCGCACCGGCACGGTCGTGAGGCCGGGCTCGGACGCGGCGGTCTTTCATGTCCGGGAGGCGGATAAATTTCTCGCCGCCACGACCGACTGCAATTCGCTCTATTGCCGGCTCGACCCGCGCGAAGGCGGCAAAATCGCGGTCGCGGAAGCGGCGCGCAACCTCGCCTGTTCCGGCGCCGTGCCGCTGGCCGTGACCGACAACCTCAATTTCGGCAATCCCTACAAGCCGGAGAATTTCTGGCAGCTGCGCGAGGCGGTCGAAGGCCTGTCGGAGGCCTGCCGCGCCTTCGGGACGCCGGTGATTGGCGGGAATGTTTCGCTATACAACGAGAGCCCGGCCGGAGTGGTCGACCCGACGCCGACGGTCGCGATGGTCGGCTTGATCGAGCGCGAGGAATGGATCACGACACAATTTTTCAAGGCGGCCGGGGATGTTGTGATCTTGTTAGGCGACTTTGGCCAAGAGCTGGGTGCGACCCATTACCTGAAGATCATCCATGGGCTGAAGGCGGGACGGCCCCCTCGGCTCAATTACGAGCGCGAGCTCGCGCTGCAGAATACGCTGCGCGAATTGATCCGCGCCGGACAGGTGCGGAGCGCGCACGATTGCAGCGAAGGCGGGCTCGCGGTGGCGCTGGCGGAAGCGTGTTTCAATCCCGCCGGTTCGTTAGGCGCGACGATCGATCTTTCGGCGGCCGGCGCGCAGCCGCTCGCGCAAATCCTCTTCAACGAAACGCAGTCCCGGATTGTCATTTCTACCGTGCCGGAAAATGTCGATGCCGTCCTCGAGCTCTGCCAAAGCCGCGGCCTGCCTGCGCAACGCCTCGGTGAGATCGGCGGCAGCGAGCTCGCGATCCGCGCGGCCGGCGAAACATTGCGCTGGCCTGTGGGCGAGATTCATGACGATTGGCGCAACGCCATCGCACGTGCGGTCGCCGGCGAGATGACCACTGCATGAAGGCCGAGCAACAGCACACTTACGAAAAGGTGATCCTGGGGCTGGAACTTTTCGGTTTCGGCGCCGTCCTCCTCGTCCTCTGGCTGGATGAATATGTCGACGTGCCGTTCCGCTTTTTCGGCGCGCTCCAGACGCCGGCGCGTCCGCAGGAGTTTTGGTTCGAAGCGGTCACCGTCCTCCTGGTCGCGACCGCGGTGGTGGCGGCCACGCTCTGGGTTTTTCGGCGCCTGCGTTTTCTCGAGGGTTCATCCAGGTCTGCGCCTGGTGCCGGAAGGTGGAAGTGGAGGGCGACTGGATCGATTTCGAGCAATATCTCAAGCGCGCGCACGATGTGCACTCAACCCACGGCATCTGCCCGGCCTGCCGGGCGGGAGCGTCCGCGCCGCAGCCTAGGCGGCGGGAGTCGCTTCCGCGCGGACAAACGGAATCCGTGGAGCGGGGAAGCCACAGATTTACGCAGTTAAACACAGATGTTTTTTCTGCTTCGATAATCCGTGAAAATCCGTGTCCATCCGTGGCAAAAGACTCTTCTGAGAATGACGAAGCCAGGGATTTACATGGGTGAAACTCGGGTTGGTTTCTCAAATCGGATATCTGTGAAAATCTGTGTTCATCTTTGGCCAAAAAGACGCTTGTGGGAATGGGAAGCCACAGATTTACACAGATGAACACAGATGTGATTTTCCAATCGAATGTCCGTGAAAATCCGTGTCCATCCGTGGCCAACAAACTCTTCTGAGAACGAGGAGCCACAGAGCATGTGAGCGATTTCAAACAATGGCTGCTTTGCTTTTGCCGAAGGTGCGCGAAATTTGCGCGTGAGCGACCCCGATTATCCAACTCATGAGTGCGGAATCTTCGCCGTTTACGGGCATCCGAACGCGGCGGTTCTGACCTATTACGGGCTTTTTGCCCTGCAACATCGCGGGCAGGAGAGCGCCGGGATCGTGACGACGAACGGGGCCGGCTCGACCTTCCAATTGCACCGCGACATGGGGCTGGTCTCGCAGGTTTTCGGGCCGGCGGAATTGGAGCGGCTCAAGGGGACGCGCGCGGTCGGGCACGCTCGTTATTCCACGACTGGCTCGAGCACGATCAAAAATGCGCAACCCTTTGTGGTCGATTGTTTTCGCGGCCAGATCGCGATCGCGCACAACGGCAACCTGATCAATGCCGACGTTCTGCGCGATGAGCTGGAGCGGAAAGGTTCCATCTTCCAGACCACGGCGGACAGCGAGATCATCCTCCATCTGCTCGCCCAGCCTTCGAACAACGGCGGCAATATCCTGACCGCCCTGCGCCGGATCGAAGGCGCCTTCTCGGTCGTGATCATGAGCGAGCGCGAAATCATCGCGGTGCGCGATCCCTTTGGTTTCCGGCCGCTGTCGTTAGGCAAACTTGATGGCGCCTATATCCTCGCTTCCGAGACCTGCGCTTTCGATCTCATCCACGCCGAGTTCATCCGCGAGATCGAGCCCGGCGAAGTCCTCATCATCAGCGAGGACGGGCTCCGCTCGGAATGGCCCTTCCGGGAAGAGCAGGCGGCGTTTTGCATGTTCGAATACGTCTATTTCGCGCGGCCCGACAGCATCATCGGGGGGATCAATGTGGCCAAGGTGCGGACGGAGATGGGCCGCGAGCTGGCGCGAAAATTTCCGGTTGAAGCCGATATCGTCGTGCCGGTGCCCGACTCGGGGAACTACGCCGCGCTCGGGTTCGCGCACGAGCTGAACATTCCCTACGAACACGCCTTCGTCCGCAACCACTACATCGGGCGCACTTTTCTTCAGCCGAGCCAGCTCATTCGCGATTTCGATGTGCGGGTCAAACTCAACCTGATCAAGGAAGCGGTGGAAGGAAAACGCGTCGTGGTGATCGACGACTCGATCGTTAGGGGAACTACCGCGCGCGCCCGGGTCGTCAACCTGCGCGAGGCCGGTGCGAAGGAAGTGCACATGCGGGTGAGCTGCCCGCCGCACCGGTTTGCCTGCCATTACGGGATCGATTTTCCCGATCCGGAAAAGTTGATCGCGAACCAGAAAACGATGCCCGAGATCTGCGACTATCTCGGGGTCGACAGCCTCGGCTACCTCGATCTCGAGGGGATGATCAAGGCGACGGGAAAACCGGCGAACAGTTTTTGTCTGGCCTGTTTCACCGGCAATTATCCGCTGCCGGTCGATCCCGAGCTCGACAAGTTTATCATGGAAAAGCGCGAAGGCCGGGCCAAGGCGCTGGTCGAGGAAAAGCAGCCGACTTTGTTCGCCGGTCTGAAGTGATTTCGGCGAGAAATCCATCGCGCTTTTCCGCATGACCAAGTCCAAAAAAGCCTATGCCCGCGCCGGGGTCGACGTCGATCTCGGCAACCTTGTGAAACGCAAAATCCAGGGCCGGGTGCGGAGCACGCACGGTCCGGAAGTGCTGGGCAAAATCGGCGGCTTCGGCGGGCTTTTCGCGCCAAATTTTTCCGGGGTGCGCGAGCCGGTCCTGGTCGCGAGCGTCGATGGGGTGGGGACGAAGTTGAAGATCGCTTTCGCGCTCGACCGCCACGACACGGTCGGCGCCGATCTGGTTAATCACTGCATCAACGACATCGCCGTCCTCGGCGCGCGGCCGCTCTTTTTTCTCGACTACATCGGTGCGGAAAAACTGGAGCCGAAGGTGTTTGACCAGATTCTGCGCGGTTTCACGAAAGCCTGTCGCGAAGGCGGGTGCGCCCTGATCGGGGGCGAGACCGCGCAGATGCCCGGGATGTATCGGCGTGGCGAATACGACCTCGCGGGTTGCATCGTCGGGGTAGTCGATCGCGCGCGCATGATCGACGGCACGCGGATCAAGCCGGGCGACGTCATTCTCGGCCTGCCCTCGAACGGCTTGCACACCAACGGCTATTCGCTCGCGCGCAAGATCCTCTTCGAGCAACTCCGCCTGAAACCCGCCGCCCGGATCCCGGGTCTGCGCCTGTCGTTAGGCGAGGAGCTTCTTCGCACGCACAAGAATTACCAGCCGCTCCTCGCCAAAGTGCCGCGGGGGAAACTGAAAGGCCTGGCCCACATCACGGGCGGCGGGCTGGTCGACAATCTCCCGCGCGTGCTGCCGACGGATTGCGATGCGGTCATCGATTCCGCGAGCTGGAAGGTGCCGCCGATTTTTCAGCTTCTGGAGGAACGCGGCCGGGTCCCGCGCGCCGAGATGTACCAGGTCTTCAACATGGGCATCGGGATGGTGGCGATCGTCGCGCCTAACGACGTTGCGACGATCGGAAAGCAGCTCCGCGCCAAAGTCATCGGCCGGATCGAGCGCGGCCGCGGCCAGACGCGGATCTAACCGCCCGGCCGTAACCGATGTAGCCGTCACCCTGTGGACGACGCGGGTGAACGCGTCGATCGATCCCCACACTTTCCGCGCTTCGCACAGCGAAGCGGCTACAGGTGACAACATGGCCGCTTTTACCTAGTCTTCGCTCATGGAAAAGCGCGCCTTTGGCCAGACCGACATGCAGGTTTCCATCCTCGGCTTCGGCGGGGCGGAGATCGGCCTCGAAGGCGCGGAGGAAACGACCGTCGGCCGATTGTTAGGCGCGGCTCTGAATGCCGGCCTCAACGTGATCGATACCGCCGAGTGCTACGGCAACAGCGAAGAACTGATCGGTAAAACCGCCGCCCAGCGCCGGGCGGATTTTTATCTTTTCACCAAGGTCGGGCATCCCCACGGGATGGAGAGCGGGGCGAACTGGTCGCGCGATTCCATTCTCGAAAGCATCGAGCGCAGCCTGCAGCGCCTGCGCACTGACCGGCTCGACCTCGTGCATTTGCACAGTTGCCCGGAGGCGATCTTGAAAAAGGGGGAAGCGATCGAAGCGCTCCAGGCGGCGCGGGAGAAAGGCTACGTCCGCTACCTCGGCTACAGCGGCGACGGCCACGCCGCGCGTTATGCGGTCAAGTGCGGCGCCTTCGATTCGCTGCAGACCTCGATCAACATCGCCGACCAGGAAGCGCTCGAGCTCACCCTCCCGCTGGCGCGGGAAAAGAAAATGGGCGTGATCGCGAAGCGCCCGGTCGCGAACGTCGCCTGGAAGACCGGGCACAAGCCGGCCAGCTCTTATCACCACGAATATTGGGAGCGGCTCCGGAAGCTGAAATACCCGTTCCTCGATAGCGCGCGGCTCGAGAAATCGGTTGGGGCCGCGCTCCGTTTCACTCTCGCGGTCCCGGGCGTTTGCACCGCGATCGTGGGGACGAAAAACCCGGAGCGCTGGCCGGAGAACGCCGCTTTGCTCGAGACCGGGTCGTTAGGCGGGGAGGACTTTGCGGAAATCCGCGCCCGCTGGGAAGAGGTCGCGCCCCGCACCTGGATCGGGCAAACCTGAAGCCGGCGCTTGCCGCTGGCGAACAAGCTACCATCCCGCCGCGCGACACCCTCGCCGCCGGGTCGTGGTTACTTCTTCTCCTGCTTCTTCACCACCTCGGCGCGCCAGACCGGGCCGTTAAGGCAAAAACGGCGGCATCTTTCGTCCGCGACCAAGAGCTTTTAGCCTGCGAGTCCGGGAAGGTAAAGCGGCGAGCGCATCCGCTCGACAGCGGCGGGGGGCTGGACTAAAGATCGGGGCGCGAAACCGGGCAGTTAGCTCAGCGGTAGAGCGGCACGTTTACACCGTGTTGGTCGGGGGTTCGATCCCCTCACTGCCCACTCCCACGTGCTCCTGCTCGCCCGAACTAAGAGGAGTTTCCCTGAGCCGGCAAGATCGCGAGGGCAACAAAACTCTGCACCACTTTGTCGTCCTGGTTAAACGTGAGACTTCGGTAACGGATGAGACCATAGCCCGGTTTGGAGAGCGAAAGGCGCGCCTCGAGAATCTCGATCTCAACACGCAGCGTGTCACCCGGCCGGACCGCCGCCCGCCAGCGCAGTTCATCGATCGCCCGCCCGACGATGCCGCCGTCGACCTGCACCATCTCCACGAAGAGCCGCATCGAGACCGCCGCGGTCTGCCAGCCGCTCGCGGCCAGGCCGCCGAGCAGTTGTTCGTCAGGCGAAGTTTCGAGGTGGAAGGGCTGCGGATCGTAACGCCGCGCGAACTCGATGATCTCGTCCTGGGTGAGGGACTGGGTGGCGGAAACGAAACGACTCCCGACGGGAAAATCTTCAAAGGCGCGGCCCATGCCGCAGCATCATCGAGGTGGGCGCACCAACGCAAGCAGCCTTGGCCGCGCGCCTGAAGGTGTGCGCTTTGCCCCAGCTTCTCGGTAGCGCGCGCGTCCCGCGTGCTGGTTTCGGCGTCCCGCCGAAACAATCTTTCCCCGCGAGATGTTCCCGCTGGAAGTGCGACGCGGCGAGACGCCGCGACCAGCACGCGGGCACGCGCGCGCTACCCCGAACCGGACTCGCGCGGCCGCGATGGGGCGCTACACTTCCCCGATAACGCCAAATGAAAAAAGATGAATTGATGGAGGCTGCGATCGCGCAGGCCCGGAAAAGTTTGAGCGAAGGCGGAATCCCGATTGGATCGGCTCTGGCCCGCAACGGCGAACTGCTCGCGGTCGGCCACAACAAACGCGTCCAGGAAAGCGACCCGGTGACGCATGCCGAGATCGATTGCCTGCGCAACGCCGGGCGGATCGGAAGCTTCCGCGACACCGTCCTCTATTCCACCCTTATGCCCTGCTACCTCTGCAGCGGCGCGGTCGTGCAATTCGGGATCAAGAAAGTGATCGTGGGCGAGAGCCGCACTTTTCCCGGCGGCCCGGAGTTCATGCGCGCCCACGGGGTGGAAGTGATCGATCTCGATCTCCCGGAGTGCGTCGAGATGATGACGCAGTTCATCGCCGCCAATCCCGAGCTCTGGAACGAGGATATCGGTCGTTAGGCTACCTTAAGCGCGGCCACGCTTAACCGCGCCGCGACGCCGCCGATCTTCCGGCCGCTATTCCCCCGCCCGGTGATATTTCTGGAGCAGCTCGCGCATGCGTTCGTGCGGGAGGGCTTTCACCTCGTGACCGTCGCGACCGGTCATGTCCTGGTTGTTGACGAGCGCGTTGACGATCGCTTCCTCGACCGACTGGACGGTTGCCTCAAAAATCGGATCGAGAAGATCGTTAGGCACAGTCGCCACCGTGTGGGTTGGTTTTTCGGGATTGGCCGCGCCCGGGTTGGCGGTGGAAAAGGCGAGGAACAGATCGCCCGATCCGTTCCCGGAAACACTGCCGGTGCGGGCCAGGCCGAGGCTGGCACGTCGCGCGAGACGTTTTAGTTGTCCTGGCAGGAGCGGCGCGTCGGTCGCGACTACGATGATGATCGAGCCGGTCTCTTTCGGGTAAACCGAGCCTGGGATTTCCTTGCCGACCGGGATGCCCGCGATCGTGAGTTGGGCGCGCCGACCGCAGTTCGCCTGAACGAGCGCACCAACGGTGTAGCCACCATTTTTCTTGTCGATGACGCGCGAAGCGGTGCCAGTGCCGCCTTTGAATTCGTAAGAGATCATCCCGGTGCCACCGCCCACGCTGCCCTCGGCGACCGGCCCGCCCGTTGCCGTGTCGAGCGCATGCGCGACGTCCTCGGGTTTCACGTGGAAGCCGTTGATGTCATTGAGCCAGCCGTCCCAGGTCTCGGCCACGACCGGCAGGCTCCACCAATAACCGGTCTTGTCGGCCGCGCCATGTTCGAGGCGCCATTTGATGACCGCGTCGCGCGCCACGCCCACGCTGTGGGTGTTCGTGATCACGACCGGCCCTTCGAGAAAACCGCTCTCTTCCATCCAGGCGGTGCCCGTCATCTCGCCGTTGCCATTCAGGCTGAAACTGCCGGCGTAAACCGGGTCGTTCAGCGAATCGTGCCCGCGGGGAATGATCGCGGTCACGCCAGTCCGGACCGGGCCTTTACCGACTTCTAGTTTTCCTTCGCCGCTGATGAGCGTGGTAAATCCAACTTCCACTCCCGCGACGTCGGTGATCGCGTTGAGCTTCCCCGGGGTGCCATCAAAGGGAATCCCGAGCGCCCGAGCGCGAACCGTGGGAGGCGAGGGTTGCGGCTCGCGCGCGAGAAGAATGGCCGGCGAGATAAACAGGGCGAGAAGAACGGCCGACGCTTTTTGATTCATGCTCGAAAGAATGTGCAGATTTTCGCGAAATGAAAAAAATCAGCGCCCCCGGCGAAGATCGACTTTTCAGTGCCAAAAAAATTTCCCAATAGAATTTCGTCCGACAATAACTGCGCCGGAATAATGTAATCAAGAATTATGGGAACTGCGGTTTGCCGCCTTGGCCGCGCGATGCTAGAGAAGTCGCGATGACGGATTCAAATCCGGATTTTCTCGGCAAAGTGAAAACAGCGCTCGCCGAGGATGACTCGCAACTCGGGGCTTTGCCGCAGGTGCTCGATTTGTTGCTTGAGCGCTTCGATTGCACGACGGGGACTGTTCATCTCCTCGAGGACCAATCCGGCATGCTGCGTCTCGCGGCCCACCGCGGGATACCTGACGTGGTGCTGAATAAGATCGAGGTAATTCCGCTGGGAAAAGGCATGGCGGGCATCGCCGCCGAACGTCGAGAGCCGGTGCAAGTTTGTAATCTGCAGACGGACACTTCGGGCGTGGTAAGGCCCGGCGCGCGCGACACGCGGATGGAGGGTTCTGTGGCCGTGCCAATGCTCACTTCGGAAGGCGTGCTGAAAGGCACCCTCGGGATTGCAAAACCGGTCGCATACGATTTTACACGGCAACAATGTGACTTGCTTTTAAAAACAGGCGCGCTGATCGCCGAACGCACTTGAGCGATGACTCGCGACCAACTCCTTAACCTCTATTTTCTCGATGCGCGATCGAAGCTGATCGATCTCGCGGCGTTTTTGGATCGAGTGGAACGCGCCACTGGCGAGGATGATTTCCGCCTCCGGTCCTTTCGAGCGGCGCTTCGGCATTTGGATGGATCGGAGACGGAGAAGGCGAAAGCGGTGCTGCGCACGCTGAGCGATCCGACGACTGAGCCGCTCGATCAAGCAACGACCAAGGGTGCGACCGGGGCGTGGCCGCAGTTCGAAAGCTGATGCGCTACATCGAGCCGCATGCCCACATGGTGAGCCGTGTGACTGACGACTACCTGGCGATGGCGACGGCCGGCTGCCAGGCAGTTTGTGAGCCGGCTTTTTGGGCAGGATTCGATCGCGGCTCGGCGGAAGGTTTTCGCATCTACTTCTCGCAATTGACCGAACACGAACCGAAGCGCGCGGCGACTTTCGGCCTGCCGCATTTTTGCTGGCTTTGCATCAATCCGAAAGAATCGGAAAACGTGCAGCTGGCGGATGAAGTCCTGGCGATCATCCCGGAATTCCTCAATCGGCCAAACGTGCTTGGCATCGGCGAGATCGGGTTGAACAAAAACAGCCGCAACGAGATCACAGTCCTGGAGAAACACGTCGATCTCGCTGCGCGCTTCAATCAGATGATCCTCGTCCACACGCCGCATCTCGAGGACAAGCTCAAAGGCACGCGCCTGATCATCGACGTCTTGAAGAACGACCGCCGGATCGAGCCCGGCCGCGTTCTGATCGATCACGTCGAGGAACACACCGCGCCACTCGTCCTGGAGGCCGGCTTCTGGGCGGGCATCACCTTGTATCCGGAATCGAAATGCACGCCGCCGCGCGCCATCGATATGGTCGAACGCTATGGCGCCGATCGCCTCTGGCTGAATTGTGCCTGCGACTGGGGCAACAGCGATCCTCTTTCCGTTCCGAAAACCGCGCTCGAAATGCGCAAGCGCGGTCACAGCGAAGAAGCGATCGATTTCCTGATCTACCGGAATCCCTGTCGATTTTTAGGACAAAACCCGGTCTTCACGTTGAGCTAGCGTGCCTCACCATGAGGTTGCGCGCCGGTCATCATCTGGCCTATTCCACGAATGTTCATCCCGGCGAGACCTGGGAAGAGACATTTAACGCGCTCGAACAGTACACGCTCGCTGTCCGGACCTCGGTCGCGCCTAACGAGCAGTTCGGGATCGGGCTGCGACTGAGCGACCGCGCCTCGCACGAATTGATCGAGCCGGGCACGCTGGGCAGTTTTCGCGACTGGCTGGACGCCAACGAGTGCTACGTTTTTACGATCAATGGTTTTCCATTCGGCAAATTCCACGGCGGCCCGGTCAAGGAGCAGGTCTTTGCTCCGGATTGGACAACCCGCGAACGGCTCGAGTACACCAATCGGCTCTTCGACATCCTCGCGGTTCTTTTGCCTAACGATTGCGAAGGCAGCGTCAGTACCTTGCCCGGATCATTCAAGGAATTCGTCACCGACGAAGAACAGATCGAGGCCATCAACGCGAATCTTTGGCGATGCGTTGAGCACATCGCGGCGCTCTCGGAGCGATCCGGCCGGCAACTGCATCTCGGTCTGGAACCGGAGCCGTTTGGACTCTTTGAGAACACCGCTGAGACACTGCGGTTTTTCGAGCGACTGCAAAGCCGGCGGGCGGCTAACGATCGCCTGGCCTCGCACCTTGGAGTGAACTATGACGCCTGCCATTTTGCCGTCGAATATGAGGACCCGCACGAGAGCCTGAGCGCTCTTCGAGCCGCTGGCATACGGATCAGCAAACTGCATTTGAGCTCGGCACTCCGCATCGCGCCGGCGCGTGAATCGACCGCGCTGCTGCAGCCATTCGCCGACCAGGTTTACCTGCACCAAGTGATCGCTCGAACTGCGGAGGGCGATCTTTGCGGTTATAAAGATCTGCCCATCGCGCTGGCGCAAAATGAACCGGCGGCGGAGTGGCGAATCCATTTCCACGTGCCGCTTTATGCTGAGGTGGAGAAGCCGCTCGCCACCACGATTGATCACGTCGTGGGCGTGCTCGACTGGCTGGCCGCGACTCCGCATGCCTGTGCACATCTTGAAATCGAAACCTACACTTGGGAAGTGCTGCCGGAACATCTGCGGAGCATCGATCTGGTGGATCAACTCAGGCGCGAGTACGAATGGAGCCTAACGAGACTAACCGAACGCAAGCTGGCGTGATCCCCGCGGGAACACTGCATTCGTGGCTCGTCCTCGGGCGGGCATCGAATCTCCCGACTGTCTGGTCAAACTGCGTCGCGGCCTATTGGCTGGGCGGCGGGAATTCGAGCGCGACGCTGCTTCTCCTCTGTGTCGCTCTGAGCCTTCTCTACATTGGCGGGATGTTCCTCAATGACGTCTGTGACGTGGTCTTCGACCGGCAATACAAACCCGAGCGGCCGATCATAATCGGCAGGGTGACGCGCCGCGCGGTCGGGATGGCTGCGCTGGTGCTCCTACTCGCCGGCGTCTTTTTGCTGACAACGATTAATGCGCACGCGGCGCTCTTTGGCGCCATCCTCGCGCTCGTCATCGTCACCTACGATCTTGTCCACAAACGCATTTCATGGGCGCCGGTGCTGATGGCGGCGTGTCGTTTTCTTTTGTACATGACCGCTGCTTCCGCTGGACTTGCTGGCGTGACGCCGCGCGCGCTTGGTTTTGCGATAGGTTTGGGACTCTATGTTGTCGGCCTAAGCTATCTCGCCCGCGGCGAGACACGCGCGATGAGCGCTTCGATTCATTGGTTGCTGATGCTTATTGCGCCGGTGATTGTCGGTCTCGCTCTAAACTTTTCCGCTTTCACCGTGCTTTGCTCGGTGCCCCTACTGCTCTGGATCTGTTACGGACGCACGGTCGCGAAGCAGAACGTCGGCCGGGCCGTTGCGATTCTGCTGGCCGGGATCGTGCCCGTCGATTTGCTCGCGGTGTCGCCGTCCTCGATCCTGCCGTGGCTCGGTTTTGCCGCGCTTTTCGGCGCGACACTGCTCTTTCAGCGATACGTTCCAGCGACATGATTCAGAATAACGAAGCCGCGATCACCTGTCGGTTTGAAGTGCCGTTCGAGTTCCAAGTCTTTTTTACCGAAGGTGTATTCGATCCCGACAATGACCTGCTGCGCGAGGTGCTCAGCAGCGATGGCGAGCGGCGCGAAAGACTGCTCACGGTGATCGATGAATCAGTCCTCGCCGCGATGCCGACGCTTTCAGATGAGCTCACCGCGTATCTGGCCGGAACGAGCGTGGATCTCGTCTGCCCGCCGATCGTGCGACCGGGCGGCGAGCTACTCAAGAATCAATCTGCGGCGGTGACGCAACTCTATGGCTTGATCGAATGCCACGGGCTTTCGAGACAATCGTTCGTCGCCGCGATCGGAGGTGGCGCGCTCCTCGATGTGGTTGGTTTTGCGGCGGCCACCGCGCACCGCGGCATCCGGCACATCCGATTTCCGACCACCACGCTCAGCCAGGGAGACGGCGGAGTCGGGGTAAAAAACGCGATTAACGCGTTCGGAAAGAAAAACTTCATCGGCACGTTTGCGCCACCGTTTGCCGTCATCAACGACAGCAGGTTTCTGAACAGTCTCCCCCTGTCGGGCAAAGCCGCCGGTTACATCGAAGCGGTCAAGGTCGGGCTGATTCGCGATGCGGATTTCTTCTTCGAAATCGATCGCCTCACCGATGCCTTGAACCAATTCGACCCGGCAGCAATGCATCGTTTGATCCGCCGTTCCGCGGAACTGCATTTGGAACACATCAGCGGCAGCGGTGATCCCTTCGAACGCGGCTCGGCGCGTCCCTTGGACTTCGGGCATTGGGCGGCACACAAGCTCGAACAGCTCACTTCCTTCCGCCTCAGCCATGGTGAAGCGGTCGCGATCGGCATGGCACTCGATGTCATCTACTCGCGCGACGCGGGGCACCTCGGCGCCTCCGACGCAACCCGAATTCTCGCCCTGATGCAGCGGCTTGGCTTTGCCCTCTTTGCGCCGGAACTGCTCGAGACCGACGCGCTCCTCGTCGGGCTGGATGAATTTCGCGAACACCTCGGTGGCGAGTTGACGGTTACTCTTTTGCAGGGAATCGGTCGCGGATTTGAAGTGCACGAGATCTCCCGCGACGGCGTTCTAAAAGCAATCGAAGAACTGCGGAAGCGCGACCGCGCGCTGGCAGCGGCAAGATGAAACGGACCGCGGTTCTCAATGTCGTCGGCCTAACGAGAGGGCTCGTCCAGCAAATGCCGCGGCTGCGGCAGTTTGCCAGCGCGCGTCACCTGCGCAGCTTCGCGCCGGTGTTTCCGGCGGTCACTTGCACGGCGCAGTCCACCTATCTTACCGGCCTCACGCCGGCCGGGCACGGCATTGTCGGCAACGGTTGGTACGATCGCGACCTGGCGGAGGTGCATTTCTGGAAACAATCGAATCACCTCGTCCGCGGCCGCAAGCTGTGGGAAGAGCTGCGCGAGCAAATCCCCGGCTTCACCTGCGCCAAGCTTTTCTGGTGGTACAACATGTATGCCACCGCCGATTATTCGATCACGCCGCGACCGATCTATCCCGCTGACGGGCGGAAGATTTTCGACGTCTATACGGTGCCTTTCGACATTCGGTTCGAGATCAAAAAAGATCTCGGCGAATTTCCTTTCCGCAGTTTTTGGGGACCGGGGGCGGGGATCGTCTCCTCGCGCTGGATCGCGGAATCGGCGAAGTGGATCGAGGAAGAATATCGGCCGAGCTTGAGCCTCGTTTACCTTCCGCATCTCGATTATAACCTGCAAAAAATCGGGCCTAACGATCCCGGCATTGCCGCCGATCTGCGGTTGCTCGACGACTTGTTAGGCGACCTAATTTCATTTTTCGAGCAGCGCGGAATTCAGCTCGTTGTTCTCTCGGAATACGGCATCACGCCGGTGGACAATCCCATCCACATCAATCGCGTGCTGCGGCAGCAGGGTTGGATCACGATCAAGGATGAGCTCGGGCTCGAGATGATCGACTGCGGCGCGAGCAAAGTTTTCGCGGTTGCCGATCATCAGGTGGCGCATGTCTATGTCAACGACCGCAGTTTGCTCGACCAGGCGCGCTCCGTTCTGGAGGCGCAAACCGGCATCGAATCAGTCCTCGACCGCCATCGGCAGGTTGCCCTCGGCATCAACCACCCACGCGCCGGAGATCTTGTTGCGGTCGTGGATCAGCGCAGTTGGTTCACTTACTATTATTGGTTGGATGATGCGGTCGCGCCCGATTTCGCACGGACGGTCGATATCCACCGCAAGATTGGGTATGATCCGGCCGAGCTCTTCATTGATCCTACGATCAGGTTTCCGGGCGCGCGAGTGGCCGCTTTTCTGCTCAAGAAGAAGCTTCATCTCCGCACCTTGCTGGAAGTCGTTCCAATCGACGCGAGGCTGGTGAAAGGCTCACATGGTCGAGTGCCGGCGTCTGCGGAGAATCATCCGGTGATAATTTGCGATCAACCAACCGCACACCCGGCTGATGAAATCAAAGCGACCGACGTCTATGGCTTGCTCCGCGCGGCTTGTCTCAACGCCGGCAGTCGGCACGGAGCGGGAAGTCGTTAGGCGAGGGCGGCCCGACCGGATCAGGCGCGGAACGATTATAAGGCGAGCCTAAATCGCGCCCGCGTCGCCGCCGTATTCTGGCGGAGATGATCTATGTACGCGCCATAGCGCTCGGCCAGCGCCGCGCTTTCGATGAACAAAATGTTCTCGGCGTTGAACTGCGCGCTGCGCGAAAAATTATACGAGCCAGTGATGACCGTGTCGTCGATCACCAGAATCTTGTAATCATGTCGTCCGTCGGCGTGTAAGGCGTGGAAATTTTCCCCACCAAACCCGCGCGGGCGATGAGGTGGTGCACCGCCGGCACCTTCCAGTGATTCGATGGAACGCCCTGCCATTGCCGGAAAACATTCTCCATTTGGGTTGCGATCGAAGATGCCGTCCACCTTCACCCGCCCGGCGCGCAACGGATCGCTGAGCGCGCCGATCAATGTCCCGGAGTTGATCAGCAAACTGCAAATACGCACGCGTCGCTGCGCCGCGTGCACCCGCCGCGCTACTTCGGTATCAATCTCCAGTCCGCACCCGGGCGAGAACATCACCCGCACCGTCGCCGGCGCGCCGCCAAACTCGAGCGTCGCTGCCGCTGTCTTGATTCGGCCGGTGTTCTCGAAATTTTCCTTCGCCCACATCTGCTCGAAATCCTGTGCATAAAGATCCGCCAGCGCCGGCGAATCGAGCGTGACGACGTTATTTTCCATCAAGGTGAAAGCGTCATCGGTCAGATTGAGCGAGCCGGTCCAGACTGCCGTCCGATCGCGCACGATAAATTTGTTGTGCATCAATTTCATCCCGCCACGGATACCCGAGCGCGGCGCCAAACGCGCTCGTGCCCGGCGGCGCGGGATCCTGGCCGGCCGCCAAGTCTGGGTGCAGAGGTTTGTCGCCGTCGTAGCAAATGCGGATGCGCATCCCGGCGGCGGCCCGTTTTTGGGGCGCAGCGCTGAACAGCTTTCGCAGCGGCTCGCCCAGTCGCATATCGTAGAGCGCGAAGTCGAGCGTCGCGCGCGCCGCTCCGATAAAATCCGTTAGGCGCTGCATCACCGCGGCGGCCGGCTGTTCATCCTAGGCGAGGAAAAAGACCGCGAAAAAGACCGCGAGTTGGTCGGGCACCGGGAAATCAGTAACAGGATTTTCGAGTACGGGGAAATTCTGTTTTCGCCCAACCGCCGAAGCACTAGATTGTGCGCGTGAGCTACCAGGTTTTTGCGCGAAAATACCGGCCGCAGACGTTCGACGACCTCGTCGGCCAGGAACACGTCACGCGCACGCTCAAGAACGCGGTCGAGCAGAACCGGCTCGCGCATGCTTATCTTTTTGTCGGGCCGCGCGGGATCGGGAAGACTTCGACCGCGCGCATTCTGGCCAAGGCGCTCAACTGCATCCACGGCCCGACCATTACGCCCTGCGGCGTCTGCGATTCCTGCAAGGAGATCACCGGCGGGAACAGCCTCGACGTCCTCGAGATCGACGGCGCGAGCAACAACGGCGTCGAGCAGGTGCGCGAGCTGCGCGACAACGTTCGTTACGCGCCGGTGAAGGGAAAATACAAAATCTACATCATCGACGAGGTGCACATGCTGACCTCGCAGGCCTTTAACGCCCTTCTGAAAACGCTCGAGGAACCGCCCGAGCACGTAAAATTCATCTTCGCCACGACCGAGCCGCAGAAGGTCCTCCCCACCATCCTGAGCCGCTGCCAGCGCTTCGATCTCCATCGCATTCGGGCTAATCTCATCGCGCAGCATCTCCAGTTCATCGCGAAAAACGAGAAGGTGCAGCTCGAGCCGGCCGCCGCCAACGCCATCGCCCGCGGCGCGGACGGCGGCCTGCGCGACGCGGAGTCGATGCTCGACCAGCTCGTCGCCTTTTGCGGTGAGACGATCGCGGAGAGCGACGTGCTCAACATCTTTGGCTTCACCAGCGAGCAGACGGTGGCCGATTTCACGACCCGCATCCTGCGTGGGGAGACCGCCGCGGGGCTCGCCCTGCTCGATGAACAGGCCGGCGCGGGCAAGGAGATGATGAAGCTGATGAGCGACCTGATCTCGCATCTCCGCGACCTGCTCATCTACCAGGTCAAACCGGACGCCCTGGCCGAGGAAGCCGCGCCCGAGCTGGAGTCATCGTTAGGCGAAGAAGCGGCCCTGATCGAGACCGATCGCCTGCTCGAGCTGATCGAACAATTTGCCCAGGCCGAAGGCCGGATGAAATGGGCGCCTAACAAGAAGTTGCATTTCGAAGTGGCCGTGATCAAGGCGATCCAGACGTTAGGCCAGGTCACCCTCACCGAAGTGATCGAGAACCTGACCGCCCTCCGCGGCGGCGCCCCCCCGTCCACTCTCAATCCTGCTCCTGCTCCTAATCCCGCCTCGACCAATAGACCCGCGAGCGCAGCACCAGCTCCACCTCCCGCGCCCGCCAGGAAAGAGCCCCCCAAGTCTGCTGCCCCGGCTCCCGCCGCGCCCGCTCCGGAAACGAACGCCGACATGGCCGCCATCTGGCCAAAAGCCGTCCAGCTCGCCTACAGCCGCCGACCCCTGATCAAGACCTGGATCGATTCCGCGCAACTCCTCGGGACCGAGGGCCGCAACGTCCTCCTCGGTTTCGCGCCCGAGCAGAAGACCGTCATGGAATCGCTCTCCCGCCCGGCCAACCGCAGCTTCCTCGAAGGCCTCCTCCGGGAGCTGACCAGCGGCGATTGGACCGTGAAAATGAGCCTCGCAGCCGGTGCCCCGCCGCCCGCGCCGCTCCCGGCTGACGACGAAATCCCCGCGAAAAGCGCTCCGGCCACATCCCCGCCGAACAACCCCCTCGATACCTTCAAAGACGACCCGTTAATCAAAGAAGCCCTTGAGATTTTCAAAGGCGAAATCAAACCCGTCACCACCTGATCCCATGAATCTAAACAAGTTGATGAAACAAGCGCAGAAGATGCAGGAGCAAATGGCCAAGACCCAGGCCGAGCTCGAGGAAAAGACCGTTGAAGTCGCGGCCGGCGGCGGCAAAGTCACAGTGGTGGCGAACGGCGCGGGCGACGTCCTCTCGATCAAGATCGCGAAAGAAGTGGTCGACCCGGAAGACGTCGAGATCCTCGAGGACATGATCCTGAGCGGCGTCCAGCAGGCGATCACGCAAGGCAAGGAACTGGCCGGAAGCGAGATGTCGAAGATCACCGGCGGCATGCCCGGTCTCGGCGGTTTAAGCGGATTGGGGATGTAGCGGGTTCGCGCGAGTTTTCCTCCGAAGGCCGGTCTACATTGCACCGTTAGATCGTCCCGGATGAGCGATCGGGCGCTGTGATGTTTCTGGGAAGCAGAGGCGGCCAGCCTGTTGGTGAAGGGGGCTGGCCTTCGCGAACGTTTGTGATTCGTGTGCCGAGGGCGAGAAGCGGCTGGCGTTCTTCAAGGCGTGCGCGCCCTGGCGTCGCGGTGAGGCACCGCGACGAACAGGCGGGCCGCCCGTGCTCCCCGGGATTGGAGCAGTGCGCCGCTCGACTAACGAGCGAGAGAAAAGCGGGAGCGGTTGCATGGTTTTCAAACCGTGTCGCCTCCTCTAACACGCGCTGTCATCCCGAGCCGCGGAGACGGCGATGGATCTCACAATGGCTCAACTGCATCCGCCCTTCGCGCGATCCACCTGGCGATCTAAAACTTTTCGCGCGGCTGGCTCAAGCCGCCGGGACGCGCCCGAGGCATTGGAGGAGATAAGGCAACAATTGCTTCTTCCTCGAGACGACTGCGGCTAGCTCCCACATGTGTGGTCCGCGAGCCGGGAAATCGATCTGGTGCAGGAACTCGGGGGCGCCGTGGCAGAGCAGGATCGAGGTCTGGGTGTTGATGTCGGTCACGAGGAGCGCGGCGAAGTAGAAGCCGCCGTTGCGGACGTGCGCGCCTAACGAGGCTAGCAGCGCTTCCTGTTTCTCGGGGAAATGGGAGAAGCTCAGTTCTTCGATCTGCGAGACGGTGAATTTGCGGTCGTCTTCTTCGTACTCCTTGCAGTCGGCGGTGATGACTTGCTCGGGTGTGAGGGTGAGGAGCGGCGAGCCGACGGAGAAAATATCCTCGGCCAACTGTGCGGGTTCGACGCCGGCGATGCTGGCGAGCCGCTCCAGGACCTGGCGATCGACCGGGGTCGCGGTCGGGGAGTTGAGGTTGAGGGTGTCGGAGATGAGGCCGGCCATGAGCAGGCCCGCCATTTCCCGCGGGATCGGCACCCCGGCTTGCTCGTAACAGAATGCAACGATGGTGCTGGTGGACCCGACGGGGTTGTTCCAGAAGAGGATGGGCGAATCGGTCGCAAACCCGCCGATGCGATGGTGGTCGAGAACCTCGACGATGCGCATTTTGTCGGCGCCTTTCACGGCCTGCGAAAGCTCGTTGTGATCGACCAGGATGAGTTGGCGCTCCGCTCGTTTGTTCAGGTTGCTCTTGGCCAGGATGCCGACGAGCACGCCGGCGGCATCGACGATCGGGAAAACGAACGCGGCTGAGTGTGCGGCTTTCTCGCGGACTTCGTCGAGCAGGGTCTCGGGATTAAAGCTGAGGTATTCGGGTTCCAGCATCCGGCCGACGCGGACGGCGCCGCGGGCGAGATCGACGGTAATGGCGGTGTCGTGCGGCGAGCTCACGAGGGTGACGCCGGCCGCGCGGGCGGCTTTCTCGACCGCCGGATCGACGGGCAGATCGCCAGTGATGACGATGGCGCAGACCCGGGCGGAGATCGCGCGCAACTGGATGTCGTCCCGGTCGCCGACGAAAAGGATAAGCTGCGCGGCGGGATGATTTTTGAGGCGCGCGGCGAAGGTCTCGGCGTTGGTCGCGCCGATCACGAGGAGGTATTCCGCGCTTTCGGCGGGCAGTTCGCCGGTGAGGAGTTGGCCGCCGAAAGTGGCGACGATGCTGGCGAGCGAGGCATTGATACGGCGCGCGGCCTCGGCTTCTTCCCGCGGCGGGAAAAGGTGATGGCTGATCTTGAAAGCGGAGAGGAGGCCGAGGAAGCGGCGTTTCTCGTCGATCACGGGCAGACCGCGGAGACGGCGTTGCTCGAGGAGGTGGATGGCGTCGTAGGCGGTCGAGTCGGCGTGAACGCAGATCACTTCGCGTTCCATCACATCGCTGACCCGGTCGGAAAGATCACTGATGAAGACGGGAGGCTCGACGCCAAATTTCTCGAGGACGAAATCGATTCGCTCGTTCGTGCTCCCGGCGCGGCCGGCGATCACGTTAGGCGTGCCGGTGGCGCGCTTCAGGTGGGCGTAGGCGAGGGCCGAGCAAATCGAATCCATGTCGG
>JBBSLW010000013.1:0-26112 GCA_038233495.1 Chthoniobacterales bacterium | reverse complement strand
GCGTCGTCCATTCGCACCAGCTCGGGCCAGCCGCGGTGATAGCCTTCGCCGGGCAACTTCCGCGTCGCGTCGAAGCCCATGTGCGATCCCACGTTCTGCACGCTCGGCGCATGATCGAGGGAGTCGGCCGGGTTCGTGATCACGGTGCTGTCTCGTTTCGGATCGGTGTTTGCACAGAGCCGGAAGAGGACCTCGCTCGTGTTCTGCACGTCGCAATCCTCGTCGACCACGATGATGTATTTGCTGAACATCATCTGCCCCATGCCCCAGAGCCCGTGCATCACCTTGAAGGCCTGGTAGGGAAATTGTTTGCGGATGCTGACGAAGACGAGGTTGTGAAAAACGCCTTCCGCCGGCAGCGCCATGTCCACGATCTCGGGGAAGTTCATTTTGAAGACGGGCAGGAAAATTTTCACGCTGGCCGAGCCGAGATAAAAATCCTCCATCGGCGGAATGCCCACGATCGTGGTCGGGTAAACCGCCTCGCGCCGGTGGGTGATCGCGGTCAGATGAAAGACCGGATAATCCTCGACCGCGGTATAGAAGCCGGTGTGATCGCCAAACGGCCCTTCCGGCTGCGTCTCGCCCGGCTGCACGTAACCTTCGAGCACAAAATCGACATCGCCCGGCACCTCGAGATCATTCGTCAGGCACTTGACCAGCTCGACCGATTTCCGGCGGATGAAGCCCGCGAAAAGAATCTCATCGAGCCCGTCGGGGAGGGGAGCGGTGGCCGCGAAAGTGTAAGCCGGGTCGCCCCCGATCGTGACCGCGACCGGCATCCGCTCGTTGCGTTCGTAGTAAAGTTTGCCGTGCCGCGCGCCGACCTTGTGCACCTGCCAGTGCATCCCGGTCGTTAGGCTATCGTAAACCTGCATCCGGTACATCCCGAGGTTGCGCGCGCCGGTCTCCGGATCGCGCGTGTGGACGTTAGGCAGGGTGATGAAACGCCCGCCATCCTGCGGCCAGCATTTCAGGATGGGCAGATCGCGGAGAGAAAAAGCATTCGCGACTGGAGCTTCGCGATTCGAGGCGTCGAAACGCCGCACCACTTCCTGGCAGGCGGCGTTTTTCACACGTTTCGGCCGCGCGTGCAGGAGATGAATGCCCTGCCTGAGCAGGCTCCAGCCTTCCCGCAGATCGGTCGGCGGTTTCGCTTTCAGGATGAGTTGAATCTCCTGCGCGAGGTCGGCCACGCTCTCCACCTGGAGCGCGAGCGCCATCCGCTTCTCCGAGCCCATCGTGTTGATCGCGACCGGGAACTTTGAGACCTGGCCATCGATCAACGGCTGCTCGAAAAGGAGCGCCTTGCCGCCGTTAGGCGATTTCATTTCGCGATCGGCCCACTCCGCGATCACGAGATCGGTCTCGACCGGGGTGGAGATGCGGGTCAGCTCGCCCGCCTGTTCGAGCGCCTGCAGGAATTGCGTGAAAGAAGCGTAAGCCATCGTCGTGCGGTCGAGGTTCCTTACCCCCTTTTCCCCGCCACCGCCACCACCGGGAACGCTTCGCGCGAGCGCTCAGGCGTGCTACTTTTTCGTCTCGATCGCGACGTGCCGAAACGGCTGGAGCGACCAGACCGCGATCGCTTCCCGCGCCGGAGCCTTTTTTCCCGGGAACCCGAGCCGCCAGTAGATCGAAAGAAGATGCGCCTTGTCGACCCGGAAGCGGCTGAAGGACGCGGAGACGGGCGCGAATTTCTTGTAAGCGAGATCGGCCTTCGCCTTCACGTCTTGATGCGAGAGAAGCACCATCCCGCCGAGGGCGAGCGCGATGAGGAGGAGGAGAGAAAAAAGAGCTTTCATGAGTGCGCCAAGATTAAGCCAGAAAGAGCGGCGCGCCACGGGCAGCTGGCGGCGCTCCGATCGGCTCACAAAATCGGAAGGAATCTGGAAACCAGGAAGCCAGGAAGGCGGCGAATCAGGAAAGCAGGATTCTGCAGACTCAAACCGGCCCCAGCATCGTCCCGCGGCAGCGGCGGCTCCCGCAGGCACAGCCGAAAAGGGCCTCCAGCTTCTTCGTGCGGCGATCGGCCGGCTCGAGCCGGTAATCGTAGGCCAGCTCTTCGCCCGCCTTCAGGTTGCGCTTTGCGAAAACGTAAACCCGCCCCTTTATTTCGTCCGTCTTGCAGTTCGGCGCGCAGGAATGATTGATCCAGCGCGCCTCGTTCCCGCCGACCGCGGCGTTGATCACGTCGCCGTCGTCGAGCGAGAAGAAAAACGTGTGGTGCGGATTCTCGGGGTCTTGCGCCGGCAGTTTTTGCGCTTCTTTCCACGAAATGCGTTCCCCGGTGTATTCGATAATGCGCGCCCCTTTGCGGATCGCGCGCGTGGCGAAAACGCCGCGACCATGAATCGGCGAGCGTCGCACTGCCACTCGTTTCCGCACTGCTTTCCGCTGCTTCTGCGCTGGCTTCATAAAATAGGAAAAGTATCTGCGCACAGAATCGCGCTCTCCGCTACCGCGAGACGTGCGGGAACGTGGGGCGCATTCCGATTTTTTGGCAGGTTCGGAATCGACAGCGTGCTTCCCTCATCGAAGTATCCTCCTGCGAACCATGCCTGACGACTCCAATGCCGCCGCATCAGTGATTGCCACTGCTGCCGATTTCGATGCGGACGGCGCCTTAAGCCGCGACTTCCTCCTCCGGCGCGGACGCTGTTGCCAGGAAGGCTGCCGCAACTGCCCCTATGGCTTCGTGGCACAGCGAGATCCCCACTCGGCCGATCACGAAACAGAATGAGAGGTTTTTGGCGGGCACCGCACTGTCGGCGCTGAGGCGGACGTCGCGTCTCTCACGGCTCGCGAAGTCCCGTGGGGCCTCGTTAGGCGAAATCGCCCTGGCATGATTGGCGGCGACGTCTTCTTCCACCACCAAAGACGCGGCGCTCTCCATCGCTTTTTCATGCATTTCTGATTCCCCTTCCTGGTTTCATGGGTTCCTGATTCATTCCGAGGAGATCCGCGCAGCTCTACTGCCGATACGCCGACGCGTTTCTGATCGGCACGTAGGGCACATCACCTTCCCGGCTCGGCGCATAGACATAGCCGTAGCAATCGTTCTTCACATCCACCGGCTCGAGCAGCAGCCCTTTGTAGCGCGCCCGCGCGGTGTATTCGATCAGCACCCGCGCTGTGCCGTTGAATCCCCACATCATGAAACCCGTCCCAAAGAGCCCGCCATTCGGAAAGAGATCGCCCAGCCCCGCCATCGCGTGGAAGCAATTGATCGCCACATTTTTCTTCCGGTAAATCCGGTCATCGGCCCGATACATGATCGTGCCTCCGTCGAGCAATTGCTTCCGCCGCATCCCGAGATCGAATCCTTCCTTGCGAATCTCATACGGTCCCCACATCGCGACCGCGCTCCCGTCCGCCACCGCGAGGTTGATCGTCTCCTCGAGCGTGAAATTTCTCCCGGGCAAAGCCGGGCAGGTATTCAGTTGTGGAATCAACCGGCTGCCCACCCCGCCGAAGACGCACAGGCTGGAATTGGTCGCGAAATCGCGCGGCAACCAGCTGATCGTGTACGCCTGGAAATTGCGATTCGCCTCGGTCCGCTTCTCGAGGCCGGGCGTGAGCTTCGGCTGCTCCTCATCCGCCAGAACCCGGATGACCGAGATGAACGAATGCGAATAAGCCGGGTCGTTCCCGCGGTTCTGGTAGGCAAATGGGATGATGAAATAACGGTCGCGCGTGTTCCGGCCTTCCCCGAGTCGGGCCAGGATCTTGGCCTTGATCCGTTCCACGATCTGCGCGTAGAGCGGCTCGTCGTAATGAGAGAAATCGACCCTCTTGACCCCGGCCTGCGCGACCAAGGGCAAAGCGAAAAGGAAAACCAAAACCCGCCAGAACATGTCGACCAATTAGCACGGAAGCAGCCCGCTGAGAAGAGGGCGGGCCACGGTTCCCCGTCTCTCAACTCTCAACTCTCAACTCTCAACAACCCGCTCTCAACAAACCTTACGATCCCTCGAGCGCGATCCGCGTCCCGCCATTCCGCCAGATCGCGGTATAGACCGACGTCCGGCCGGGAGCGACCCGGATCCATTGCTGGGAGTAGGGATAGGCATCGTTCAGATGCGGAGTCTGCCGCATCGTGACGGGTGCAGGCCCGGCGCCAGATCTCCCTGGTAGCTGCGTCCATAGCCGAGCACCGACGCGAGCCGCCCATCGATATAAAGGCTGATATTCGAATGATTTCCGAAATTCGCCGCCCGCTTGATCACAACCGTCGCATCCGCACCCGTGTAAGACACGGACCTCGCACCCCCGCCCGCTCCCGCCTCGACTGAGGCCAACCCCAGCCCGCCGGCCACCGCCGCGACGAGGAACGCATAAGATAATTTCATGCTCGCTTAGACCACCCGGGCCCACCTCCCGCTCAATTCGCGACCGAAGATGACGGCGCAGCCGGTGGTGGAGGGACGGGCGCCGTCCGAGTTTCGAGCGCGAGCCGTCGCGAATGACCAGATACGATTAAGAACGACAAATCAGAAACCAGGAAGCCAGGAGGGTGAATGAGACGGACCGTCAGCTTAGTCGCATCGTAGCTCACCTTTGGCTCCCTTCGCCCGGCTAGATGGGGAGAAACTGCCCGGTGACCATATAAAACAACCAGCGACGGCAACCAAGCGAGCAAAGCGCCGCCTAACACGAGGAGCAGATACCAGCCCGGCGGGATAAACCCGTCGGACCCATAACGGAAGAACAAGTAGAAGAGCGCGACAAGTGGCGACAAAAGACAAACGAACCAAGATCGTAGATTGATCCGCCGCTCTCCTGCGCATCGGCGACAACCCAAAGAGCGATACTGCTACTGAGGATGAGGGCTGCACCGACCGCAGCCACCATTGGCCAGCCTTCGGGTGACCCGCAGGAACGGTGGAACTCCGAGATAAACGCACAGTAGAAAATCGCGGCCGGCGGCGAAAACCCGATTTCCCCGAGGCTTCGCTTGAACCCGGTCTGGAAGCTTGTCGTCACTTGAAAAAGTTAAGTGATGCTTGCCGCCTTCCGCTTCATCGATCGGTTCGGCCCGTTCATCAGCGCTGACCGGAAGATCGCGGGAGAGCGGATAACCAATTAGCGCCACCCAGAGAAAGAAGCAGGCAAACCCAAGTCGCTGGCCGAGGCCAGGAGCGTTCCCGCTGCGCAGAAAACCGGTCACGATCGATCCACCTACGAGGAGCAGAGACGGCCATGCGAGGGGCCGCCATGCGGAAGACCGGCGGATCACGCGCGGCAGCGTGAAGCCCGCCACCAGAAACATCACAAAAGACCCAAAGCTGCCGACGGTCTCGTGACGCTCTGCAGGACCATGGCTAGCTCGTAGGCAACCCCTGGGCCTGGCAGTGGGCTAGGAAAGTCTTAAGGTCGCAATAGTGTCTGGCCTGGACCGGCACCTTGCGGCCGGTGTGCAGGGTGATGGTGATGAGACGACCTTTCAGAGACTCATCGCGCGCAATCGTCGCGATCGCGTCGCGTGGGATGCGAAAGCTCGGGCCCGGTCGGAAGACGCTGCCACTAGGAATGGTGATCCCCGACGGGTCGATTGTGATGGTCAAACGTCCACGATGCCATAAGGCGGCGATCGCGCCGGCGATGAAAAGCAGCCCGAGCGCGCCCAGCCCGGCCGGCAAAAGACTCATGACTGATCCGATGGCGATTGCGGAACCAAAGCCAATGACGACAAAGACCGCGCCCGCAAAGATCACGGCGACATTAATCCCAGTGCGCGGTTTCAGGATCATTGGGATATCTTACTCTTGAGTGACTTTTTGCGTTTCGGGGAAGCTTTGGCTTTGGGGTTGAAGGCGAGCGCCAGGTTCAGCCATGTGGCGAGTTGCGGGGCGCAATCCAAGACGCGACGCTCGATCACGACAAACCCTTTCATCACGCGCCCGGTGAAATCCATTGGTTTGCAGCCGGGTTGTTTGAGGGCTTCCTCCCGGGCGGCGGGGTCGATCCGGGCCAGGAGCCGGTCTTTGGTCACGCCCACACACATCTTGCCGTCCACCATAAAGCAGGTTCCGCCCATCATGCGTTTCTCCTCAAAGGCGACGCCCTTGCCCGCGAAGAAATCCCGGATGTGTTGGGCGAGTGTTTGGCTGTAGGTCATAAGGTGATATTGCGGTGGATCGTTGTCCGCGTCCTTGGACGATCACTTGTTGCCGGGTTCATTAAAAGGGTGGCTCATCAGTCGCGAAGAATGCGGGCTTCCGATACGCAGTCGTCTGGTCCGAGTCGAACCGCGAGCCATTCGGAATCGATGCTTAGGACGCCGCGCTCCGAGCCAGGCAACGCCAGAAGCCGGCAAACGAACGCGCACCGAGGGAGCGGTGCAACATGTTGCGGAGTCCGCCACGCGCCCCGGTCGGCACGCCGTTTCGGCGCCGGATGTAGAGGGCGAGGGTCAATTCTCGCTTCCGGGCGGCGAATTCAGGGTTGGAAGTCATGTGAAGAAGGGGGGCGGGTGTGGCTTCAGGGTTGAGTCATCGCGGGTGATTGTCTGTTACGGCGGTTTTGGGGGGCAAGCGGAAAGTCGGACTGCTGCCTGCGGTCGTTCACATATTCGAGCACGAGCACGAGCAGGATTAGGAGCAGGAGGGATTATGCGGGGGGATGTCGGCCAAGTCAGGCAAGATGCTGACTTCCCTTTCCTGGATTCCTTGGCCTCCAGATTCCTCCAATGTCCTGTCCCCTTTTCCTGCGTTCCTGCTTTCCTAATTCCCCCTTTCTGGATTCATGGTTTCCAAATTTCTCCGAAATGCGGTTCGCAAATCTGGAAACCAAGAAGCCAGGAAGGGGAGACGGGTGGAAGCCTTGGTTAGTGGCCTGGAGTGACCCAGCCGCGGGTGAAGTAGTCGGCGAAGGTGAGGAGGAACATAAAAAAGAGCCAGACGAGGCCGGCGAAGGCGGCGAGGTGGAGGAGGCGATTGCTCCCTTTCAGGTGCATGAAGAAGAGGACGATGAGCACGGTCTTGCCAACGGAGATGACGAGCGCGAGCGGGAGGTTGAAGACGCCGAGGTTCACATAGCCGAGGCCCCAGGTGACGGCGAGCAGGAGCATGAGCCAGCCGCAGTTTGCCCAGTAGTATTTTGGTGGATGCACTTTTTCCATCAGCGATGGCCCGCGAGGTAAAGGAGGGGAAAGAGGAAGACCCAGATGATGTCGACGAAGTGCCAGTAAAGGCCGGCGATCTCGATCGGCATGTAGTTGCCCCCATCGAAACTGCGGCGAGCGGCGCGGAGGGCGAGGATGAGCATAACGACGATCCCGACGGTGACGTGGATGGCGTGCAGGCCAGTCATGGCGAAGTAGAGCCAGAAGAACATTTCGGCCGCGGCGGCGTTTGGCTCGGTCCAGAGGAAATGAGCGCCCGGGATGAGGTGTTCGGTGAAGTCTTTGTGATACTCGAAGCCTTTGATGACGAGGAAGCCGATCCCGAGAAGCGCAGTGCCGAGAAGGAGCCAGGTGAGATGGCGCCACCGGCCGAGCTGAGCGGCGCGCACGGCCAGCGCCATGAGCGTGCTGCTGAAGAGGAGGACAGCGGTGTTGGCTCCGCCAAGAAGGACCGCGGTATGGCGGCTGGCGGCGGCGAAGGTCTCCGGCGCAAGGTAACGATAAACGGTGTAGGCGAGGAAGAGCCCGCCGAAAAAGAGGACTTCGGTGGCGAGGAAGATCCACATCCCGAGCTTCGCGGCTTCGTGCTGTTGCGGGAGGTCGTCGAATTGCTCGGCGACGAGGTCAGCAGCGGCGGCGGCTTCGGTCATCTCTTTCTGGTTCGCGTCTCGCGGAAGGTTTGGGCGGATCGGGCCGGGGCGACAACAGTTATTCTTCGCGGTCGAAGTATTCGAGGGAGTCGCCGCGGAGGAGCCGGCGCTCCGGGGACCGGACGAGCCATTTCTGGCTATCGGGGTAATAACACGATTCGCCGACCGGGTTATCCGCGATGACGTAAAGGAGAAGGTCTTCGCTGCCGTCGTTAAGCAACTGGTGGGGCTCGCCCGGCGCGAAAAGGAAGGCGTCACCGGCCACGATCGGGGTCTGGCCGGTCTCGTCGCGCGCGCTGCCCCGACCCGAGATGACGTGGTAAAATTCCCCCTGCGCGGAGTGCGAGTGATAAGGGTAGGGCGTTTGCCCGGGCGCGATGCGCAGGATCTCGACCGCGAACGGATGCCGGGCCCGAGCTTCGCCGGATTGGGGATCGAAGCCGAGCGCCTCGGAAAGCTCGCGGCCGGCGCCGGTGAATTTCCCCTTGGGCGACGCCCACGTGTCTTCCTCGAGCTGGTGGCTGTTGATTTTCCTCATCGGGAGGCGGTCGCGTAACGAGTGCGGAATTTCGCGGCGGCCCGGGCGCGCTCAGTCTCGCGATCGCGGGCGTGGGCTTTGGTCACGAGGGAGGCGAGCAACTCCTCGGTTGCCTCGGTGACGCGATCAACGGCGCGGTCGAAGGCGGCGGCGTTCGCGAGTGAAGGGGCGGTGCAGCCGCTGAGCTTGCGCACGTATTGGAGGGCGGAGGCGCGGATCTCGTCGGCGGTCGCGGGCGGCTCGAAGTTATGCAGGGTTTTGATGTTTCGGCACATGATAGGGGCTCCTAGGGTGAGCAATACGAAAGAGCGAATCTGGAGCGATGTCGAGCGAGGATTCGCGCGCCTGGTCGGCGATCGGTCGGCAAAAGTGCCTCAGGGAACAGCCTGTCGTTCACCTTACCTGGATGTTACAACTCCCGGTGAAAGGTGGTAACACCTTGCCGGTTTTCCCTTCTCCAGCGTACTTCTGTAAGAGCAACCACGCGTGCCCTCGATGCCGGCGTTTCGCGCCGCTCCTCTGATCGAGCAAACGGAATCGCCATTTTTGTAAAGGTCTCCTCCCGCGATCAGGATTGGAATCTTCATGACTCGACCACCTGGCAGGTGCGCAGGAGCGAGTTCGACAAAGGATGCTGGATGAAGCGAAAGAGCTAAGGCAATCCAGGTGACCTGACAATCCGGTCGTAAGAGTGCGGGTCGGTGGCGCCCTCGGTCACCAGGATCAACGCGCGCGTCGTCGCTGTAACTTGCAACGCGTCGCGATAGCGGACGCTCTCGGCGCCGGTCAGCAGCTCGAGCAGGCCAGCCAGAGCAGCCGCGCCGGTTTCCCCGGCGACGATGCCCGCCCTGGCGAGGGCGCGCATCGCTTCCCGCGCCCGCTCATCGGCAACTGCAATGAAAGCGTCGATCCCTTGCGAGACGATCGGCCACGCGACGAGCGACGGACGCCCGCAGTTTAACCCCGCCATGATGGAATCGTGCGGCCCGGGCACCGTCACGATCTCCCCGGCCTCCATCGAGGCGAGCATGCAGGCGGCGTGGAGCGGCTCGACGCTCAGGATTTTCGGACCTTCCGCGCGTTCCGCTCCGCGATAATGCCTAACGACCGCGGCCGCGAGCGCCCCGACCCCAAACTGGATCGCCACCAGATCGGGCGGCGCGCTCGCGCGCGAGATGAGCGCGTGATCAATCTCGGCGAAGATCGTGGCATACCCTTCCATCACCCAGCGCGGAACTTCTTCGTATCCCGGCCAGGAAGTATCGGAAATCACCATGCAACGCGCGTTCGCCTCCTCCGCCGCCCGCGCGACCGCGTCGTCGTAGGTGCCCCTCACGATTTCGACCCCCGCGCCTTCACTCGCGATCGCTTCGATCCGGGCCGGCGCGGTTCCCTCGGGAACAAAGATCCGCGCCGTCAGGCCGAGCAGCTTCGCCATGTGCGCAACGGCGCGGCCATGGTTGCCGTCCGTCGCGGTGGCGAGCGCGAGCGGCCGCAGCGTAGCGAGGCGCGAGCGCAGCTCGTCGAGCGTGCGCCAGGGCTCGAGGCTTTGGCCCGCATGTTTCTCGAGCGCGCGATAGACCGCCCACGAGGCTCCGAGGATTTTGAATGCCGGCAGACCGAGACGGCTCGCCTCGTTCTTCACCAGCACCGCGCCGATCCCGAGCATGCGCGCCAGCTCGGGCACTTCAAGCAGCGGCGTCGGCGCGTAACCCGGCAGGCGTTGATGAAAGTCCAGCGGCACCCGCTTTTCATCACTCGCACCGGGCTGGAAACCAGCCGCGCGTGGGTTCAGGAAAAATCGGGCCGGCTCGCTCAAGAGACGATCGCGGGAATGGGCGCTCCCATGCGGTCGCTCTCGATCACGCCATCGCGCAGATGCACGCTGCGCCGCGCGTGCTGCGCGATGTCGGCTTCGTGCGTCACGACAATCACGGTGTTGCCCTGCTGATAAAGACTCTCGAAGAGCACCATGATTTCCTCGCCCGTCTTGGAATCGAGGTTGCCGGTCGGTTCATCCGCCAGGATGATCGACGGCTTGTTGACCAGCGCGCGCGCGATCGCGACCCGCTGGCGCTGCCCGCCCGAGAGTTCGTTAGGCTTGTGCGTCAGCCGGTCGCCCAGGCCGACATCGGTGAGGGCCTGCGCGGCGCGGTTCTCGCGCTCGTCGGGGGAAATCCCGGCGTAGATCAGGGGCAGCTCGACATTCCGCAGGCTGGTCGAGCGGGGGAGGAGATTGAAGGTTTGAAACACGAACCCGATCTCGCGATTCCGGATCGCAGCCAGCTCGTCCCCATCCATCTCCGAAACATTCTTGCCGTTAAACTCGTAGCGCCCCGAGCTCGGCGTATCGAGACAGCCGAGCATGTTCATGAGCGTCGATTTCCCGCTCCCGCTCGGCCCCATGATGGCGAGATACTCATTGCGATGAATCTGCAGCGTCACCCCGCGCAGCGCATGAATCGTCTCTTCCCCCATCACGTATTCCTTCGTGATGTTCTCGATATCGATGACGAGGGGGCCTGGGGCGCGTGACGAGTGATGAGTGTCGAGTGACAAGTTTTAGGAGCGCGCCGCCAGCTTGCGACGCAGTGTGTTGAGCATTCGGCGCAGCTCTTCGATTAGTTGGAAACATGGAGCCGCATCGGCGGCGCCACAGAACTCTAAGTCAACCGCGAGAATCAACTGCGTGTCCAGCTCCGCCACCGAACCCTCCGCGTGAGAGATGAACTGAATGAATTCGCCGGTGGTATGGCGAGCCTGTCCTTCCGCAATATTCGATGGGACCGAAACGGCCGCCCGGCGCATTTGGGCGATTAAGCCGAACTTTTCCTCGGACGGGAAAGCTTTGGTCACTCCGTACAGGAGTTTCGCGAGTGCGATCCCTTTCTGCCAAACGACCAAATCCTTATAACTGCGGGCACTATTTTCCATGAACCTTTCTATCGAGTCCCGCGCCACTCGCCACTCGTCACCTGTCACTCATCACTTCTTCTTCTCCGGCTTCTCGATCGCCACCTTGGCGCCGTTCTTCAGCTTCCGGCTGATCGCGCTGTAGCTCCCGGAAATCACTTCATCGCCCGGTTTCACGCCGCTCTTGATCTCGATGTTGGCGTCGTCGGCAATCCCGGTTGTGACCTCGACCATTTTCGCAGTCCCGCCGTCTTTCAGAAAAACGACTTTCTTCAGCTTCTCGCGCTCCTCGCGTTCGGTCTGTTTGGCGAGCCGTTCGTTCTCGACCTGCGCGTTGTTGTCCGCTTTCTCCTTCGCGTCGCTCAAGGTTTTTTTCTGCTCGATTTCTTCCGGGCTCAAGTCGCTGTCGCCCGTGCGAATCGTTACGCTCTGGATCGGCACCGAGACGACATTTTTTACTAGGTCAGTCTGGATATCCGCCGTGCAACTCAGCCCCGGCCGCAACCGCATGTCGTGTTCGTCGAGCTGGATTTTGACTTCGAAATTTGTCACCTCTTCCTGCGTGCCAGTGCCGGTGGTTTTCCCGGTGTTCGCGATCTGCTCCACCTTGCCGGCAAATTTCCGGTCGCCATACGCATCGATCTGCACCTTGGCCGAGTCGCCTAGTTTCACATGCACGACGTCGTTCTCGTTCACGTCCACGACCGCCTGCATATGGTTCAAATCGGCTACCCGCATCACCTCGGTGCCGGCAAATTGATTCGTCGCAACGACCCTTTCCCCGAGCTTGCTATTGAGCACCGTCACGACGCCGTCGAGCGGAGAATAAATCGTCGTCTTGGAAAGTTGATCGCGTGCCTGGCTCGAGCTGGCCTCCGCGCCCTCGATGCTGTGCAGGCCCGATTGATACATCGATTTTGCAGCGTCGGAGGTCGTCCTGGCGCCGAGCATCTCGGTTTGGGAGATGAGCTTTTTGTTAAACAAATCCTCCGCCTGCTTCAGGTCCTGCTCGGCTTTTTCCATCGCCGCTTTTTGCTGCCCGCTCACCGCCTGCGCGGTGCTGATCGCAGCCTGCTGCTGCTCGACCAACGCCTTGTAGGAGTCGGGCCGGATCCGCATCAGCAGGTCGCCTTTTTTCACTTCTTTTCCGTCCTCGACCGGCAGCTCGATGATCTCACCCGCGACTTCCGGCGAGATCTTCACCTCGGTTTCCGGCTGCACTTTTCCCGTCGCCGAGACCGTCTCCACGATCGTGCGCCGCGCCGCTTTCTCGGTCGTGACCGCGATCGGTTGCTCGCGTTTCCCGGAAATGACCGAGCCGATGATGAAGAGCAGAATGAGGCCGGCGATGCCGAGCCAGATGTAGAGCTTGCGCCGCGATTTGCGTTTACGGCGGACGGTCGGGGCAGGCGCGGCAGCTTGATGCATGACAGGAGTTTTCGTCAGGCGTGCAATAAAGGCTCCTTTAGCGGTTTGCCAAGCATTTCCGGTCGAGCCGCGCGCGCAGCTCCGCCAGCGCCCAGGCGGCATGCTCCGCGATGAGCGGCTCCGGGTCGCGCGCCGCCTTTCCGAGCGCGGGCAAATCCGCCGCCGTCCCGACATTGCCGAGCGCGACACAAACGTTGCGCAGGAAACCGCGCCGCTTGATCCGCTTGATCGGTGAGCCGCGAAAAAGCGCGCGAAAGCCCTTTTCATCGAGCGCAAGAAAATCGCGCAACCGCATTTGCGCGACCGCCGGCCGGGCCGCAAACGCGCTCTCCCGCGAGACCTGGGCGAAGCGATTCCACGGGCAGGCATCGAGACAATCGTCGCAGCCATAAATCCGATCACCGATCAGCCGCCGGAACTCGAGCGGGATGCTCCCCTTCAGCTCGATCGTTAGGTAAGAAATGCAGCGGCGCGCGTCGAGCTGCTGCGGCGCCGTGATCGCTCCCGTCGGACAGGCGTCGATACAGCGCGTGCACGACCCGCAGCGCGCCACCTGCGGCGGATCAGGCGGCAGCTCCAGCGTCGTGAGGATTTCGCCCAGGAAAAACCAGGTGCCTAACGAGCGATTAAGCAACATCGTGCTCTTCCCATGCCACCCGATCCCCGCCTCCGCCGCGAAGTCGCGTTCCAGGACCGGCCCGGTATCGACATAAATCTTCTGCGCGCCACCGGCCCGCGCGAGAAATCCCTCCAGCTCCCGCAACTTCCCCAGCATCACCTCATGATAATCCTCGCCCCAAGCATACCGCGCGATCCGCCCCGTTCTCTGTTCTCCGTCCTCCGATTTCCCCTGCCAGTATCCCATCGCCACCACCACCACCGACCGCGCCCCCGGCAGCACCAACTGCGGATCGCATCGCTTCTCCGCGCCGCGCCAGATCCAATCCATCTCCGCCGCCGAGCCGGCTTCGAGCCAGGCGCGAAATTCCCCGGGATGCGCCGGACCGGCCGCGCTCGCCACCCGGCAATCATCAAAGCCGACTTCGGCGGCCCGCCGGAGCAGCTCGGCTTTAATTTCAGGCAAGCTTGGCAATGGCCTCCTCGATCGCTTCCGCCACCTGCTCGTGCGAAAGCCTCGTCGTATCGATGGTGAAATCGGCCGCCTCCTCGTAGAGCGGCGCGCGGGCGCGAAGCAATTCCTCCACCGTCGCCGCCGGGTCGGCCGTCTGGAGAAGCGGCCGGTCCGAGCGGCGCCCGAGTCGTTCTACCAGAGTCGCCATCTCCGCCGTCAGGCAGACCACCGTGCCCAGTTCGTGCAGGCGCTTGATATTTTCCGGGCGCAGAATCGCGCCGCCGCCGGTCACGATAATCGCCGGCTCGGAGGCATCGAGCTTTTCCAGGATTGCGCTTTCCTCCTCGCGGAAACGCTCCTGGCCGAGCCGCTCGAAAATTTCCGTGATCCGCATCCCGAGCGCGGTCGCGATCATCGCGTCGAGATCCCGGCGCGGCCAGCCCCGGCTCATAGCCAGCCGACGGCCGACCGACGATTTACCCGTCCCCATAAAGCCGATCAGCACGATCGAACGATGAACAGCGCGCACCGGGTAATATGCGGTCGGCGCGGGTGAATTCCAAGCAGGGGGAGTTTGGTGGGAAGTGATCGGTGAACAGTGAACAGTGAACAGTGAACAGTGAATGGTGAACGGTGATAAGGAGAAGTGGCGAGTGATGAGTGACAAGTGACAAGTGACGAGAGTGATCAGTCTCTCAACTCTCAACAAAAGACTCTCAACGATTCCGATGCGGAACAGCGAATGGTGATCAGTCAATCGTGAATGGTAAGCGGCTGTTCGTCAGTCTTCAGTCCTCCGTCCTCCGCTGCATCGTAGCCTCGCCGTCCCGTCCGAGATTCCAGCGTCGGCTGTCTCCAGCCGAACAGCGGCGCGAAAGCAAGATAAGGTAGGCAAGCTTCCAGCTTGCTGACGCCGCCAATCACACCGGCAAGAACATCTTCTGATCCCCTGAATCTGAATGCCCCTGAAAGCGACCCTTGAAAGTTTCCACGGTCGATTGTCATTGCAGCCCGGCATCGAACCGGCTTGAT
The DNA here is from genome assembly GCA_038233495.1 of Chthoniobacterales bacterium. Classification (GTDB taxonomy): domain Bacteria; phylum Verrucomicrobiota; class Verrucomicrobiia; order Chthoniobacterales; family UBA10450; genus Palsa-1392. The sequence goes on along the minus strand of JBBSLW010000013.1, from coordinate 11,353 downwards.
TGACTACGTGGACCCCGCTGAAAAGCTCCTGAACACTGGCCTCTATACGGTGCCAGAAGCGGCTCGCTTGACCCGCGTCTCGTCCGGCAAAATCCGCCGTTGGCTGCGGGGTTATGACTTCAAGAGCGGCGACCGCGTGCACCATTCGGATGCGGTCTGGCAGGGCCAACTCGAGCCGATGGAGAATAAGCTCGCCCTCAGCTTCCGCGACCTTTTGGAACTGCGCTTTGTCGACGCCTTCATCCGTGCCGGAGTGAGTTGGCGAACGATGCGCGGAGCACACGCGCGGGCGCAGAGCGAGCTCAAGACGACTCACCCTTTCTGCTCGAATCGAATCGCGACCGACGGAAAGAACATCCTTCTCAAGCAAGGTGAAGACGATGGCGATGAGGCCTTGGTCGATCTGGTCACGAATCAGCGCGAATTCCGGCGTCTGGTGCAGGATTTCCTCAAAAAACTGGAGTTTACCGGTCACGACATCATCTGGTGGCCTTTGGGCAGGAAGCGGCAGATCGTCGTCGACCCAAAGCGCAACTTTGGTCAGCCGACAGTTGTCCGTTCGGGTGTTCCCTCGCAGATCCTCGCGCGCAGCGTGAAAGCGAATCGCTCTACGGATCTCGTGGCGAAGTGGTATGAGGTCCGGGCAGAGGAAATTCGCGATGCGGTCGAATTTGAAGAATCGCTCGCGAAAGCGGCGTGAGATTCTTTTTCGATAATAACCTCGCGCCGAAACTGGCAAGATGTCTTCATGTGCTCGTCGAACCCCAGCACGAGGTCATCCATTTGAAAGAGAAGTTCCCCGGTAACACGCCTGACGAAGTCTGGATGACCGGTCTCGCAGGCGAGCTTGATTGGGTGATCATCTCAGGCGACGTCCGGATCGGGAAGAACCCACATGAAGTCGAAGCGTGGCGAGCGGCCGGGCATACCGTGTTCTTTCTCAAGCCAGGCTGGACGAATTACGATTTTTGGACTCAGGCCTACAAGTTCGTGAATGTTTCCCCGAGATCATCGCGACCGCAGCAAAAGCTCGCAGCGGAGCCTTCTTTGTGGTGGCCGGGAACGGAAAGATTAACTAAGCAGCAGCTGACGCCATTATCCTGTTCCCTCTTGGAGGCGCCGTGCCCGTCCGTGTTTCTAGCGCCGGCTGTCTCAGCCGAAACCCGGCCAAAAAATCCGCTGAGGACAGCGGACGCTACGGGACTGGCGACCTGCAACGCTTTCCCGAGGAGGTCAATGCTTTCGCCTTCGGCGAATTAATTCCCGGGGGTGGCGTCCGGACTCACGCAGAAGCCAGGTCAGCTTCCAGCGGCTTCTCCTTCTTGAAGCGGCTCACGCCGAGGATGCTGAAGCCGATCACTTTGCCGGTTTCGCTGACCCGTTCCATGACGGCATCATGACTCGTTTCCTTTTCGTAGCCCGCAGCTTCCGAGAACCTCACCTCCAAATAATCGGCTTCCGCGTCGAACCAGACTTTTACCTTATCGGCCATAAATCTTCTCCTGCTTTGGGTTTATCGGTTAAATAGGCCGTGATCACAAGCGGGTTCCTTAGTGAGCGCCGTCATTGTAGCGTCGGCTGTCCCCAGCCGAAACCGCCGCTGGAGGGACGGGCGCCGTCCCGTCCGAGTTTCTAGCGTCGGCTGTCCCAGCCGAAACCGACCCCTGCCAATCACACCGGCGAGTATTCCTCTGACCCCTAGATGCCTAGCCGCGGGGAGAAGACCGGAACACGCTGGGAGAAGACTGGCAAACGCCGGGAAAGGATCGAAAAGGGCTCTGGCCCATCCACAGCCAGCCAGATACGCTATATATATAATAGAGAGGCTTCCCCTGGAGTAGGAGCATCAAATTCGAACGTCCTTGGGAGCCAACGGCCCCGATTGCTAGCTGGGCGCGGCCCCAGTAGACGCGCTCTGGATCAGCAGATGAGCAGCAGCCGCGCTGGCGCTCCCGGCGGCGTTGCGGGCGCGCGGTGAATGCAGGGCGGGACCGCGCTTCCGGGCCAGTCCACCGCGATCCGCCAGAGATTGCCGACCCCGAAGGAATAAGGCCGCGCCCCCTCGGTGGCCGCGTAATGCAAGTCGTAGCAATGCTCCCGCAGGGCGGCGCGAAACTCTTCCTCATCTGCTCCCGCCCCGAGATCCGCGCGGAGCTTTTCCCGGGTCTCCGGGATCTCTACCTTGCGCCGCGCCTCCTCGTTCCGCAGGCCTTCACTGGCCGGCCCGAAGTAAGTGCAGAGCCAGGTATCGGCCTCGACCGGCGCGCTATCCACGTGGAAGGAAAACACATCCGTCCGCACCGGGCCCGGCTCCTCGTCGCGGGGATAGTCATGAATGCAGTTGAGCACCGGATCGCGCGCCTGCTCCCGCAACTGGCGCAGGTCTTCCCGCAACCCGTTGATTGCCATCCGACCCGCCGGGCTCACCGCGAGCTGAAGGAGTTCTCGTTCCTCGATCGTCACGACGCCCGCGCCGGCTCCGAATTTCTCGATCACCCCGCCGAAATCCCCGGGCAGCGTGCGCGGCCAGCAGAGAGCATTTACCCCCTGCGCGAAGGGCGTCGCGACCAGCTCCGCAAAGCTGCGCACGGTCTTGATCCGGAAATAATCGAAAGAGTCGAGGACAGGTGACACTGGGGGACAGGATCGTCTTGGAAGGGCGAATGAGGAAAACAGGAAAAGGGAGCCTACCAAAGAAGGTAGCACAAGCTTCCAGCTTGCAGACCCCGACCAATCACACCGACAAGAATATTCTCCTGACCCCTTGACGTTTGCATTCCGATTCCTCGACTACCGTTTAGATCCCGGCAATTTCTTCTAGTGCCTTGATAAAACGCACCTCGTTGATTGGCTGAAAGCCGAGGCCGAAGTTCCCATTGGAACGCTTGAAGTCCGGAAACCACTCATATTCATCCAGCCTCAGAATAGGTCGAATCCACTTGCCGATCTTTCCCGATATCCGCTTTCTAAAATACGGGTCATCGATCGTCTCAATCCGATCCACGATGAACCAGTTGCAGAGGTAGTAGGTCCGAGGGCTTCCTTCACCGGTCACGAGCCAAACGCGATCTCCGATGATTCGTGGGACTTCTTTCCTGGTCAGCACTGCGTGGACTTTCAAGTCGGACGCGCGCTCGCCCATCTTCTCCGGGTTGTGATAAGCCAGGAAGTCGTCCATCACTTCTTGAATTTGGGTTGGAATAGGCTCACCACGCCTTTGCATTCGCGAAACGGGAGGCGGCGGGGTCTCTCCAGAACCCAGGCCCAGTTACCAGAGAAATACCATTTCGAGGAGTGACGCGGCACGCAGTCGACGACGTCCACCACGCCTACGATACCGCCAATATCGACGGTTTGCGGAACGCGCATGCCGTATTTCTTCTCGATCTTTGCCAGACTTTCGAACGTGAAGTCGGTCTTCGTCGAGCTGGCGTGAATCAACAGCGGACCGCGGTGGTTTGTTCGCCACGATCGGTTCTCAATGTCTTTGTAGCCATTCACGACCAGCCAAGCCCAAGGCTGGCGCAGAGACAGTGCTCTGGTTTTAGCAAGGGTCGGCGTCCATCGAGCGAGCTTGGTGCAAGTAATGAATTTCATATTAATCAGGATACCTCTACCCATTCTGCGCAGAGAAGTTCGGCTTGGGCGAGGACGGTTTTTGTTGCCTCGTCTTGGAGATCGGGCGGGTAGCCGTGTTTTCGAAGGATGCGTTTCACCATCACCTTGATCTTGGCCCGGGCTCCCTCCCGAACCGTCCAATCGATGGTGACGCTTTTGCGGACCTGAGTGACGAGTTCGGCGGCGATCACTTTGAGCTCGTCGCTGCCCATCGCTTCGACGGCGCTGTCGTTCGCGGCGAGGGCGTCGTAGAAGGCGACCTCGTCGTCGGTCAGACCGAGATCGACACCGCGCTGAGTGGCGGCGCTCATCTCTTTCGCCAGCTTGATTAACTCTTCGATGACTTCTTGCGTGGCGATGACGCGGTTGTGATAGGCGTTGAGCGTCTTCTTGAGCATCTCCGAGAACTCGCGGCTTTGGACGAGGTTCCGCTTGGAGCGCACGCGGATTTCGTCGCCTAACAACTTCGCGAGCAGCTCGGCGGCGACGTTCTTGTATTTGAGTCCGCGCACTTCGGCGAGGAATTGATCGGAGAGAATGCTGATGTCCGGCTGCTTCAATCCCGCCGCACTGAAGACGTCGATGATCTCGCCTTCGGGCACGATCGCCTTCGCGACCAATTGCCGGACGGCGTGGTCAAGGTGCTCGGATGACTTTCGTTCGCCGCGCGGCTTCGCGAGCGCGGCTTTGACGGCTTGGAAGAAACCGATGTCGTCGCGAATCTCGACCGCATCTTCGCTGCCGGCGCAGAGCGCGAAGGCCTGCGACAGCTCGGTCACAACCTGGACGAAGCGTTCCTTGCCTTTCTCTTGTTGGAGGATGTGCTCCTGCGCGGGAGGCAGCAAGGCCATCTTCTCGGCCGGCGTCCCGTCGCACCATTTCGACCAGTCGAAGCCGTGCATCATGCCGCACGCGATTTCGTGTTTCTCCAGCATCACCGCGATGGCAGCCGCAGTGTCGATACTCGGATTCCCGCGTCCGCCGCTCTGCGTGTAGTTCGCGAGCGCCTGTTTGAGTTGATCAGCCAGCCCGAGATAATCGACCACCAGCCCGCCCGGCTTATCGCGGAAGACGCGGTTGACCCGTGCGATGGCCTGCATGAGGCCGTGGCCGCGCATCGGCTTGTCCACATACATCGTGCTCAGCACAGGCGCGTCGAAGCCGGTCAGCCACATGTCGCGCACGATCACGATTTTGAATTCGTCCTTCGGATCTTTGAAGCGCCCCGCGAGCGCGCGCCGCTTCTCCTTGTTCCGGATATGCGGCTGCCAATCGGGACCATCCTCCGCGCTCCCGGTCATGACGATCTTGGCCACGCACGACTTCCCGTTGTCGTCGTCGTTAGGCCCGCTCGCCCATTCCGGCCGCAGCTTGATGATCGCGTTATACATCTCGACGCAGATGCGGCGGCTCATGCAGACGATCATCGCCTTGCCTTCCATCGCTTCGAGCCGGCGCTCGTAGTGCTGCACCAGATCGGCGGCGACGAGATCGATCCGCTTCGGATTCCCGACCAGCGCTTCGAGCGCGGCCCACTTCGTCTTGAGCTTCTCCTTGCGGGTCAGTTCCTCGCCTTCGGTGATCGCTTCGAATTCCTCGTCGATCTTCGGCAGCTCGCTTTGGTTCAGCCCCAGCTTCGCCACCCGACTCTCGTAATAGATCGGCACCGTCGCCTTGTCGGCCACGGCCCGCTGGATGTCGTAGATGCTGATGTAATCGCCGAAGACCGCGCGCGTATTGGCGTCCGTCTTCTCGATCGGCGTCCCGGTGAAGCCGATGAACGACGCGCGCGGGAGCGAGTCGCGCAGGTTGCGCGCTAGCCCGTCGATCAGGGCGTATTGGCTGCGGTGCGCTTCCTCCGCGCTCACGACGATGCTCCGGCGCTCGGAAAGGAGCGGCGCCTTCCCGCCTTTCTCTTCGGGCATGAACTTCTGGATCGTGGTGAAAACCACGCCGCCGCTCGCGACATTGAGCAGCTTTCGCAAATGCTCGACCGAATCCGCCTGTACCGGAGTCTGCCGCAGGATTTCGTGGCAACGCTGGAACTGGCCGAAGAGTTGATCGTCCAAGTCATTTCGATCGGTTAGGAAAACCAGCGTCGGATTCTCCATCGCGGGTTCTTCGATGATGCAGCCCGCGTAGAAGAGCATCGACAAGCTTTTGCCCGAACCTTGCGTGTGCCAGATCACGCCGACGCGGCGATCGCCTTCCTTGCCGCCGTGCATCTTGCCCGCCCAGTAATGACCGGGAAACTCGCCGACCTTCGCCGTCTCTTCGCGACCGGTGGCGCGGATCGTTTCATCGACCGCCGCCTTCACCGCGTGGAACTGATGATAACCCGCCATCAGCTTGTGCACCGCGCCGGTGTCCGGATCGTCTTCGAAGACGACGAAGTTGCGGATGAGATCGAGGAAACGCCGCTTCTCGAAAACTCCCCTGACGAGTGTTTCCAACTCCAGCGCCGTCTTCGGCGCATCGAACTCGCCTTCGATCGTGCGCCAGACCTTAAACCATTCCTGATTCGCGGTGAGCGAGCCGATCCGCGCTTCCAGCCCATCGGAGATCACCATCACTTCGTTGTAGTGCAGCAACGAAGGAATCTCCTGCTTGTAGGTCTGGATTTGATTGAATGCGGCGGCGAACCATTTGTCGGTGTCTTCCGGAATCTTTAGCTCGATGATTCCGAGCGGTAGCCCATTCACGAAGACGACGATGTCTGGCCGGCGATTGTTTTGGCCTTCAATCACGGCGAATTGATTCACCACCAGCCAGTCGTTCGCGTCCGGGTTTCCGAAATCGATTAGCCGGACGTGATCGCCGGCGATGCTTCCATCATTGCGGCGATATTCCACCGGCACGCCGTCGCGCAGCAGACGATGAAATGCGCGGTTATTGCTGAGAAGTGATGGCGCGTCGTGCCGCAGCACTTTGCGCATCCCTTCTTCGCACGCGTCACTTGGAATCGCGGGATTCAGCCGCGCGATTGCGTCGCGCAACCGGCCGATAAGCATAACGTCCGTGAACGAACTGCGTTCTGTCGCGATTTCACCGGGCGCGAGATGCGGCGCATGCGCGACCGCAAAGCCGAGCTCGCCGAACCAACTTAACGCGGCTTCTTCAACCGTGGATTCGTTAAGCCTCCCGCTCATTCCTCCGGCGGGTCTTCGCGCACCACGACATGAGGCTCGTCCTCGTGTCGCGAAATCTCTTCGGCGACCTCTTCGGCAAACTCCGCCAGTTGATTCTCGCGCACCAGCTGCGGATGCCCGGGAATTTTCTTTAGCAGATGTTGCGCGTGCTCGAACGCCTTTTTGTTTCCGAGCTGCTTTGGTTCACCGAGCAGGAAGTGGATTTTGAATTTCTCCGGAGAATCCTGCAACGCAGTGCCCCGACCCAGCCACGTATTCGCCTTCTCGACGATGCTGCCGGGATTCATCAGGTCGAACGAGACGGGCTCGTAAACGTGCCAGACCGAATTCTGCCAGCCAAACTGGAAGTCGTACTGATAATCCCGGGCCTCGATCCGCTTCTGGCGCACCTTCTGGGCAAGATGCCGCTTCTCCAGCGTCGCTTTGAATGGCCGGCCAATTTCGTCGTCGGTGCGACTCGGCAGTTCGCTTTCACGGACGTAGCGCTCAACCAACCGATTGTATAAATTACGCAACGCCTCCTCCGCATCTTCGGCCAATCCTCCTCCCGCTTCTGACCACTGCAACGAGCTGTCATCCGGTGGGAGAACCCGGCGCACCAATTCGCCAAGACCTGCCAGCGGAGGCTGTTCCAAGGCATCGCGCAGTTCTTCGCTCATCTCCTCGAAGCGGTTCGCCAAATAGCGCATTAAGGCACGAAAATGCGTGTGATCGATTTTCAGAAAGATCGCGCTCAGGCGCTCATAGGAAGTTGTGAAACGCGCGGCGAGCAGTCGTTGCCCAGGCGCGTAGAGGACGACTCCGACGTTGGCGAATTCGCCAGTCACCACATCATGCACGTAACGGAGCGTCACGTAGCTGTAGGCAGTTTTCATATTTTCATTTGCCCGTTTGTTCGGTCGGCTCTTCCGAAGTTGTGACGAAGTATGAGTGTGTCTTCATCGCAGCAGATGTCTTATGAAATTCACAAATTTGCTCCGCTCTTCGCGAGCTTCACCCAGATACTCGGCGATCCTCTCGCATAAGTCACCGTCCGCGCGCCACTCTGCCGGAACGGACGTGGCATACGCTGCGAGTTGGCTGTCCGTGAGATTGCCGAGACGTTCCTCGAACGCATCAAGGCTGAAGTTCGCCCCGCGGAGAGGATGGTAGAAAATGTGATTTTCGAGAAAGCGAAAACTCGCCGCCGCATGATCGTTCACGTCCCAAGGTCGCGGCGCTCCACCGATGATCGGCACGGAGAGAAAAGAAAACGCCTGCTCGTGATCGTAGACGCCAAGTCGATCGGAACGCGCCCAGAGATTCGGGTTAGCTGCTTTGCGGTCAGGATTCTGCACGAGGGCATCGAACGCAAAGATCGCCGCCGCTTGATCACGCTGGTGACCATGCGGCGCACGACCCGGAGGCCATGTCGTAAAACTCGTGCCGAGATGCACCGACCCGAAGTTAAGACCGGGGCTGGCTTTGATCGCCTGCGATGCATCCTCGTTAGGCACGACGGTCTCGAATCCGGTCGGGACTCCCACGATTGCCGCCTGCGGCACATCGATGCTGAGATCATCTGCTAATTGAGCGGTGATTAATTCGACAAGTTGCATCGCCGCGTTTAGTTCCCGGCCGCGAAGTTTCACAACGACCTCGTAGGACTTTGCAGATGCATCTTCGCACCCGAACAACAACGGTTTATTCCGGCCGAACTTCATCGGTTGGATGAATTGTGAGGCGGTAAGCTGCAGCACCTTCATCGCGCGATATTCGCGGCCGATACATCGAAGAACAGTTTGTGCACGCGGCTGGAGAAGGCGTGCTCCTGCGGCACCTCCAATGCCTTCGAGGTTCTCGCCAACCGATTCACCCAATCCACATCCGACCGTGGGCACATTTGTCCGCCGAACCATGGTTTCTCGCCGGTAAAGTAAAGGAAAACTAAATGCGCCAGAATGGGCGGCTGTCGCTCCCGGAGCAGGAAATTGAGCGCCGCGAGGCGGTTTGCGGTTTGATAGGTCCCTTTGGCAAACCACGAATCAGGCACTGGGGTATCGAGCTCCTTTGTCAGACCCATGTTGAACCGCGTTTTCTGAAACGCGCGTCTGATCTTCGTTTGGCTTCCTTCACCCGCTCCGCATGCAGGGCTTCCTGACAACTCCTGCAAATGGGCTTTGGCTTCTACGAGAATCCATTCATACGAACCGTGATCAGTCTCGATCCAGCCGACAGCATCCCAATTGTGAATTCCTGTTCGGTTGGGATCGCGGCCCGCTTGTCGGTCTGGCCAGTATCTTTTCCAAAGCTCCCGATCGGGCGCCGGCAGAAAGTCCATTCCGCGCAGCTCTGGTTTATCGGACGTATAGTTGGAATGCCAGTGGATTAATTCCGCGTGAGTCCCGCAAGAGCGACGGATCTTCTCGAGAACGTCGTTGTCCAGCCGGCGATCGGTTGCGACGAGCTGGTTGCGAAGGTGGTCTTCGCTTCCGTATCCTTCGCCGCGCGTGCTCAAGCTGCCGTCTCCATTGCCGAGGCTTTGCTGATGCTTAGTTTTCCGCTCAACAGCTTCGGCAGAAGAGTGTCGCGCAGGGTGGCGAGGGTGCGGGATTGGTGAAGGTTGGCGGTAATTTGGGCGTAGAGCGGCGCGACTTTGGTGGTGAAGGCGGCCATGAGTTCTTTCGGTGGCAGCACGACGGGAATCGGGCGGAAGTTCTGTTTGCTGATTTCGGCGAAGGTGGTGCCGGTGGCTCGGCCTTCGATCTCGGCCATGTTCGTCTGGCACCAGTTCAGCATGAAGTAGTTTGAAGCGCGATCGTTGCACTTCATCGCGATGAAGCCCTGGTTGATGGCGACCGGCATGGCAGCGATGGCGAGGTAGCCGACCGGGGCGCGTGATGAAAGCAGGAGCGTTCCGGCAGGAAGCAGGCCGGACGAAATCTTGGCGATGCCTGCGTCGGTGAGCTTGCGATCGGTGTCGAGAAGGATGGGGGCTTCAAGCGAGGAGAAGTCCTTTGGCGTCGTCCAGTGGTGAGCGCCGTCTTCCCAATATTTTGGTTCGGCGGTGCTGGGCGTTCCGCCGCCCACGCAATCGACGACTTGGCCGACTGGTTCAACGGTCCAGCCTTCTGGAATGTGGCCGAGTTGCGACTTTTCAAACCCGTTCGGGAAGAGGGCGGCGGTGGCGGGGGCGAGGCCGGTGGGCTGGCGGCCGTCGAGTTTGGCGCGGACGGGGTCGAAATCCACGAACCAGCTCTGGAACAGCGCCCGCGCCATCGCCTCCAGTGTCGCGTTCATCCGCCGGTTCAACTCGATCTTGTCGTCCAGCGCCCCAAGCACCGCCGCGATGGCTTTTTGCTCGGCGAGGGGTGGGAGTAGAATCGGCAACGCGCGAATCGTCGGAAGGTTCAACCGCTCAGCGACCGTCCCGTCTCGATAGCCGTGAATGTGAGCGGCCATAACTGGTGAATTGAGCCAGTGGCAGAGAAAACTGAAGTCAAGTCGGCGCTTATCCGGCCGAATGAGAACCATGCGTTGGCCGAGGCAAACGCGAGTGTTTGCTGGCATCTCAGCCGCAATGCCGAAGTAGGTTCCTTCGCGACTGTATAGCAGGTCGCCACGACTCGGAGTCACGCGAGCGATTCGCTCGGAGTAAGTCTCTTCCGAAACACGTCCTGCTTGGTCGGTGCGGAAGATTCCCGTGATGATGTCCTGAGTCCGGACGACGAACGGCCCGCTTTCGGTGAGCTTTGGCGTGGAGTGCGGGCAGTCGAAAACGCCTTCGCTGACGTCGTCGAGGCGCCACCACGTCCAGCCTTCGGGCGGCTCGCCGTAAGCGGCTGGAACGTGAATCGATTTAGCTCCGGCCAGTGCGCTAAGCGCCATAACCCAGCCCCTTCAGGTTTGCTTTTATGGCTTGCTCCAGTTTCGCAGACTCGGCGAACTGGGAGTGCAGCTCCGCCACGAGGCGCGGCATCTTTCCCTCGAAAGGGTCGCCGTCGTCTTCGACATTCTCGGCGCCGACGTAGCGCCCGGGCGTGAGGACGTAGCCGTGCGATGCTATTTGCGCAGTCGTCGCAGACTTACAAAAGCCAACGACGTCAGAGTAGTCGATAGTTAATGCTTGAGAATTGAGAGAAGGAGCGGACCGCCATGCGTGATAGGTGTTAACTATCTTATCGAGGTCAGCGTCAGTTAGTTCCCGGTGGACGCGGTCGATGAGCTTGCCCATTTTTCGCGCATCAATAAAGAGCGTCTCGCGTCGGCGTTCTCGCAAGCTCTCCGGCGTGGAATTATCTGCGTGCTTGATCGTGCGCGCGGCTTTGGATTTTACCAAGAACCAGAGGCAGACGGGAATCTGCGTGCTGTAGAAGAGCTGGCCGGGGAGGGCGACCATGCAATCGACGAGATCAACCTCGATGAGGGCGCGGCGGATGTCGCCTTCGCCGGACTGATTGGAGGACATGCTGCCATTAGCGAGGACGAAGCCGGCCATGCCCTGCGGCGCGAGGTGGTGGATGAAGTGCTGCACCCAGGCGAAGTTGGCGTTGCCCCGGGGCGGGACGCCATACTGCCAGCGCACGTCGTCGTCTTTGCGGAACCAG
>JBBSLW010000012.1:0-26734 GCA_038233495.1 Chthoniobacterales bacterium | reverse complement strand
GCGCCCACTGCATCGCTCGAGTCCCTGCCGGCCTGGCCTTCCGCTGGAGTGGATCGTTCCCAGTCCCATCGGAAGACTATCCAACGCTCCGACCGCGCCTCCCGTCCAGCTCTTTGCTTGTCATTAACCACATTCCCTCAGAGATCGGGGTCCCGCGCATATTCTTCTGGAGGGTAACCGGTCACCGCGAGACAACCATGCCCATGCGAAGTGCCCACCACCACCCCGTCGCGCAGATGCACCGTGTAAATACAATCGGTCACCGAAGTGAGCAGCTCGCGATAACGCTCCTCGCTCAGCCGCGCCGCCTCTTCGGCCTTGATCAATTTCGGTTCCAAATCGCGCCCACGTTATCCGCGCGAAATCTCCTTGTCATCCCCGGCTTGAGGCCGCCTGCTACCGCAAAGCGCGGGCTTAAAGCTTCACCCGCCGGCCGCAACGGAAAGGCGAGACCGTATCGAGCAGTACCGCAAAGCGGTCATCCCGAGCCGCGAAGACGGCGAGGGATCTCGCAATTGCAATCCACGTTCACGGGGGGCCCAACGACATCTTCACCGCGCGCGGGAGATCCTTCGCCGCGCTGCGCCGGCTCAGGATGACAACAGGGTTATTGAGTCACGCTGCGTTGGCTTCCGCGGATTCCAAATCCTGCAAAATCCTATTAATCTGTCTGTCTTTCTCCGGAACGTCACTCGGTTGAGGGACCTTTTTTCGAAAGACAGGATTTACAGGATTAACAGGAGGGGGAATGGCGGCTTTGTAGGTTCCTTCGCTACCGCCTCACCCGGGTCGCTCGGCGGACCGGGATGGGGCGGTCTTCGTCGCCGGGATATTTTTTCGTGCTTGGCCAGATAAGCCGCCAGGGCTGGCTGCGCAGGGTGCCGGTGAAGTCTTTCGTGTTGCTCAGTGTCGCTTCCAGGTCGGGCGTCAGACGGTCAAGAGCGCTTTTTAGTTTCGCGGAGGAATCGCGGAAATTGGCCAGGGTGACGGTGATGTTGTCGTTCTTCACCAGCTGATTGCTCACCTCTTCGATGTGGGCGAGCGATTTCGTCAGGTCGCTGCCGGGCGCGGTGATTTCGCTCAGGTGTTCGGTGAAAATTTTAAACTGGGCGAGGCCGAGGGTGAGGGGCGCGTCGTCGTTCGTGATCTTGCTCAGATTCGCGACCGTGCTTTGCAAGGTCTTTAACGTCGTGGTGGCCTCGGCCGCGACCGGCTTGACGATGCCGAGCATCTTGCCGATCGCCTCGGCAAAGTCGGGTGTCCGGTTGCCCGCGAAGACCTGGCCGGACTCGGCTTTGGTGGAGTGATCGTTGCCGCCGGAGATGTCGATCGCGGTTTCGCCTAACAATCCCAAAGTCATGAGACGGACATTGGAGTTTTTGTAAACGAGCGCGGCCCGGTCGACTTCGACGTCGATCCGGACCTCGAAGCGCGGGAGCGGCTCCCCGTTCCCGGTGGTGGCGGTGACGGTGCCGAGGTTGGCGGCGGCCTCGAGGGCGTAGGCGGCTTCTTCGCGCGAGACGGGGGAGTTGAGGGTCTTGACCTGGCCCACTTTGCGCCCGGCGAGGAGGACAGGCGCGCCGAGCTTGATCCCGGCGGCGTTATCGAAATAAAGCTTGTAGACGACCAGCGGGCGGAACAAGCCCGGTGCCCCCAGCAGGATGAGGATAAAGGCGAGGACGGCGATCGTGCTGAGCACGAGGAGGCCGGTCATGATTTCATTTCGTCGCAACTGCATCTTTGCTTCCTTCCAGGATGGGACCTTCGGTGCTGCCGCTGAGGAATTGCTGCACGACCGGGTGGTCCGATTTCTTGAGCTGCTCGGGGGTAGCGTCGGCAATCACTGCCCCGCGATACAGCATCGCCATGCGGGTGCCGATCCGAAATGCGCTGTCCATCTCGTGGGTCACGATGATGGAGGTGACGCGGGAGCGTTCGGTCAGACTGATGATAAGTTCGTCGATGACGGAACTGATGACCGGGTCGAGGCCGGCGGAGGGTTCGTCGAAAAGGATCAGCTCGGGATCCATGACGAGGGCGCGAGCTAGGCTAACGCGTTTGCGCATGCCGCCGCTCAGCTCCGAGGGCATCTGGTCTTTCGACTTGAGCATGCCGACGAGCTCGAGTTTTTCATCCACGGTCTGGTCGATCTCGGCGGTGGATTTGCGGGTCAATTCCTCGAGCGGGAGGGCGATGTTGTCGCGCACGTTGCGCGAGCTGAGGAGGGCGGAATACTGGTAGACCATCCCGATCTGGGTGCGGACCTGCTGGAGTTTACGCCGCTTCAGACGCGTGATCTCGAATTGCTTGAAGAAGATCTCCCCCGCGGTCGGCTGGAGGATGCCGAGGATGAGGCGCAGGATGGTACTCTTGCCGCTCCCGCTCTGGCCCATAATGACGAGCCGATCGAGCGGCTCGACTTTGAGCGAGACGCCGTTCAGCACTTTTTTCCCAGGAAACTCGAGGCCGACATCCCGCAGCTCGACGATGTGATCGGGCGGTTCGTTCACGGGAAAAAGACGATGTAGACAATATTGAAGAGCGTATCGAAACCGATCACGACCGTGATCGCGGTGACCACGCTCGAGGTGGTGGCGGTGCCGACCCCGGCCGCGCCGCCTTTGACGGTGAGCCCGCGATAGCAGGCAATGGCGCCGATAAGCAGACCGAACATGAAGCTTTTCAAAATGCCGGTGATGATGTCGCGAATGAGCAGGCTGTGCAGGACGAGATCCTGGAAATAAACGAAGGCGATATTGAAGTAAGCGCGCGAGATGAGCGCGGTCGCGAAGATCGCCGCGAGGCTCGAGATGATGCTCAGGCAGGGCATGAGCGCGAAGAGCGCGAGCAGCCGCGGCGCGACGAGGAAGCGCAAGGGCCCGATCCCCATCGCTTCGATTGCCTCGACTTCCTCCGAGACCTGCATCGTGCCGAGCTCGGCGGTGAAGGAAGCGCCGATCCGCGCCGCGAGCATGATGCCGGTGAGGAGGGGCCCGAGTTCGCGGGTAAAAGCGATCGCGACCAGGCCGGGCACGAGCCGTTCGGTCCCGAAGCGCTCGAGTTGATAACCGGTGAGAAGCGCCATGGTGAGCCCGAGAAAAAACGAGACCATCGCGACCAGCGGCACCGAGCCAACGCCGGCGCGCTCGGTGTAACGAAAAAAGCTGGCCGCGCGGAAAGGCACCCGCCCGCGCCGAATTCGGTCGGTGGTTTCCGCGATCGTGCTGATGAGGAACCAGAACATGCTCCCAATCTCCACGAGGACGGAGCGGCTTTTCTCTCCAACGTCGGCGACGAGGTCGACCGGGTTGCTGACCAGCGTCCCGGAGGCCTCTGGCGAAGGGGAGGGGTTGGCAGCCATAAGCACGGGAAGTTGCCCCATCCCGGTGGAGCAGCAAGAATTAGGCGCGAAGACGCCGGCGACTTTTGCCTGCCGAGAAACGAATCCTATTTATGCACCAATTCCATCTCGCACTGACCCTGGGCAGCCTGCTTCTCGCCACTTCGCTCTTCGCCGAGGAGAAAAAGGAGCCGCTAAAATTCGGGATGGTGATTCACGGTGGCGCCGGCACGATCGAGCGCGGCCAGATGACCCCGGAGAAGGAGGCCGCTTATCGGGCCGGTCTGGACCGGGCGCTGAAGGCGGGCTACGCCGTGCTCGAACGCGGCGGCCCGAGTCTCGACGCGGTCGAGGCTGCGATTCACGTGCTCGAGGACCACCCGCTTTTCAACGCCGGCAAAGGCGCGGTCTTTACCAACCAGGGAACGAACGAGCTCGATTCCTCGATCATGGATGGCAAGACGCTCAAGGCCGGCGCGGTCACCGGAGTGAAGCATATTCGCAACCCGATCAGCCTCGCCCGGATGGTGATGGAAAAGTCGATCCGCGTCCTGCTCACGGGCGACGGCGCCGAGGCCTTCGCGAAAGGGCACGGCATGGAAATGGTCGATCAGAAATATTTTTACACCGACGAACGCTGGCAGGCGCTCGAGAAAGTGAAGGCGTCACCGGCGCCGATGGCCGACAAGGATCGGCACGGCACGGTCGGCGCGGTCGCGCTTGACCAGGCGGGCAACCTCGCGGCCGGCACCTCGACCGGCGGGATGACGAACAAGGAGTTCGGGCGGGTGGGGGATTCGCCGATCATCGGCGCCGGCACCTACGCGAACAATGCGACCTGCGGGGTCTCCTGCACCGGCGATGGAGAATATTTCATGCGTTCGCTCGTCGCCTACGACATCTCCGCGCAGATGGAATACGAGGGCTTGTCCGTCGAAAAAGCGGCGCAGAACACAATCGACAAAGTGGGCAAACTCGGCGGGACCGGCGGCCTCATTGCGATGGATAAAGACGGCAACGTCACGATGCCGTTCAACACCTCAGGGATGTATCGCGGCCGCGTCGGCGCTGACGGGAAAGTGAACGTCGAGATTTATCGCTAATTCCTAATCCTGCTCTTGCTCCTGCTCCTAATCTTCCCGGGGGCAGGGAGCAGGATTAAGAGCAGGAGCAAGAGTGGGAGGAAGCTACTCGAGGATATCCAGCGTGGCCCGTTGCCCGTGGCGGGCGGCGGCGCTCGATAGCAGCGCGCGAATCGCGCGGATCGTCTGGCCATTGCGCCCGATGACGCGGCCGACATCGGTCTGCCGCATCCGGAGACGGAAGACGGTCATCCTGTCGTTGGGAACTTCCGTGAGCAACATCTCATCGGGAAACTCCACCAGCTGCCGGAGGATGAACTCGAGAAACTGTCTCACGCGTCGAGACTAGCGACGCGGTTGCGCGTTGTCCAATCCGGACGCGCGGCTGGTTATTCCGCGGCGACTTCGGCCGGCGCGGCTTCTTCCGCAGGGGCGGCGGCAGCGGCGGCTTTGGTCTTCTTCAGGAGGCTGCGCACCGTGTCGGAAGGCTGCGCACCACGCGCGATCCAATGCTCGACCCGGTCCACTTTCAACGTGCTGTTGTGGCCCTGCACCTTCGGATCGTAGGTCCCGATGATTTCGATGAATTTTCCGTCGCGCGGGCTGCGACTATCGGCCACGACGACTTTGTAATAAGGGCGATTCTTCGCGCCTTCTCTGCGTAATCTGATGGAAACGGCCATTCGGGAAAGTTGAGAGTTGATTGTTGATTGAGAGGGGGCGGAACAGATCGTCCGAAACGAGAAAATCGCAAGTCAGCTCTTCATCCGCGACATCTGCGCCATCATGCGCTTCATCTTCCCGGCGTTCTTCATCATCTTGCGCATTTGGTTGAAGCGCTGGAGCAGATCGTTCACTTCCGTCACGCTGCTCCCGCTCCCGCGCGCGATCCGCTGGCGCCGGCGCGCGTTCAGGATGTCGGGACGTTTGCGTTCCTGCTCGGTCATGGAAAGCACGATCGCCTCCGTTCGCTTGATCTGTTTCTCGTCGATGTTCATGTCCTTGATGTTGTTCATGCCAGGCAGCATCCCGAGGATGTTTTCGAGCGGGCCGAGTTTCCGCATCATTTTGAACTGGGCGAGGAAATCGTTGAAGTCGAAGGAGGCGGTCCGGAGTTTGTGCTCCATCCGCGCCGCTTCCTCCTCGTCGATCGCCTCGGCCGCTTTCTCGACCAGCCCGACGATGTCGCCCATCCCGAGGATCCGCCCGGCGAGCCGATCGGGCACGAACGGCTCGAATTGATCGAGCTTTTCACCGGTGCCGGCGAACTTGATCGGGCGCTGCGTCACTTCGCGCATGGAGAGGGCCGCGCCGCCGCGCGCGTCGCCGTCCAGTTTTGTGAGGACAATGCCGGTGATCCCGAGCGCTTCGTGGAAATGTGTCGCCACGCTCACCGCCTGCATGCCGGTCGCGGCATCAGCCACGAGCAGCACCTCTTGCGGCTTGAGGAATTCCTTCAGCTGCTTGATTTCCTCGATCAGGACGGCGTCGATTTCCTGCCGGCCGGCGGTGTCGAAGATCTGCACGTTGCCGGTTTGTTCCGCGGCCCAGGCGAGGCTGACGGCCGCCGCGCGCTTCACGTCCTTCTCGTTAGGGGCGGGAGTGTAAACCGGGACGCCAACCTGCCGGCCGAGGGTGGCGAGTTGCTCGATCGCGGCCGGCCGATGCAAATCGCAGGCGATCAGGAGCGGGGCGCGGCCCTGCTTCTTCAGGTAGGCGGCGAGCTTGGCCGAGGAGGTCGTTTTGCCGGCGCCGTTCAGGCCGACCATCAGGATGCGGGCCGGCTTCTCGAGATGGAGCGGCTCCGCGTCGCCGCCGAGGAGCGTGGTCAGCTCGTCATGAAAGATTTTCACCACCTGCTGCCCGGGGGTGACGCTGCGCAGCACTTCTTCGCCGAGCGCCTTTTCCTTGATCCGGGCAACGAAATTTTTCGCGACCTGATAATCGACATCGGCTTCGAGCAGGGCGAGCCGCACCTGGCGCATGGCGTCGACCACATTCGTCTCGCTGATCGCGCCGTGTCCGCGCAGATCCTTGAAAATGTCCTGCAGTTTGTCGCCGAGTTGTGAAAACATAATCGTTAGGCCGAGGAGGTGGTTCGGGGCCGTTTCCTTAGCACGGAGTGGACTTCCTTTCCACTCCGCTGGTTGTGCGGCCTCCCGCGGCAGGACGCCTCCGGTAGCGCGAGACTCCGTAGAGCCGGAGCGGACGCGAGTCCGGGCGACACGCTCTCTCACTCGACGGAGTCTCGCCCTACCGGGAAGCTCGCAAGCCCTGCGCGCGCGCTCGCATTCGCAAATCCCGCGCGTTCGATTCATGTTGCACGAAATGACCTCCGCGCGATGAACAACTCCGCTCTGCTCCATATCGTCGAACGCCTCGAGGGTTTCCTCGGCAAACTCCCGGAATCGATCCAAAAACCGGTCCTGCGCGAGCTCACTCCGCTGAAGGAGCTTTTCCTCCAGCAACGTTCGCCGCGTTTCCTCCTCACCGGCTCGCACCCGATGCCGTTGCTCGAGTTTGTCGGCGCGATCTTCGGCCAGGATCCCGGCGAGACACCTTCGCGTGAAACCCTGACCGGCCTCTATCGCTGGCAAAAGATCACGGTTGGCCAGCATGGCGCGATCCAGCTCCTCGACGCGCGCGGCGCCGATGCCGCCGCGCTCGCCCTCGTGCAGGAGGCTTTGCGGGAACAACCGGCCGATCTCTCTTTCTTCCTCCCGGCCGAGCGCGACGCGAAGGTCGCGACCCGCCGGGAAATCGAGCGTTTGGAAAAACTCCTCGGTGCGAGCGCAATTGGCGGAAAGCCGGCCAAGTTGCTCGAGCTGCTCGCTGGAAAAACCGAAGCCCATCTCCAAGCGACGAGTGAGGCTCCCGCCATCCGCGCCAGTCTTTTTGGCAGCTACTCATTAGGCTCGCCCCTTCGGCGCATCCTCGCGGCGGAATTGCCTAACGAGGCGCGGGTCGAGATGGTGCGGAGCGGAGGCGACCGCCAGGCCCAGGTCGAGATCGCGGAGATGCTGGTCAAATCGACCAGCGCGATCTGCGCCGCGATTGGCGCCCAGCCCATTCCGCTGGCCGATCTCCCGGTTCTGACCGCTCTCCAGCTCGTCATGGTCTCGGGCATCATGTACATCAGCGGACGCGAACGCAGCATGCGCGCCGCGACGGAATTCATCGGCGCCCTCGGCGCGAATGTCGGGCTCGGCATGGTCTTGCGGGAAGGCACGCGCGCCGCGCTCAAATTTTTCCCGGGTTGGGGGAATGTCGTCTGCGGGATGGTGGCCGGCGCCGGGACTTTCGCGATTGGCCGCGCCGCGATGGTCTATTTCATCGAAGGCGCGACCCTGCGCGATGCCCGCCGCGCTTTCGTGCAACACAAACGGAAGCGTCCGCCGTTGCCGGACAAGAAGAAAAAAGCGCTCCCGGCAAAGTCATAGAGACGGCCTGCTGGGAAGCGCGAGCGAGCAACCTTAAGGGGCCTTCCTAGGGCTCGCCCTGCAGCCTGAATAACTTGTGAATAGATTCGATTTTTCCGCGCGGTTTGTTCACATTAGGTTGTGAACAAGCTCCCGTCTTCTCTCGCCAGATTTAGCGCGTTTTTCTGCTGCTGATGAAGCTTTCCGAAATCGATCACACCCTGCGCGAGATCCGCGTCACGCCGGTCAAAACGCTCGGCCAAAATTTCCTCCACGACCAGAACCTGGCCCGCTGGATTGTGGAGCAGGCGGAACTTTCACCGGCCGATTTCGTGGTGGAGATCGGGCCCGGCCTGGGCGCGATCACAGGCCCCGCGCTCGATACCGGCGCGGAAGTTTTGGCGATCGAGAAAGACGGCCGGCTGGTGGAATTTTTGCGAACCCACTTCGCCGGCCGCCGGCTCGAGGTCCGGCACGAGGACGCGCTCGAATTTGAAGTGAGTCGGCTCTTTCCGCGCGGGGCCGTGAAGTTGCTAGGCAATCTCCCTTATTATGTGGCGACTCAGATGTTGCTCCGGTTCCTCGAGCAGCCAACCCCGATCATTTTGGCATTGTTGATGTTACAAAAAGAGGTGGCGGCGCGGTTGTCGGCGCGGCCGCGTTCCAAAGATTACGGAATACTCAGTCTTATTGTACAATCACAGTGTCGCGTAGAATACCTGCGAACTGTGGCGGCCACGGTTTTCCTGCCCCAACCTGAAGTCGATTCCGCCTTCGTTCGCCTGACCCCGCGACTGCCTAACGAGCTGCCGGAACACGATCACGCCCTCTTCTCCCTGCTCGTGCGCCGCGGTTTTTCGCAGCGCCGGAAACAGCTTGGGAGATTGCTTAAGGAGCACGTCCCCGATTGGCCGGGCGCCGCGGTTGAGATCGGCGCGAGCACGCAGGCGAGAGCGGAGGAATTGTCGCTCGAGCAATGGATCGCCCTGACCAATTTTACCCGGCCGGCTTCGCTTCATCCCGCGGGAACGGACCCGGACGAAGCTTTCGCGGTGGTTGACGAAAAGGACCGGGTTACCGGGGCGGCGCCGAGGTCGGAAGTGCATGGGAATAACTTGCGGCACCGGGCGGTTCACATCTTCCTTTTCAATCGCGACGGGGAGCTCCTTTTGCAGAAAAGATCCCGCTGGAAAGATCGCCATCCCAACCTCTGGGATTCGAGCGCCGCAGGGCACGTCGCGGCCGGTGAAGAGTATGACACGACTGCCGCGCGCGAGCTGGAGGAAGAGCTCGGGGTTAGCGCCCCGCTGAAACGCGTGGCCTATTTGCCGGCCTCCGAACAGACCGGCCAGGAATTCATCTGGCTCTACCGCGGGGAACACGAGGGGCCGTTTCGGCCGGCCCTGGCCGAGATCGATGGCGTGCAGTTTTTCGCTCCGGAGGCGATTGACAGATGGATCGAGGAAAGCCCGGGCGACTTTGCACCCGGCTTCCTCGAATGCTGGCGGGCCCGCCTCGCGCCGGAGGCTGAGAAACCCGTCGAACCGCTAGCTTAACGACGCCGTTTGGCGGCTTTTTTCGGCGCAGCCTTTTTGGAGGCGGACTTTTTCTTGGCCGGCTTGTTCGCGCTCTTGGCCTTTGGGGCGCTCTTCGCCTTGGGAGCGGCGAGCGTCGTCCGGGGCGGGAGATCACCCATCACTTCGCGGCGATATTTGCGCGCGGCTTTGCGGGCGGGTTCTTTGCCTCCGTAGACGGCGTCGCTGAACATCCGTGTGCCCGTTGATGTGCCACGAACGTAATGCACCTGGAAGCCGTGAGTCTGTTTCTTGGCGCGTGGTTTGGTGTCGATGCGCTTGATGTTTTGCTCAGAATCGGGATTGGATCGTTTCCTCATAATATTTTCGGCCTAACGAGTGGAGCGTAAGGTCAACTTTTCGGTTATGCAAATGGACCGAGACAAATTTTTCAATTTTTCAGCGCTGACCGCGGCGCTAATTCCGGCAGATTCCAACTCGCGATTTTCCCCTCGTAAACGGCACGCGGGAGGAGGACGTAAACAGGATGACGCTCAACCCGCAGCCACGTGATAAGACGAACCAATTCGCTCTCCGCCATGGTCGTGCAGCCGGCGGTGGGGCGCGCTTCGCCGCGGCGGATGTGGAAGAAGATGGCGCTCCCTTCGTTAGGCTGGGGCGGATCGGAGTTGTGCCGGATCTCGACCAGCCAGCGATAGGCGAAATCGTTATGCCGCATCTTTTCCTTCGCGAACCAGGGCGGCGGATTCTCCGGGTCCTCGATCGTGACCATGCGGTTATAGTCAGGCCGGGTGGGGTCATCGATCCAGGCATCGGTTTTCGTCACTTGGTGGAACGGGAAATCCGCCCCGGTCGGAAGAGCGGGATCGTAGGTGAAGATTTTGCCGATCCGGAAAATCCCGGCCGGCGCGCGGCCGTCACGTTCCTTCTTGCGCAGCCCGTCTTCCTCCTGTCCGGCGAGACCGCGGCCCCAGGCCAGTCCATTTTTGCCAAACAAAACCGGGATCGCGCTGCCGACCTGCCGCCAGGGCTCGCTCCCCGTGCGCTCGAAGCGCTGCAGGCTGCCGCGCATCGAGTTCCAGCCGGGGGCGGTGGCGACGATCAGTTGTTCGCAGTCGTTAGGGACCCCGGCGGCATGAGCGCTGCTGGCGAGGAGAAGCAACAATGCCGGCCGAAGCCATCGTCGAAGAACCCGTGACATCGCCCAATTTACACAGGTCGCCAGACCGTCCAGTGGAATGGGCCGGTGGCGGGAGGCGTTTTCTTGCGCCCATCCTCCTCCTCGCGGCGGCACTCCTGACCTATGCGCCGGCCCTGCGTGCCGGGTTTGTCTGGGACGACCAGGCGCTGATTCTGCGCGATCCATTGATCCGCAGCTGGCAATTGATCTGGGAGGGATTTCAGCACTTTCTCTTCACCGACGCGGCGGCCTCGGATTTCTATCGTCCGCTGCAGCGGCTCAGTTACACGCTCGATTACGCAGCCTTCTTTCTCTGGCCGGGCGGTTATCATCTGGTCAGCATCCTCTGGCACGCGGTGGCCGCGATCGCGTTGTCTTATTTCGCCGGGGAATTTCTGGCCCGTTCTGGGATCGCCCCGGCGCGGCGCTGGGGCATCGCATTTTGCGCGGCCCTCGTCTGGCTCGTGCATCCGGTGCAGAGCGCGGCCGTGGTCTACATTTCGGGCCGGGCCGATCCGCTGGCGGCGGCTTTCGGTTTCTCCGCGCTCTATCTCGGATTGCGCATGCTGCGCGCGACCGGGAATCGGCAGTGGGCCTTCGGACTGGGCGCGGGCGGTTGTTTCCTGGCCAGTGCGTTGAGCAAGGAGATGGGCCTTATCTTCCTGCTCGTCTGGGTCGTCCTGGTCGGCGCGCAACGTTCGCGCCAGCTCTGGCTCGGCACGGCTGGCCTCATTTGCGCTGTCCTCATCGCCTATCTCGGTCTGCGCCTGCCGGCGGAACATCTCGCGCCGCCTCCGGCCCGTCCTGTGCCGGCGCTCGTTAAGCCGGTGGTCACGGCGCGCGCCCTGGCCGAGTGTGCCGGCCTTCTCATTTTCCCGCTCCATCTTCACATGGAACGCGAGGTCGAGAGCCGCCCCGCGGGCTTCAACGATCCGAGCATCAACGCGGTTTCCTGGCGGGAACTGCAGACGCTGCTCGGGCTCCTCCTTTTCGCCGCCGCGGGCTACGCTCTCTGGCGCGCCGGGCGTTATCCCGCGATCTTTCTATCACTCCTGCTCGCCGCGGTCTGCTATCTCCCGGTCAGCGGCGTCGTCCGGCTCAACGCCACCGTGGCTGAGCACTGGCTTTACCTGCCGAGCGCGTTTTTGGTCCTCGCCCTGGCGGCGAGTTTCGGTTCGTTAGGGGAAAACGCCTGGCGTTCCTGGCCGGCGAAGCTGGCGATCGGTGGTCTGGCGATCTGGTTTCTCTTCCTCCCGCTCCGCACATTTGCCCGCACCTTCGACTGGCAGGATCAGCGCACTTTTCTCACCCGCACGATCGCGAGCGGCGGGGACTCAGCGCGCATGCTGATCAACCTTGGCGGCCTCGAGTTGAGCGAAGGCCACCTGGAGGCGGCGCGCCGCGCGCTGAAAGTGGCGCTGGCGAAAGAGCCGGATAATCTCCTCGCACAGCTCAATCTCGCCGCGGTCGAGATCAAGGAACGCAAATTTCCGAGCGCGCGCGCACGGCTGGCGAAGATCACCCATCCACCGGAACTGCAGGCGCGCGCCCAGGAAAGTCTCGCGGTGCTGGAGAACTGGGAGAGCGGAGAAGTGAATCTGCTTCGGCTCCGGTTCGCGGCCCGCCTCGGAGCGGCGAACTGGGAAATCGAGAAGCGTTACATTAAGGCTTTTGCGGACTCGAATTATCCGGATCGCGCGATCCACGAACTCAAGCCCTGCCTCACGGTGGCGCCTTATCGGGCGGAAAGCTGGCTCATGATGAGCGAGCTTCTGCAAAGGATCGGCCGGCCTAACGAAGCCGCTCTCGCCCTGGCGGAAGCCGAGGCGAACGACGTGCATCTGCACAAGCGGATGCAATCTCCCGCGCTTTAGCGGCGAGGACTTTACATCCGGCGCGGCCACTTCCCGCGAAGCAGTGGTGATGAAGCCACTGCTCCCATGGATCGTTCCCTTGATCCTTCTTGCGACGCCGGTCCTGGCCCAGTTGCCTAACGAAACGGTCGCGTCCATCCCGAGCCCGAGCATTCCCGCGGGACCGCTCCCGACGGCCACGGTCACGCCGCTCCAGACGACGCCCGAGCCGACCTTCGCGGTTACGCCCTTGCCGAGCGCATCGCCCGCCGGCACTTAGCCGCAGACCACGAACACGGCCACGCCCTCGCGACCGCTTCGCCCTCCGCGACGAAGGAGCGGTGACGACCAACACGGTCGCGCCGTCGCCGACGCCCACGCCTTCGACCTAACGACGGCCGCAGGGCTGCCTAGGAAGCGGCGGCTTCCACGCGCGCCGTGTCGGCGCCGAGTGATTTGATTCCGGCCAGCCAGATGAAACCGGAGACGAGCATCATTCCCGAGATGACGAAGAAGCCGATGTTCATGTTCGTGTGGCCGGAAATGTAGCCGATCGCCGGGAATGCGAGCGCGTCGCCGAGCGCGTGGATGACGAGGATATTGAGGGCGAAGGCGGTCGCGCGGACGGCGGGAAAAGTGACGTTGGCCAGCGCGGTGTTGGAGGGGCCGGTGTTGAGAAAGCCAAAGAAGATCGCGCCAAAGAGAAAACCCCAGGCCGTCGGGAACGGCGTGTAGAGCATCGCGACGAACATCGGCGCCGCGATCAGCATCCCAATTCCCGAGACAAGGAAATACGAACCCGGGTAGCGCGGCCGCATCCGATCCGCGACCACGCCGCCGATCAGGGTGGAGAGCAGTCCCGCGACCGCGGTGATAAGGCCGAAGATCGCAGTCGAGGACGCAGGCTGGCCGCGATAACGCAAGTAGGCGGAGATCCAAAAAGCGAGGCCGCCAATCGCGAAAGTCATGGCAGTTTGCGCGAAGCAATTGATGACATAAGAACGCGTCCGGAGCAGCGAGAGGTAGTCATCCCAGCGCGGGCGCGCCGCCTGGTTGCGCCCCAGCCCGCGACCACGCAGATCGCTTTGCGTGAAACAAAGGAGACCGAGGAGCAGGCCGGGGGGCATGACGAGGAAAAAAGCCCAGCGCCAGCCGAGATGCGCGTTGATCAATCCGCCGAGCACGTAGCCGAGCGCGCCGCCAACCGGGATGGCGGCGAAGAAAACCGAGAGCACGCGTCCGCGGACGGCGAGCGGAAAAAGATCGGCGAGAATGGTGGGCGCGGCGGGACCGTAACCGCCTTCTCCGATGCCGACCAGGATACGGGTGAAAAGGAGAATGCCGAAGGTCGCGGCCAGACCGGAGGCGCCGCTGGCGAGGCTCCAGAGAATCACCGCCACCCCCACGATGAGCCAGCGCGAAAAGCGATCGGAGAGCCAGCCGAGGGCCGGCGCGGAGAGCATGTCGGTGACAAAAAACGCCGTGCCTAACAAACCGCTGACGGCCATCGCATTCGGGTCGCCCGGCGCGAAAAAGGCGGCGCGAATCTCCGGCTCGACCGCCGCGAGAACGTAGCGATCGATGTAGTTAAAAAGATTGATCCCGAGGAGGAGGGCAAGCGCGGTGTAGGCGCCGGGCTTGAGTGGAGATGGGTTTCGCATTTGAATTGCCGATTGCAGTAGGCGCTTCGTCGATTGTAAATCATAAAGCAATGCCGCCAATTTCCGCTGCCGAGCGCGTCCTGCGTTCCATCGCGACGCCGCTTCTGCGGCTCATCTATCGCGTCACCGCGATCGGGACGGAACACCTTCCACCGGGCGGCTTTTTGCTTTTGCCTAACCACACCACCTGGATCGATGCGATCGTTCTCCTCCTCGCCTGTCCGCGCCCGATTCGTTTCCTGGTCGACCAGGAATATTACGAAAAACCTTTCCTCCACCCGATCTTGCGCATCGCCGGCTGCATCCCGATCACTCCGCGCCGCGCGAGGGAGGGCATGCGGCGCGCGGCGGAGCAGATTCGCGCCGGCGAAATTGTGTGTCTTTTTCCGGAGGGCCAGTTGTCGCGCTCGGGGACATTGCTCCGCCTGCAACGCGGTTACGAAATCATCGCGCGGCAGGCCGTCGCGCCGATCGTGCCGGTCTGGCTCGATCGCCTCTGGGGCTCGGTTTTTTCCTTCCAGGGCGGACGCTTTTTCACGAAATGGCCGCAGCAGGTTCCGTATCCGGCGACGGTCGAGTTCGGGCAACCTCTGCCTAACGACGCCGATGGCGCAACGGTGCGCGAGGAATTGCTCAAGGTCGGGGAACGCTGTTATAGCCGGCGCCCCGCGCTGCGCGGGCATCTCGGCGCGGCGGCGGTGCGCGGCCTGGCCCGGGGCCCGTTCCGCGTTGCAGTGACCGACGGGATGGATGATTCCATTCTCCGGCGCGGCAAACTGCTCGGGGTGGCGGCGGCCTTGAGCCGGCATTTGAGAAAAAATTTCCCGGAACCGCGCATCGGCATCGTCCTGCCCGCGAGCAAAGGCGGCGTGGTGGCAAATCTCGCCGTCGTGCTCGCGGGAAAAGTGCCGGTCGGCCTCAACTTCACCAGCGGCCGCGACGCCCTGCAGCGCGCGCAGGAGCTCGCGGGATTGAAGAGCGCGATTTCCGCGACCGCTTTTGCCAAGCGCCTGACGGATTTCCCGTGGCCGGAAAACGTCCTGCAACTCGATGAGGTACTTCCCGGATTGAAGGCGAAGATTTTTCTCTGGTGGATGGCGGCGATCGTTCTGCCCGCGCCTTTGCTTATTCGCCTGCTCGAGATCCCGCGGGAAGGGGATCACAAGGAAGCCGTGCTCCTTTTCACCAGCGGGAGCTCGGGTGCTCCGAAAGGCGTCGTCCTGAGCCATCGCAATCTGATCGGTAACGTCTCGCAATTCCGCGTCCTGATCGACGCCACGCGCGAGGACTTGATGCTGGCGTCGCTCCCGGTTTTTCACAGCTTCGGCTGCACGGTGACGCTTTGGTTTCCGCTCCTCGATGGGATCCGCACCGTCACTTACCCAAATCCGCTCGACAGTGCGAAGTGCGCGGAATTGATCGCGCGCCATCGGGTCACGATCGTGCTCGCGGCCCCGACTTTTCTCCGGGGCTACCTGCGGAAAGCGGAGCGGCCGCAGCTGGAGAGCGTTCGCCTAACGATCACCGGGGCGGAGAAATTACCGCGCAGCCTGGCCGAAGCGTTCGAGGAGCGCTTCGGGAAAATGGTCTACGAAGGCTACGGCCTGACCGAGACGTCGCCGGTCGTGAGCGTGAATCTGCCCGACCCCAAACCGAAATTTCCGGGCGCGACGGTGCAGCCTTCGCATCGGCCCGGCTCGACCGGGAAAATGGCGCCCGGCATCGCGGCGGAAATCCGTCAGCCGGAGACCGGCGAAAAACTTTCGCTGCTCGACTCCGGGATGCTCTGGCTGCGCGGACCGAACATTTTCGCCGGCTACCTGGACGATCCCGAGCGGACCGCAGAAGTAATGCAGGATGGGTGGCTGATGACGGGCGATCTCGGGCGGTTTGATGAGGACGGTTTCCTTTTCATCGAGGGGCGCCTCTCGCGTTTCTCGAAAATCGGCGGCGAAATGGTGCCGCACGAAACGGTGGAACAAAAAATCCTCGCTGCGCTCGGGCTCGGGAACGAGGGCGACCGGACGATTGCGGTCACCTCGATGGTTGATCCGCAAAAGGGCGAAGCGCTCGTCCTTCTAAGCACAATCGAGATCGACCAGGCGAAGCTGCGCGGGCAGCTGCACGAGGCCGGCGTGCCGAATCTCTGGATCCCCAAAACGGTCCGGCAGGTTGAGAAAATCCCCGTGCTCGCGACCGGCAAACTCGATTTACGCGGCTGCGCGCGAATTGCGAGCGGCGCGGAGGAAGCGGCGCCCGATCCCGCCTAACGAGAAACGGCGGGCGTGATCTGGCAGTTGCCGATGAACGAGCCGGGGTGCTTGGTCAGGTAACGATTCACGCGGGTCGCGCGAATCGAACGCTGCCGGCCGTTGTCGCAGATCTGCACATTGGATTCCTGCGGGTTGAAGCCGCCGCCGCCGCCGACGGAACCGAGGGGAGGCGAGACGTTGGACGGGACGTTGTTCGTGAAGTTTCCCGGGCCTTCCGCGGGAATATCTTCCCCACTGTCAAGCACCTCTTTGCCGTCGCCCAGCATCTCCTTGCCATCATGCGGAGCAGTCCCTTGGATGGCATCGGCGCAATCGGGCGCAAAGGCCGTGGCCGCATCTTCGATCAGGGCCGCGGAATCGGGCGCAGCTGCGACCGCCGCGGCCACAACTTCCCCGGTTAGCCCGCAATCAACCCGCGCTTCGCCGCGGAGACAGCGCACCACGGTCGCAACGATGTCGCCGGCGTATTCGTGATGCGCGATCACTGCCGTGCGGGCGAGAGCCGGCGCGGAGGCACGATGCGTTTTGACGCGGCGCAGACGACGGTGAGGAATTGCGGCTTGCCCGCGTTCTTCATCATCACGCCGGGCGGCAGACCGGCTTCGATCATCTCCGATGCGCTCATGAGCCGGGCGCTGGCCATCGGGCTGGTCGCAATCCCAGAGCAGGCCGGCCAGAGAGAACGCGAAAAAAAGTGTAAGCGCGGTCGGAGCGGGCCGAATGCGATCTCGAGAGGCGATGAGCAACTTCTTCCTAAGTTTTAGTAAGACCGCGTTCCTTTATGAAGCAATCTCCCGGGAGGGTCAAGAGAGAGAATCGCGGACCTCGTTAGGCCTCGGCCAGCTCCGGCACGAGGGCGGGCTCACGCGGTCCCTTCGGCTCGTCGGGCCGGTCGGGATCCTCCGTCTCGATCGCGCGGTGGGTGCGCGCGATCAGGACGTAGAGCGAGGGGACAATGAAGAGAGTAAAGAGTGTGCCAATAGTCATGCCGCCGACGAGGACGAGACCGATCGAGTTTCGCGCTTTTGCACCCGCGCCGGTGACGAAGACGAGCGGCATGTGGCCGGCCACGGTCGCGATCGTGGTCATCAACACCGGACGCAGCCGAATCCGGGCGGCCTGGGAAACGGCTTCGATTTTATTGCGCCCTTCTTCTTGCAGCTTGTTGGCGAACTCGACGATGAGGATGGCGTTTTTCGCGATTAACCCGACGAGAGTCACGAGCCCGACTTGCGAGTAGATGTTAAAGGAAGTCGTAAAGGCGTTGGTGAAGAACTTCATGTTCGGGTTCGGCAGCTTGAGGAACATGAAAATCATGGCGCCGAAAAGCGCGAGCGGGACTGAGCCTAACAAGATGATGAGCGGATCGCGGAAGCTGTTGAACTGCGCCGCGAGGACAAGGAAAATGAGCATCACGGCGAGACCGAAGGCAGCCAGGAACTTGTCGCCCTCGACTCGGAGCTGGCGCGATTCCCCGGTGTAATCGATCGAATAACCGGCTGGCAAAATCCGGGCAGCTTCGTCCTCGAGCACCTTGAGCGCCTGATCGAGAGGGAGACCCGAGAGGCCGCTGATCGTGACGGCGTTGAGCTGCTTGAAGCGGTTCAAGGTGCGCGGCACGGTCTTTTCCCGAATCGTCGCGACCGTGCTCAACGGGATGAGTTTGTCATCCGGACCGGTCACGTAGATGTCCTTGAGCTGGTCGGGATTCAATCGATCGACCCTCTGGATCTGCGGGATGACCTTGTAGCTGCGGCCAGAGATGTTGAATCGGTTAACGAAATTGCCGCCGAACATCGCGGAAATGTCGGCGCCGATTTCCTGCAGGTTCAAACCGAGCGCGCCGACTTTGTCGTGATCGATGAGGAGCTCGGCCTGCGGTTGATCGATCTTGGTATCGATGATCGGCGGGAAGAAAAACGAGCCGCTGGCCATCGCCTTGGCCTGAAGTTGTTTGGCAAATTCGACCATGCGCTCCGGTTCCTCGGTCGAAAGCAGGACGAGCTCGACGGGGAATTGTCCGCCGCCCGGAAGCGCCGGGGGCATGACAGGAAACATCTCGATCCCGGGCACCGTCCCCAGTTTTGCCTGAACCTGCGGGAGCAACTCGAAAGCGGTTTCTTCGCGCTGGTCCCACGGTTTTAAAACCATGCCGCCAAAACCGCTGCTCGGGAAAGTGAGCTGGAAGGTGAACTGGGTTTGCGGGAAGCTCAGGAAAACCTTGCCGGCGGCATCGGCAAAAGCGGCGGTCTGTTCGATCGTGGCATTGGCCGAGGCGTTGACGATGCCGAAGATGACGCCCTGGTCCTCCGTCGGCGCGAGCTCTTTCGAGGCCAGTTTCGGCAGGAGGAGGAACATGAGCGCGGCGATCACCGTCAGGCCGATCCAGGCGGTGTAGACCGCAGGACGGACGCGGAGCGTGGCGTCGAGCCGGCGGCCATACCAATCGCGGATGCGATCGAAGAGATGATTAACACGGGCCGCAAACCCGCGCTCGGCGTCTCCTTCGCGCAGGAATTTCGCGGTCATGACCGGCGACAAAGTGAGTGCGACGACGCCGGAGATCGCGACCGCTCCCGCAAGAGTGAAGGCAAACTCCCGGAAGAGCGTTCCGGTGAGGCCGCCTTGGATTCCGACCGGAATATAGACCGCCGCCAAGGTGATCGTCATCGCGATGATCGGTCCGATCAGTTCGCGCGCGCCGAGGAGCGCGGCGTTCAACGGGGTGAGGCCGTCGCGCAAATGGCGCTCGACGTTCTCGACCACGACGATCGCGTCGTCGACGACCAGGCCGACCGAGAGGACGACGGCGAGCAGGGTGAGCAGATTGATCGAGAAACCAAAGACCTGCATGAGAAAGACCGCGCCGATGAGCGAGATCGGGATGGCCACGATCGGAATAACGGTGGAGCGCCAGGAACCGAGGAAAAGAAAGATGACGACGCAGACGATGAGCAACGTTTCCCCGAGGGTTTTGTAGACGTCCTTGATCGCGGTGTTGATATACTCGGTGCCGTCGTAGGCGATGCGGCCCTGCATGCCCGTGGGCAATTCCTTGGCGATCTGCGCCATCTCCGCCCGGACGCGTTTCACGACGTCGATCGAGTTGGCGTTGGGCAGGACGAAGATGCCCATGAAAACGGCCCGCT
This sequence comes from Chthoniobacterales bacterium, assembly GCA_038233495.1. Taxonomy (GTDB): domain Bacteria; phylum Verrucomicrobiota; class Verrucomicrobiia; order Chthoniobacterales; family UBA10450; genus Palsa-1392. Next base: position 7,242 of record JBBSLW010000012.1, on the reverse strand, counting down.
CGCCGGAGAAACGCACCTCGGAATTGTAATCCTCCGCCCCAAGCACAATATCGGCGACTTCGTCCAGCCTAACGAGCGCGCCGTTCTCCTCGCGCACGACCAGATTCTTGAAATCCTCCGCGGTGTGCAGATCGGTATTGGCGGTCAGGTCGACCTGGACGAGTGCGCCCTTGGTCCGGCCGAGCGCGGCGAGGTAATTGTTATTCGCGAGAGCCTTGCGCACCTGCGCGGGGCTGACGTTGAGCGCAGCCATTCGGTCCGGCTTCAACCAAATGCGCATGGCAAAGGTGCGGCCACCGAGAATCTCGGCGCGTTGCACGCCCGGCAGCGCGGTCAGGCGCGGCTGCACGATCCGGCTGAGGTAGTCCGTAATCTCGTTCGCCTGCAGGATGTTCGAGGTAAAGCTGAGATAGGCGGCGGCAAACTGCGAGTCGGCTGACTCGATGTTGATGACCGGGATCTCGGCCTCGGGCGGGAGATCGCCGCGCACCTGGTTGACCTTTGAGCTGATCTCGGAGAGCGCCTTGTTGGAATCGTAATTCAGCCGAAGCCGCGCCGTGATCGTGGAGACGCCCTGCGAGCTGGACGACTGGAGATAATCGATCCCGTCGGCCGCCGCGATGGCGCGCTCCAGGGGAGTCGTGATAAAGCCGCGGACCAACTCCGCGCTCGCGCCGACGTAGGCCGTCGTAACGGTGACGGAAGCGATGTCGCTGCGCGGATACTGCCGCACGTTGAGCGACGAGTAGGCCTGCACGCCGGCGATGATGATGACCAGACTAACGACCAGCGCGAGGACCGGCCGGCGGATGAAAAGGTCAGTAAAATTCTTCATCTTCGGGGAGAGAGCGCCTCCGGCTCAGGTGTTCGGCGGATCCGGCGTGAGGCTGGCCTTGGGCGCGAGTTTGTTGTCGACCACCACTTCCATCCCATTGCGCATTTTGAAAACGCCGGTGCTCACCACTTCATTGCCTTGCTTCAAGCCTTCAGTCACGGCGACGAAATCACCGCGCGTTTCGCCGGTGCGAATGAACTGCTGCCGTGTGACGAGCGCGGTCTTGCCGGTTTTGTCATCCTTCTTCGATTCGATCAGGTAAACGGAATTGCCGTAAGGGGCGTAGGCGACCGCGGTCGTCGGGATGAAAAGAGTGGGCTTCGTCTTGGGTAACAACACCTCGACGCGCGCAAACATTCCGGCGCGCAGCGCGTGGTCCTGGTTGTCGATCGAGGCCTGCAGGGAGACGGAACGGGTTGCGGGATCGATCGCGGAATTGATCGCGCTCAAGGTTCCTTCAAACACGCGGCCTTCGATCGCGTCCGTCGTCATCTTGACCGGGAGGCCAACTTTCACCTTCTCGAGATCCTGTTGGGGCAAAGAAAAATCGACGAACACCTTGTCGAGCGCCTGCAGGGTCACGAGCTTTTGTCCGGCCGGCACCATCTGCCCGGGATTCACTTCACGAATGCCGGCGACGCCATCGAAGGGAGCGCGAATTTCCTTCTTGTTGATAATCGACTGCATGTTGTCGACCGCCGCCTTCGCCGCGGAGTATTTGGAATTGGCGGTATCGAACTCTGCCTTCGAAATCACGTTGCCCTTGGCCAGGCCTTGCGAGCGATTGAATTCCGCCTGCGCCAGCTCGAGGTCGGCCTGCGCAGCGCGAAGCTGGGCCTGCTCGGCGGACGCGTCCAGCTTCACCAGCAGGTCGCCTTTTTTCACCGCGCGCCCGGATTCAAATCCAATCTCGGCCACCATGCCCGGGAGCTCGGCGCTGATCGTCGCGCCCTGCACCGGCGTAATCGAGCCGACCGCGGTCAGGCTCGGCGCCCAATCCGCTTTCTGCACTTTCGCGCTCGTCACCGTGGTCGGCGGCTGCACCATCGCTTTGCTGTTGGAAATCATCGCGACGATCTGGAGCGCTTTGGTTCCAAAAATCAGGACGAAAGCAGCGACAAGACCCAACACCACGAGGATAATCGCGATCGTCGGTTTGCGCTTCTTCGGCGCGGCTGGAGCCGCCGCGGCGGGGGTGGGGCGCGAGGGTGATTTAGTTATGACCGTTTGCATGGGATTCTCGACTGAAGAGGAGGCGCCACAGAGTCCGGGCGACATTAAGTTGACGTTCGCGCTGCTGCGCCACGGACGCACTCGACGCGCGAAAAACACCTCGCATAAGCGTGCCATCGTTCACTGCAAAAATCATTTCTGCAATTTCGTGCGGATCAAGCCAGGGAGCGAGACGGCGGCCTTCGGGAGAACGTGCGATCAGGTCGACCACGCCGTCGGTTTTGGTTTTGACCACGCCGCGCACGACTTTCGCGATTGCGGGATTGCGGCTCGCCTCGGCGAACAAGTCGACCACGAAAGCCGCGATGATCTGGGGCGATCGCTCACAGCAATGCGAGGTGAAAAGAATTTCCATCGCCTCCAGCAGGGTGGGCGCTTCGCCGGCCCGTTCGAGGAGATCGGCAATGTCTTTTTTGTGCTCGTCCGCGAGCGCGGCGATGACCTGCTCCTTGTTTTTAAAATAGCGATAGATCAGGCCGACGCTGACCCCGGCCTCGGCGCTGACACCGTGCATCGTGGTCTGGTGGAAACCGCTCTTCGCAAAGCAAATCATGGCCGCTTCCAGAATCTGGCGGCGGCGATCGGGCGGAGCGATGGAAAGCTTTATCGGCATCGGAATGAGGACAATGAATGAACGTTCATTCATTGTCAAACCGATCAGCGCCAACGGCGAGGGAGGAGGGGGAGTGCCAGGGGGGAGAGTTGAACTCCCGACCAAGGGCTTATGAGTCCCCTGCTCTACCACTGAGCTACCCTGGCGCAGCGAGCCGCTATAGTTGAATGGCGTGCCGACCGTGTCAACGCGCTCTCGAAATCACCGCCCGCGCGTTACCGCTGCCGCCCCGCCACGTAAGCGCGCAGCTCCTGCTCGCTCCCGTGCATCGCGATCATGAAACAAATTCCATCGCTCACCTCGACTGCTCCGGCCCAGCCTTCGCTCTCGACATAACGCCAGGTCGGCGGCCCCGGCTTTGCGCCCTTCCGCGCGGCCTCCGGCTCCACCGAGTAGAGGAAAAATTGCACGCCGTTTTCTGCCAGCAGGACCTGCGCGACGCGGAGCCCATCCCCGTCCTCCACCACCCGCGCTCCGGTCGCCCGGAAATCCGAAAATCGCATCGGCACATCAAAGTGCTCGAGCTGGAATTTCATGAAAAAGTAATCGCCCAGGTTGATCGCATCCGTGTTCAACCGGTCGAACTGTGAACGCGGAGAAGCGCTCGCCACGACCAGCATCTTTTTCGCCGTCGCCGAGCCGGGAAATTCGTTCAGCCGCTCGATGAAAAAGAAGACCGCAATCCCGGCCATGACCAGGACCGCGAGCGCGGTCGCGAGAATCGCGGGATGGCGCGCGGTTTTTTTCCAGCTCCGCTTCGCGCCCTTGATCAGGGCGCCGTTGACGAACCATTCCTCGGCTTGCTTCGGGATCTCGATCCGCCGCACCAGCTCGGCCAGCGCGTGGTCGAAATGATGTTGCGCGGAAAGGCTGGCCGCGGTCTCGGGGATGGTGCGCGCGGTTTCCAGAGCGGAGCGCATCGCGCGATCGCTTGGCGGTCCGTCGCCGATCGGTGCGACATCGATCAGCTCGCGTTTGCGCCGGGAGAGCCAGCGTTTCATCGAGTCTCCGTGACGCTGTTGAGCCAGGCCTGGAATTGCGAGCGGCCGTGCGAAATGAATCCCGCCAGCTCGTGCATTTTCAGGTCGAGCAGATTTTGCATTTCGCGATGCGAAAATTCATTCAGGTAGAAAAAGGCGAGCGCGCTGCGCTGCGGCTCCGGCGAGGCGGAAATCCATGCGCCGAGCTGCCCGGGATCGAGCTGCGCCACCCGGGTCGCAGCGTCCGGGGCGATCGGCTCCTCCGACGTGGTGGCCGGTTCCGGTTGCACGTCCTGCTTCGTGAGATCCAGGCATTGGTGGCGCGCTTCATGGAAGCTCCAGAGGCGGTCGGCCGGCAGTTGTCCGCGGGAAGCGAGCAGCGCCGCTTCCCGGACCGTATTTTGGAAAGCCTGCAGCGCCCGCTCTACATCGCCGGTCATGAGAAAACAAAACCGGTAGAGCTGCGGCAGGCTTTGCGAAAACCCTTGCGATCCTTCCTTTTTCAAGCTGCTAAGTTGTAGGCCGCTCCTCGCCTGCGCAAGGTTTTCGATCCAGCGCGTGCGCTTTCTGCCGCTTCCACTTTTCGCGCAGGAACTGCGGCGGCTAGGAAAAAGAGGCGCCTTCCAGCCGGCGCCCGACTTCCTCCGCATTCTCCCGGCTGTTGAAGGCCGAGATGCGGAAGTAGCCTTCGCCTTCTGAGCCAAAGCCGCTCCCCGGCGTGATTACGACGTTGAGATTGTGCAGCATCCGGTCAAACATCTGCCAACTCGTTAGGCCGGAGGGCGTCCCGACCCAGATGTAAGGAGCGTTTTTCCCGCCGAAAACGCGCAGCCCGGCCCGGCCCGCCGCCTCGCTCAGGATGTGCGCGTTTCCCATGTAATGATCGACCAGCTCGCGCACCTGCGCGCGGCCCTCGTCGCTGTAGAGCGCGGCCGCGCCGCGTTGCACCGGGTAACTCACACCGTTGGCTTTCGTGCTCCAGCGCCGATTCCAAAGCGGATGGAGCGGCAGCTCGCGGCCGTCGTTCGTCTGCGCGAGCAAACGTTTCGACATCACGGTGAAACCGCAGCGCACTCCGGTGAAACCGCCGGTCTTGGAGAAGCTGCGAAACTCGACCGCCCGCTCGAGCGCGCCCGGGATCTCGAATATCGAATGCGGAATCTCCGGATCGCTGATGTAGCCCTCGTAGGCCGCGTCGTAGAGCAGGATCGCCTTGTGTTCCTGGGCGTAGGCGACCCATTGCTCGAGCTGGACCCGGGTCGCAACCGCGCCGGTTGGGTTGTTCGGGAAACAAAGGTAGACGATGTCCGCACGCTCGTTAGGCGGCTCGGCTACGAAACCCTTCTCGGCCCGGCAAGGCAGGTAGATGATTCCTTCGAAGCGGCCTTCCCTGTCCGCCGGTCCCGTGTGACCCGCCATCACGTTGGTGTCGACATAGACCGGGTAAACCGGGTTTGTGATTGCGATTTTGTTCTGGTCACCGAGCACGTCGAGAACGAAGCCGCAGTCGCTCTTCGATCCGTCGGAAACGAAAATCTCATCGTCTGCAATCTCGATCCCGCGCTCGCGATAATCGATTTGCGCGATCTTGCTCCGCAGAAATTCATAACCCTGTTCGGGCGGATAGCCGCGAAAGGTTTCGCGCACTGAAAGTTCGTCCACTGCGCTCTTCATCGCCTGCACCACCGCGGGCGGAAGCGGTTCGGTCACGTCGCCGATCCCGCAGCGAATCAATCGCTCGCCCGCCTGTGGATTGGCAGCGCAAAACTCTTTGATCCGCCGTCCGATCTCGGGAAAAAGGTAACCGGCCTGGAGCTTGAGATAGTTTTCGTTCAGGTAAGCCATGTGGAAATGCGACGGCGTTTTGCGGACGTCGTTATGCAACAGGGCGCGGTTGCGCTGTCAACGAAATCCTCGCGCCGTCCTGAGGGATCAGATTTACAATCGAGCGATTGGACCTTCCCCGCGCCCGACAGCTTCACCCAGAAGCGAACGAGCCGCGGCTTCACCATCTTCGCTGCAGGTCGGGCAGGTGATGGAAAGACACGAGAGCGTGGCATCAACCAGGACCTTTTGCCCGATGTGACGGCATTTGAATTTCACATAGACCCAAGGGCGGCCGGGCAGAGCGACGTCTTCTAGAGTAGTTCCCTTAGATTACTCAAACCGGCGGTCTTATAATAGTTATTACGGATTTCCAGGTCAGCGCCCACGCTTGCTGAAGCAGTGGCAACACGGTGGCCAGATTGCCCTCGGAACGCGCGCAAATGATGAAGAGCGGCTCGTCCGCCTCGACTTTTTCGCCGGGCGCTTTGATCTGCGAAAAACCGACCGCGAAATCGATCGTGTCCTCCGCCCGGGCGCGTCCTGCGCCGAGCAAGAGTGACGCCCGCCCAATCACGCCCGCATCCATCCGCTCGATTATACCCGCGCGCGGGGCGGGGAAAGGATGGAGCACGGGAGCGTTATGAATCGTCATTATTTTCTCGAGCGCCCGCACGTCGCCTTTCTGTTCTTCTACCAGCGCGACGAGTTTCCGCCGCGCTTCCGTCCTCCAGCCAGCGGGCCAATTGCGCGCGCGGCGCCGTCGCGACTTTCGCGGCGAGATCGAGCACGATTTCCACGAGATCGTCAGGCCCGCGCCCTTGCAGCGTCTCGACCGCTTCGGCCACCTCCAGGGCATTGCCGACCGTGTGGCCTAACGGCGCCTCCATCGTGCTCAGCAAATGGGAAACTTCCACGCCCATGCCCGCGCCCACCTCGGTCATGGCCGCGGCCAATTGCGCGGCTTCCTCTCGCGTCTTCATGAAGGCGCCACTTCCAAATTTCACATCCAGCACGAGCCGATCGAGATTCTCCGCCAGCTTCTTGCTCATGATGCTGGCCACGATCAACGGCTGCGATGGGACCGTCCCGGTCACGTCGCGCAAGGCGTAGAGTTTCTTGTCCGCAGGGCAAATGTCGGCCGTCTGCCCGATCATGCAGACGCCGATCTTCTCCAGCTGCCGGAGCGCGCGTGCTTCCTCGAGGCGCACGTTGAACCCCGGGATGCTCTCGAGTTTGTCGAGGTGCCGCCGGTAATCCCGAGCCCGCGACCGGAAATCATCGGCACCCAGACTTCGTCGCAGGCGAGGAGCGGCGCGAGCACGAGCGAGACCTTGTCGCCGATCCCGCGGTCGAGTGCTTATCGACTTTCGGCGGCGAACCGGCCGGATATTGCAGCACGCGGCTGCTCTCCCGCATCGCGTGGGTCAGGTGCCGGGTCTCGTTAGGCGTCATCCCGCGAAAGAAGACCGCCATCGCCCACGCGCTCATCTGGCTGTCCGGGATTTTTCCGCGCGTAAAACCATCGATCAGCGCGCCGATCTCTTCCGGCGAAAGCTCGTGTCCGTCGCGTTTGCGTTCGATCAGGGTCGGGATGTGCATGGAGCAAGAAAGGATTCGCCGATCGGCCAGCCGTCGGGAAGCGCAAAAAATTCCGCCAGCGTCGCGGCGATATCGGCAAAGCTCTCGCGGGTGCCGAGGTCGCGCCTTTCTTCACCGTGCAAGACGAAGAGCGGCACTTCTTCGCGGGTGTGATC
>JBBSLW010000011.1:0-28243 GCA_038233495.1 Chthoniobacterales bacterium | reverse complement strand
GTCGCCAAGGTGGTCATGGAAGAAACCGACCACCACCTTCTCGTCGGAGCGGACGCTCAGGATTTCGCGCGCGCCCACGGCTTCGAGATTGAAGCCGATCTCAACTCCGAGAACTCGAGGAAACTTTGGCAGAAATGGAAAGAGCGCGTCGAGCGCGCGGGCGCAACGGACCCGCAACGGCGTGCCGAGGCGAGCGATCGGGTCATGCTCGAATTGGTCGCGGAAGGCTTGGTCGATCCGGTCCATCTCTACGGCACGATCCATTGCAGCGGGCTCAACGCCCGGGGCGAGATCGCGGGCGTGACCACGACGAGCGGCCTCGCCTGGAAAATGCCGGGGCGCGTCGGCGATTCGCCCATCCTCGGCGCCGGCCTCTACGTCGATGGCGAGATCGGGGCGGCCGGCTCGACCGGTCGCGGCGAGGCCAACCTCTACAATCTTTCCGCATTCCTAATCGTGGAAAACATGCGGCGCGGAATGCACCCGAAAGACGCCGGGCTCGAGGCCTGCCGCCGCATCCGGCAAAACACCGTCGCGCTCCACCTCCTCAACCGCCGCGGGCTGCCCAACTTCAACGTCAATTTCTACGCGCTCAACGCGCAGGGCGATTACGCGGGCGTCTGCCTCTATCCGGGCGGGGGATTTGCACTCTGCACCGAGAATGGAGCCGAGACACTCCTCTCGGAACCGCTCCTCGACGGCAAGTGGGACGACTAGTTTCCGGAAAGCCCGCCTCGTTAGGCCGAGCGATACCACCACGATGGCCCGGCCTCAGGTCGGGTTCGCCATCTCGAGCAGAACGTCTGCGTGACAGGGCTGGTCGAGCGGACACCAGCAGGCGAGATTTTTCCCGCGCAGGCAGGCTCGCAGATCGCGCAGGTTGAAAGCTTCCCGCGCATACTGCCGGTAGAGCGCGATGGATTTCCCGGCGCTCAGTTTGCCGCCGCCGATCAACTCCGAGCCGACCACGAACGGATTGCCCCAGACCGTCGTCCGGCCGACATAGACCGTCTTCGCCGGCATCTTCCAGTTCTTGGTCCGGCGCCGGACGACGCGCTGCGGCTTTTTCGTTTTCACCGCCGGAAAGCTCGCTGGCTTCCCGCGCCGCCGCAACGCCCGGGGCGCGCGGTGCGACGGTCTTAGCCGTCGGTCGGGAAGTTTAGTTTCCTGCGCATTATGTCGTGGACCTGTTGCTGCTCCGCGCTCCAGGATCTGGAACTGGTTTTCACCTAAACCCAGAGGGTGCGGTCGAACGTGCGATACTGGATCGCTTCGCTCACGTGCTCCGGCGAGATCGATTCCGTCCCTTCGAGATCAGCGATCGTGCGTGAAACTTTCAGAATTCGATCGTAAGCGCGCGCGCTCAAATTCAGTTCGCTCATCGCGATGCGGATCAGATCCTGCGATTCGTCACTTAGCTTGCAATGCTGCTTGATCGCACGCGATGACATGCGCGCGTTGCAGCTCGTTTTCTTGTCGGACTTAAAGCGTGCCTGTTGTCGCTTGCGTGCCTGCTCGACGCGCTCACGAATCGCCGCGGAATTTTCTTCGGCGCGGTCGCTCGAGATGTCGCGATATTCGACCGACGGGACTTCGATATGGAGATCGATCCGGTCGAGGAGCGGACCGGAAATGCGCTGCCGATAGCGTTGCACCTGCACCGGGCTGCAGCGGCACTCGCGTTTCAGATCGCCAAAATAACCGCAAGGGCAGGGGTTCATCGCGGCCACGAGCATGAACTCCGAGGGAAACGTGATCGTGCCGGCCGCGCGCGAGACGGTGACGCGGCCGTCCTCGAGCGGCTGGCGCATTACCTCGAGCGTGGAGCGTTTGAACTCCGGCAGCTCGTCGAGAAAAAGGACGCCGTTATGGGCCAGGCTCACTTCCCCGGGCGCGGGAATGGCAGAGCCGCCTAACAATCCCACGTCCGAGATAGTGTGGTGCGGCGAGCGGAAGGGCCGGGTTGCGACAAAGGAACGCTCCGCGCCTAACAAACCCGCGATGCTGTGGATCTTGGTCGTCTCGATCGCTTCCTCCAGGGCCATCGGCGGGATGATGGTGGCGATCCTTTTCGAGAGCATCGATTTGCCCGAGCCGGGCGGCCCGATCATGAGGATATTATGCCCACCGGCGACCGCGACTTCGACCGCGCGCTTGACGTGGCCTTGGCCTTTCACGTCGGCGAAATCGACCTCGTAGTCCTGGTGCCGAGCGAAGAATTCGCTCAGGTCGCCGTGCTCCGCTTCCAGCTGTTTTTCGCCCCGCACGAATTGAAAAGTCTGGCGCAGGTTCCGCACGCCGTAGACCTCGATTCCCTCGACCATGGCCGCCTCGCGCGCGTTCATCGCCGGGACGATGATGGCCCGCTTCCCCCGCCGCCGCGCCTCGAGTGACACCGGCAGCACGCCTTTGACCGCGCGGACCGCGCCATTGAGCGCGAGCTCGCCGACGAAGCTGAAATCAGCGAAGAGATCCTCCTCGATTTCCTGCGCGGCGGCGATCATCCCGAGCGCAATCGGGAGATCGAAGCTCGGGCCTTCCTTTTTAATGTCGGCCGGCGCGAGATTGATCGTGGTCCGCCCGCGCGGCCAGTAGTATCCACTGTTGCTGATCGCGGTCGTGACCCTGTCCTGGCTTTCTTTTACGGCCGTGTCCGGCAGGCCCACGATGATGATCTTGGGATTTCCGCCTGCGGCGTTGACCTCGATCTCGACCTCATACGCGTCCACACCGTAGACGGCCGCGGAATAAATTCGGGAGAGCACGGCGGCGAGGATGTCAGAAGAGGCCGGCGAAGTCCAAGCCGCTCTTCAGAAATTCGGCCGGCGGGCAAGCCTTTGCCGGTTCCTCTCTACCGGGGAGGCCGCCGCCGGATCGCGCTACCTTGTGCAGCGTTGCCCTTAGTAGGGAATTTTATCGGTTTGGCGGGCCATTTGCGGAAAAGATCGAGCGGGTGCTGGCGCGCTACCCTGCGCAGCGTTTCTCTTAACAGGGAATCTTATCCGGCTTGGCGGACCACTCGCGGAAGAGATTGAGCGAGTGGTCGCGGGCCAGCTGCTCCATCGGGAGCGAGCGTGCGGCGATCTCGAGCGGGAGCTCCTGATAGATGAATCGGTCGTCGAAACCGACCGCGGCCGCATCCTCGCGGGCGCAGCCGTAGTAGACGCGATCGAGCCGCGCCCAATAGATCGCGGCAAGGCACATCGGGAAGGGCTCGCAGCTGGTGTAAAGCTGGCAGCCACGCAGATCGAAACGGCCTAACGACTGGCAGGCCGCGCGGATGGCCATGACTTCGGCATGCGCGGTCGGGTCGAGACGCGAGGTCACTTCGTTATGCCCGCGGCCGACGATCTGGCCGTCCGAGACCACGACCGCGCCGAAGGGGCCGCCGTCGCGCTGTTTCATGCCGGTCCGGCCTAACGAGATCGCTTCGTCCCTCCACCGGAGCACAGGCGGCCCGCCTGTGTGGACAGCGGGCGGCTCGCCCGCCGAGTCTGATGCAGGCGAGCCGCCTGCTTGCCCCACAGGCGGGTCGCCTGTGTTCCGGTGATCTTCGCTCACAGGCTCCCCAGCGCCTGGTCGAGGACTTCGAGGATGAAGTCGGCGTCCGCCTTGTGAATGCACATGGGCGGGGAGAAGCGGATGGTTTGCCCCTGCAGACCGCCTTTGCCTAACAACAAGCCGAGATCGCGGCAGGTCTCGAGGACGTGCGCGCATTCCGCCTTGGCCGGTTCCTTCGTGGCGCGATCCTTAACCAGCTCGATCCCGAGCATGAGGCCTTTGCCGCGGGCGTCGCCAATCACGTTGTGCTTTTCTTTGAGGCGCTCCAGCCCGGCGGAAAGATGCTGGCCCATGGCGAGGGAATTGGCCTGCAGCTTCTCGCGCTCGATCACTTCCAGGACCGCCTTGCCCTGGGCGGAGACGACCGGGTTGCCGCCGAAGGTGTTGAAATGGATCCGCTGCGAAAGAGCGGCCGCAATCTTCGGCGTGGTCACGACCGCGCCTAACGGGCAGCCGTTCCCGATCCCTTTCGCCATGCAGACGATGTCTGGGATGACGGCCTGGGTTTCGAAGCCCCAGTAATGCGTCCCGGTGCGGCCAAAGCCGGATTGCACTTCGTCCGCGATGCAAACGCCGCCGGCCGCGCGCACATGCTCGTAGGCATGTTTCAGGTAGTCGTTAGGGAAAACGACGCAGCCGCCGACGCCCTGGATCGACTCGGCAATGAAGCCGGCGATCTGGCCCGGGGTCGCGTAGTCGATCAGGTTCTTCACATCGGCCGCGTAGTTTTTGCCGGCCTCGGGATTGTCGTGGCCCCAGATGCCGCGATAGGGATCGGGTGTGATCGAGTGATGCACGCCGAAGCTGTGCGGGACGTTGAATTTCCAGGTGGCGTGCGCGGTCAGGCCCATCCCGGAAGCGTTCCCGCCGTGGTAAGCGTTGCGGAGCGCGATCATGTCGTAGTTTCCGGTGTAGGCGCGGGCCATCAGCATCGCGAGATCGTTCGCTTCCGAGCCGGAGTTGACGAAATAGCAGACCTTCAGTTCGCCCGGCAACTTGGAGGCGAGCATCTCGGCATACTCGGCAATGTTGGGATGCAGATAAATCGTGGTCGAATGCTGCAGGAGCTCGTTCTGTTTGCGGGCCGCCTCGACCACGTCGGGATGGCAATGGCCCACGCTGATCGTGACGATGCCGCCGAGGGCGTCGAGATAGCGGCGCCCGCTTTCGTCCCAGACGTATTGCATTTTGCCCTCCACGATGGTGAGGGGCATTTTGTAATAGAGGAAGATTCCCGGGTTCAGGAACTCCTTGCGAAGGCGCAGGATTTCGTCCGGCGAAGGCCCGGTGTAGGGCTGCGGTTGATGATCGAACGGCGGTATTTCGGGCTGGTGCATGATCTTTTTAGACAGGATTAAAAGGATTTACAGGATCGAGAACATTGGGCGCCGGGACGTTTCTTCAATCTTGTAAATCCCGTCCAAAACCTTCCTCAAATTCGTTAGGCGCGAGACGTCGTCCGGCCAAGTAGAGCACGAACGCCAATCCAAACCCGACGAACCAGGCGTAATGGTAGAGGGAAAGGAAGATCGGCGCGACGGAAGTTTGCGGGAGGACTTTGATCGTGGCGAGGAAGCCCGGGATGTTGGGCAGGACGGCGAGGAAAAGTGCGCCGAGCGCGACCAGGCTGAAGCCGCCGTGGTAGCGATAGCGGCCGGCCGGATCATAAAGCGCGACAACGTCGAGCTGGCGTTTCCGGTAAACAAAGTAGTCCTCGATCATGATCCCGCCGATTGGGCCTAACAATGCGCTGTAACCGATCAGCCAGGTGAAAATGTAGCCGCTCGGGTCGGCGTAGAGTTTCCAGGGAAACATCAGAATGCCGATGATCCCGGTGAGAATGCCGCCGGTGCGGAAGCTGATCAGGCGCGGCGCGAGATTGGAGAAATCGTTGACGGGCGAGACGACGTTAGCCGCGATGTTGGTCGAGAGGGTGGCGATGGTGAGGGTGATGAGAGCGAGGACGGAGAGCACCGGGCTGTGGAAACGCTGCATCAGCTGGACCGGGTCCCAGATCGCTTCCCCGAAAACGATTACGGTCGCGCTCGTCACGGCCACGCCGATGAAGGCATAGAAGGTCATGGAGAGCGGCAAGCAAGGGCCTGGCCTGTGATCTGGTCGCGTTGCGAGCGGGCGAAACGCGAAAAGTCGGGAATGTTGAGCGAGAGCGTCGTCCAATAGCCGACCATCGCGGTCAGGCCGGCGGCGAAGACCGGCATGAATTCGCCTAACCATTAAAATTTCGAAGGGCGCGCGAAATCGGCCCCCAGCCGTGAGCTGCCACGACCGCCCAGATGAGCAGGCCGACCCCGGTCGCGATCAAAACGGCGCGGCGAAAATCTCGAGCCACTTGATCGACTCCATCCCTTTGATGATGACGTAGACGTTGATCGCCCAGAAAATCAGGAAGCAGAGAAACTCGCCGCCGGAGATGCCGATGACCGGCAGCGCGGTCTTGAAGGCGGGGTTGAATCCGAAAATGATCGCCGCCATCACGTAGATGGCCGCGCCGCCGATCCAGGTCTGAATGCCGAACCAGCCGCAGGCGACGAGCGCGCGCGTCAGTGCCGGAATATTTGAGCCTAACGTCCCGAAGGAACACGAATCAGGACGGGGAAGGAGATGCCGTAGGCGGTGCGGGCGTTGAGCGTCATCGGGATGAGGACAATCAAATTGCCAAGGAAGATCGTGAACACGGCCTGTTTCCCGTTCATGCCCTGCTCGATCGGGCTGCTCGCGAGGGTGTAGGTGGTGATGCAGAACGCCATCCCGACCCAGAGCGCGGCGATGCTCCACAGCGACCAAGTGCGGCCGCTCGCCGGGACCGGCGCGACGTCGTCGTTGCTCAGGCTGCCGGAAGCGAGATGGCCGGCGAGTGAGTCGTTAGGTCGAGCGGCGCGAACCTCATCAGGCCGCGCATCCTGACAGCGGCGGTCGGCGCAAGTCGAGCGATTCTTTTGCCCGAAAAGATCCTCGCTCGAGCGGTCGTCTAGGGCGTCTCGGCGTCGGCCCGTTGCTCGATTTGTGTCTCGCTCGGGGCGGAGTTTCGAATCCATTCCTGCACGCCCTGGATTTCCTGCTGGGCCGGGACGACCACGGGCGGGCCGGGTTGAGCTCGCGCCACCATTTTGCGGCCGATCTTGACCGGCTTGGCCCGCTTAATGGAAAAATCCCAATGCCGGCCGAAGCGAAGAAGTGAGTAATACATCGTCTTGGCTTCGACCGCGCTCACTCCGCTGCAGCGCATCGCGTGGTAAAACATCCGGTCGCAATCCTTCGGCGGCCGATCCTGTTGATCGTAGGAGACGTCGTGCAGGATGGAGGCGGTGCGATATTTTCCCTCGAAAGGGCCGCCCATGAAGGACCAGAGCGAACGCGGGATCGATGCCCCGTCGACGACCGAGCCCGCGGGGGCGACCCAGACGGCGCCGTTCGGATCGGTATAACGAATCTCTGTGACGAGGGTCATGCTGCGTCCATCGGGATTCCAGCGAGTGGTGGGCGGGCCCCCCGAATAGTAGCCCCAAGGGTGATCCTGCGTAGCGGCCTCGCGCCAAGAGGGCGTCGGTCGGCGGGACGCGCAGCCGAGGAGGAGAGTCGCGGCCAAAAGCAGGTAGAGGGACGGGATTGGTTTCATCATCGGTACGCCAGACCTTTCGCAATTGTCCCGGCCGCGCAACCCGGCATCGACGCAGGCGGGGAAGATTTCGCTGGCGCTGCGGGGCATTCGGTAGTGGATTCCCGCCATGGGCAGACGCGCTTTTTTTGCGGTCGCAGGATTTTTTGCACTCGGCGTTACCTTGTCGGCGCAGGAGGCCACGCCGAACTTGAGCCTCGAGACAGGGGCGGAGCGCGTGGTTCAGACTCCGGCGACTGCGGGGGCAACCGTTCATTTCGCGGCTTTGAACGACGCCTGGTACGGACCGGCGGCGTTGACCCTGTCGGATGAAGCGCTCTTCTCTTTCCCGAACGCCTTCGCCTGGATGGAGGCGGCGCCGGTCGAGTATCTTCCGGCGGCGACTTTGGCCGAGACGCCGCGCCTAACGACATCGCCGGCCACGCGGACCCGTGAAGTGGCGAGCCGGCCGGTGGATCTGCTTCCGAAATTCGATTACGCGAGCAGCGAGGTCGGCGTTTTCTACGGCAAATCCACGGGCAAATACGGGCGCGAGGTGAAGGCCGGCTATATCCTGAGTGAGATCGTTGAGGGAGACACGCACATCAGTGTAGCCATCTCCTATCAGGAAGCCAGCGGGCGCACTCCCCGGCTCGGCCGTTAGTCAGATCCCGGCGTGCCAGCCAGCATCGATCGTCAGGACTTCTTCTCTTCCTTGGGCGGGATCTTCGTGGCCTGCCAGGCGACGACCTGCCATTGGCCGTTGCGTTTCAGGAAGGTGCCGGTGTTGAGGTATTTCGTGACCTCCTTTTTGTCCTCCTTCTCCGTCGTCCCGACGAGCCGGAAAGCCACAATCGCGGTCTCGCCGTATTGGTGGATCCGAATGTCTTCGGCGGTGAAAACGGTGGATTCTTCGCCCGCCTTGGCCGGTGTCTCCGCGCGGGTTTCGCGCAGGATGTCGGCCTTGCCCATCCGTCGGCCGGCCGAGGCGGTGTAGATCAGGTCATCGGCCCAGAAGCGCTCGTGGACCGCGAGGTCGTTGCGGCTCGCGCCGGCGAGGAAATCCTGGAGGAGCTTGGTCAACTCGGCGGCATCGGAGGAGACTTCGGCGCGGAGCCCGCCGGTGGCGAGAGCGAGGACGAGCAGGGCCGGGAAAAGAATTCGTTTCATGGCGGGAAGTGATCGGTGATCAGCGCTGCTGACAAGCGAAAAGGCGAGCGTGCGCGTGCGTGCGAAGGTTGTTAGGGACGGGCGGACGGCCAGCGGGCCCGGGCCGCGCCTGCTTTCCGCCCGTTGATTCACGCCTCTCGCGTGGTATGTTTTTCGTTATGCTTTGGCCCACTCGCTTCCCCGATAAGAGGCGACTGGAGGCCGGGAGATGAGGGCGGCGGCGCCCGTGATATGCAAGTGATGATTAAAAGCGCGGTCGAGAGCCCGTCGATCGTGGACGAAACGGAAACGAAGGAGGCGCACGATCTTCCCTGGCAAGTCGTGGTGCATAACGACCCGGTCAACCTGATGAGCTACGTCACGATGGTTTTCCAAAAAGTCTTTGGTTATCCAAGGGAGAAAGCTGAGCTGCACATGCTCGAGGTGCATCGCGATGGCCGCTCGATCCTCTGGAGCGGGGTGCGGGAGCGGGCGGAGCTTTTTGTCCAGCAATTACATGGCTACCTGCTCCTCGCGACGATCGAGCAGGCGAACTGAAGATGGAAGTTTTTCGCAACAATGGGGCGCTCGAGATCAGCGAGATCGATCCCTTCCTGGCCGAACTTTTGCGGCAGATCCCGGCCAGCACGAATCCCGAATCGGTCCCGGCCGCGGAGGAGCGTCTCTTCAGTCCACCGGCCGGGCCTAACGAGAAGGAATTTTGCGCGGAATGGAAAGTCTACGTCGAGCCGGAGCTGCGACGAATCTTCCAGAGCGCGACCGAGACGGTGCAGAACGATCTCAAACAGCTGAGCGAAAACGAAAAGCCTTTTGCGAACAGCAGCCTGCGGATCCCGCACGCGCACTCCGAGGCCTGGCTCAACGCGCTCAATCAGGCGCGGCTCGCGATCGCGGCGAAATACGACTTTAGCGAGGCGGAACTTTGCGATCACTACCGCTCGCCGATTGGTTCGCGGCGCGATCTGAGCCTTTTTCAGGTGAACTTTTACGGCTTCCTGCAGGAATTCATCCTGCGCGAGATGAATTGCGAAGACGCCGCCGCGCCCGGCGAATAGAGCGAGCGATAGACCGCGTGCCTAGACGCTGTCCGGTTCGCCCTGCTTGCGTTCGCGAACCATTTTCATGAGCCGATCCTTGAGCGCGCTGGAGGACTTCGCCGGCTTCAGGCTGAGCGCGAAAGCCTCATGCAGCCGGTAGCATTCGGTGATGAAATCTTCCGCTGGCTGGCCGAATTCGCGACGCGATTCTTCGAACTCCCGGCTTTCGTCGTTTTCCAGCGCGCCAATGACGTAGAGACGGGCGCGGTTCTGGAATTCTTCAAAGCTCATCTTTCAACTCTTTCAGGCCGTCGTAGATCTTTTTCAGGCCCAGCTCGAGGCGGGTTTTGACGGTGCCTAATGGTGTATTCGTATTTGCGGCGATTTCGCGCTGACTCATGCCGCGAAAAAATGCGAGATCGATTGCCTGCTGCTGAGCGGGCGGCAATCCCCTGATCACTCTACGAACCAGAATCCGGGTATCGGAGAAGTTGATTTCTTCCTCGGTCGCGTTGTGCACCCAGGCGTCGGGCTGCTGTTCGGTTTCATTCTGAAGACGTTCGCCCGCGCGCATATAGGCTTGCTTCTTGCGCAGGCCGTCGATCGCGCGGCGCCGTGCAAGGGTCACCATCCAGCCGAGGGGTTTGCCCTTCTGGGCGGAGAAATTTTTGGCCTGATTCCAGAGCTCCATGAAAATCTCCTGGAGCAAGTCGTCGGCCTCGGCCTCGTTATGCACGACGCGGAGGATGAGCGCCTTGATGATGCCGTTGTAGCGATCGTAAAGTTTCGAGAGGGCCTCGGGATCTTCCTCCTGGATCCCTTTCATCAACTCGAGGTCGGTCGGCTCACCCGGCTCGAGCTGCGGGCTTACGGCCGGTAGCCGAGGGCCGGTTTCGTCGGCATCGGGATCAAGCGGAAGTTTTGGGCGGCGCGGCATAGGGTGGCAAAAGATTGAAGATGTAAAGCCGGGGCACGCTCCGGTCCAATGGGATTTCACGCAAGGGACGAAAACCGCGTGCAAACTCATGACGATTCTGCCTGACAACTGCCCACGTCGACGGAGCCGAACCTAGCTTTTATTCCCCGCCATCGGCTGGCCGGCGAAATGGAGCGTCTCGAGAATGTCGCCGCGCAGGCGCAGAAATTCCTCGCTGCTGCGATCGCGCGGGCGATCCAGCTCCACCGGGATGATCTGCTCAATCTTGCCCGGGCGCTGGGTCATGATCACGATCCGATCGCTCATGTAATCGCCTCATCGATGTCGTGGGTCACGAAGAGCAAGGTCGCGCTGTGGTTCTGCCAGAGGCGCAGCACTTCATCCTGCATGCGCATCCGGGTGAAGGCGTCGAGCGCGCCGAGCGGTTCGTCGAGGAGCAGCACCTTGGGATGATTGATCAAGGCGCGGGCCAGCGCGACGCGCTGCGCCATGCCGCCGGAGAGGTGGTGTGGAAAGGAATTCGCGAAGGATTCGAGTCCGACCAGCCGCATGAACTCGTCGACCTCGCCTCGTTTTTCCCGGAGCACACCGCGCGCGACGCGACCGACCTCGATGTTGCGCCGCACCGTCAGCCACGGGAAAAGATTCGGATCCTGGAAAACCAGCTCGCGCTCCTGGCTCGGACCGGTGATCGGTTCGGCACCGATCGAGAGTTCGCCGGCATCGGGCTGAAAGGGGCCGGCGATCATGCGCAGCAGCGTGGATTTGCCGCAGCCACTCGGGCCGACGATCGAGACCAGCTCGCCCGCGGCGATGGAAAGCGAGACATCGTCCAGCGCGAGCGCGCCGGGAGTGCACCGCCATCCGGCGAATCAAATTCCTTCGTGACGTGCCAGACTCTGAGCGACGCCGCCTCGCGCACGCCTGCCCCGGCTCTGCGGCTACCATTTGATGACTCCCTTCTGCCAGACGAGCACCCGATTCCGCCCCTTGAAAAGCAACGCCATGATGACGAGCGCGCCGTAAACCTTGTCGTATTCCGCCCAGCCCTGCGCCCAGGCGACATACCAGCCGAGCCCCGATTTCACACCTACCGTTTCCGCGACCACGAGGGCGAGGAACGACGTGCCCAGGCCCATGAAGAGCCCGATTATTCGAGTCCTTGTAGACCATCGCAGCCGAGCCATCACGATGACTCATCTGCGTCATCCTGCCGTTCTGGTACGGCACCCGATGCAGACGGCGTGACAAAACTCCCGATTTCGCCTTGCGCGCTGACGAGCCGGTCGTCGTGGCGGGCGAGCTGGTGGCTTTTGCCGCCGAACTGGAATCCCAGCGCGCTCGATAGCCGCGCGGTGCAGATGCGCATTTTGCCCCGGCCGAGATCGATCACTTCTGGATTACCATCCGTGCCGGGCAGTTTGGCCGGTTGCAAATTGCGATCAACACCTGGTCGCTGAAACACGAATCCGATAGATTTGATCCGCGGATGCGGGTCGGTCGCCGGATCTCGACCTGGTCGCGCTTGCCCGCCGCCGGCGTTTTCGCATCCCGGATTGGATTATGCGCAGCTCGAGCGCGCCACTTCGGTCGTCTTTCAGGAAAAGGAGCGGCCGGCACTGGAGCAACTGCTCGCGGCCAGGGCGGGCCAGGCCTTTTTCGCGAAAGCCTGGGGCTCGCTCTATCTGCGCAATCGACTTGGCATCCACCAAGGTGCACTGCCGGCGCGCCAGTTGCAGCGTGCGCGCCGATTATGTCGGTCGCGACGGCGCAATCCGGTTTGACGATCGCGAGAATGCCACTGCCGAAATGTTCCTCTTCAAGTACTGCGGCCAGGTCTGAAAGAACTTTTTGCCTAACAGTCAGTTATGAATGCGGCCTTTGCGCAACCTCCCTAACGACGCGCAGGACACGCGGGAGAGAATGCGCAGGGAATCCAACTGCCTAACGACGCGGAAAAGTTTGTTCCCGCCCTTCATCTTCTTGCCCGCCGGGACGAAAGCAGCATGCTGCACTACGCCCGATGCCCGCGCCGTCGATTTCCAGCAACACCACCCCGGCGCCATCGTCGCCTGCGTCCACCGCTCCGCCGGAGCGCGCCGACGAAATCATGCTCGAGGGGCCGCACTCGCGCCTCGATGAATTCCTCACGCTCTTCCGCGTCATGGCCGATTTTCTGCGTGGTTTTCGCACTCTCCATTTTGTCGGCCCGTGCGTGACCGTTTTCGGTTCGGCGCGAATCAAGGAAGGCAGCCCCGACTACGAACTGGCGAGGAAAATGGGCGGAGCCATTGCCCGGCTCGGTTTCACCGTCATGACCGGCGGCGGCCCCGGCATCATGGAGGCGGCCAATCGCGGTGCGAAGGAAGTGGGCGGCCGCTCCGTCGGCTGCAACATCAAGCTGCCCTTCGAGCAGGCGCCTAACGAGTATCTCGATCGCTGCGTCACCTTCTATTATTTCTTTGTGCGCAAGACGCTTCTCATTAAATATTCCTACGCCTTCGTCGTCCTGCCCGGCGGCGCCGGCACGGTCGATGAGTTGTTCGAGGCTCTCACCCTCATCCAAACGGGCAAGATTCAGGATTTTCCGATCGTCGTGATGGGCACCGAGTACTGGCGCGAGCTCACCAGCCTGCTGGAGAAAATGGCGCGGCTCGGGACGATCAGCTCGGAGGACCTGAGCCTGGTCTATTTGACCGACTCGGTCGAGGAAGCGATCGAACACATCCGGAGCAAGGCAATCGAACCATTCGGCCTGAAACGGGTTGCGAAACGCTCCCTCCCTTGGCTCGGAGAACGGGGACTGGAGCCGGAGTCTTCATGAAAAACATCCCGGCCGCGGAGTGGGGAAGGGAGGTCCGGGCGCATCTGTCTAACGACAAGCGCTACCTCGTCGGCGTCTCCGGCGGACGCGACTCAGTCGTTCTCCTGCACTGGCTGCTGGCGCAGGGATATGGCCGGTTGATCGTCTGCCATTTCGAACACGGCTTGCGCGGCCGCGCCGGGAAGGCCGATGCGCGTTTTGTCGAGCGGCTCGCGCGCCGGCACGGGCTGTCGTTTGTGCTCGGCTCGGCGGAGGTCGCGTCCCTCGCCAGCCTGCGCAAGCAGTCGATCGAGACCGTGGCGCGGCACGAACGGCTCGCTTTTTTCACGCGGGTCGCTCGCCGGCGGCGTTGCCCGACGATCTTTCTCGGTCATCACGCCGACGATCAGGTTGAGACTTTTCTTCTAAACCTGCTGCGCGGTGCGGCCGGGCGCGGCCTCGGCGCGATGCGGGAACGCGCGGCCTTCGGCGCGCTGGAATTGGTTCGCCCGTTTCTCGCCGTCTGGCGGGCCGAGATCGATCGCTACGTGGAAGAACACCGGCTCAGGTTTCGCGAAGATGCGAGCAACGCCGAGCTCGGCGCGCGACGCAATCGGGTGCGGCACAAAATCATTCCGTGGCTGGAGAAAGAGATGGGCCGCGAACTCCGCGCCCCCATCTGGCGCACGGCCAGCCTGCTCGCGGAAGAAGAGGATTTGATCGAAACCCTCATCCCGCTGGCCCTAACGAGTGGCGAAGAACTTTCCGTGGCCGAACTTCGCCGCCTCCCGCTCCCCTGGCAGCGCCGCGTCATTCACCGCTGGCTGCGCGGTCGCGAGGTTGCCGGGGTCGGCTACGAAGTGATCGAAAACGTGCGCGGCCTGCTCGAGCCCGGGCAGCGGACCGCGAAAATTAATCTGCCGCGTGCCCGGCATATCCGGCGCCGGGCGGGAAAGATTTTCCTCGAATGAACCGTCCCTCGCGTTTGCTTGCCCCCTCGCTTTCGCACAGGCTGACGCAGCTATGAGCTCTGCCATCCGCGTTCGTTTTGCGCCGTCCCCGACCGGCTTTCTCCACATCGGCGGAGCGCGCACCGCGCTCTTCAACTGGCTTTTTGCCCGTCACCACGGCGGCAAACTCGTCCTCCGCGTGGAGGACACCGATGCGGCGCGCAACACCGCTGAAGCCGCCGAGGCGATCTACGACGGCCTGCGCTGGCTCGGGCTCGACTGGGACGAAGGTCCGCAGGCGGGGGGCGATCTCGGTCCTTATTTTCAAAGCGAACGCCACCAGATCTACGAACGGCATCTCGCGAAACTGGAAGCCGCCGGCCATCTCTTCGAGGACAACGGCGCGATCCGTTTTCGCTCACCGCGCGAGCATGTCGTGGTCGACGACGTCGTCTGCGGGCGGATCGACTTTGACCTGACCAATCCCGAGACGCACCCCGACATGACCATCCGGCGCCCCGATGGCTCGTGGATTTTCCATTTCGTCAACGTGGTCGACGACCTCGAGATGAAAATCAGCCACGTCATCCGGGGCGAGGACCATCTCTCGAACACGCCGAAACACATCGAGCTCTATCGCGCTCTTGGGGCCGAGCCGCCGCGATTCGCGCACATCCCGCTCATCCTCAACCAGGACGGCTCGAAGATGAGCAAGCGCGACGCCGGGTCCAGTCTCAGCACCTATCTAGAAGAAGGTTTCCTGCCCGAGGCGGTCCGCAATTACCTCTGCCTCCTCGGCTGGTCGCCGAAGGATAACCGGGAAAAAATCGAGATTGAGGAAGTCGTGAGGCTCTTCGAGCTCGAGAAAATTCATCGCAAGAACGCATCCTTCGATCTCGTCAAGTGCACCTGGCTGAGCGGCGAATATGCGCGCGAGCTGCCGGAGGATCGCTTTCAGGAAATGGCCCGCGCCGCCCTCGTTAGGGCAGGAATCGCGCTGGAGAAATTTCCGGAGAAGTACGTCCGGGCCGCGCTTGAGACCTGCAAAGGGAAATTCCGCATCTTCAGCGAGCTGCCCGCCTATTGCGGATTCTATTTTACCGACGAAATCGCGTATCAACTCGAGGGCGTCGCGAAACATTTCATCCCGGAAAACAAGCCGCGCCTGAGCGCGCTCCGCGACGCCTTCGCCGCACTCGAAATTTTCGACGCCGCCGCGATCGAGGCCGCGCTCAAGGCCACCGCCGCGGAGCGCGGCGTGAAAGTCGGCGCGCTCGTTCATCCGACTCGGCTGGCCGTTACCGGGAGCAATGCCGGGCCGAGTCTTTATCATCTGCTCGAGATTCTCGGCCGCGAAAAGGTGCTCGAGCGGATGGATCGCGGCCGGGCGCAAATCGCCGATTGAAAGCGAGGGTTGCTCCTCTCCCGCCCGATGCCAGAATAGCAGCCGCAACGCGCGCACTTCCGGAGGGGTGGTCGAGCGGTTGATGGCTCCGGTCTTGAAAACCGGCAGGGCGCAAGCCCTCGTGGGTTCGAATCCCACCCCCTCCGCCGCTGTCCGCTCTACGGCCAGCTGATCTCGTCCGAGAATTCGCTCTCGACACCGGCGGCGTGCCAGGCGGTGACGGCCAGATAAACCATGAGCCCCTCGGGCACCATGATCGTCGCGCTGGTGGTACCGGTAACCGTGAGCGACCGGCCATATTCGCCCGATTCACGCCCGTAATAAACCACGTAGCCGCCGATATCCGGTTCTGGATTGGGGCTCCATTTCAGGGTCAACTCGGGCAACACCCTGCCGTCTTCATCGAATTCAATTGCCAGTGCCGGAGTCACGATCAGCAGACCGAACAATACGGGGATGAGTTTAGAGAATTTCGCATGCAAAGGTTCCATAGCGCACTTGGCGAACGATGGCGAAACTGCCTCGGAAATTGTAATTGCTACGCAATGTTTCTGTAATACTGGAGCGGGTGAAGAAGGGCGAATCGCTCCCCGGGGTTCTCTCCGGCTGCCTAACGAAGGCAGGCGCGGGCGCAGAGCCAGGCACAGAGCATCCCGAGGAGGGCCGCGCAGACCACATCCGAGAGGTAATGTGCCGCCACGTAGATGCGCGAGGCGGCGATCAAAAATGGAATCGGGAGGAGGCAGAGACCGATTCGCCGGTGGGCGACGTAAAGCACGCCGAAAAAGGCCGCTGTGGCAGCGGTATGCCCGCTGGGAAACGAGTGGTATTTCGAGCTGATGCGCGGCCCGTGCCAGCCCTGCTCCTGCTTGAGCGAGGGTCGGGCGCGCCCGGTCGAGATCTTGATTCCGCGGGCCACGATCCCGGCCAGGGCGCAGGCCACGATCATCGTTAGGCCGATGCGCACCCAGCGTTTGCTCCCGCGCCACCAGGCGATGGCGACGAGGAGCAGACCCGCCAGCACGTGCTCCGGCCAGTCGCCGTAGCGGCTCACGTTCCGCATGAAGATTTTCGCGGTCCGGCTGGGATGTTCGTTCACCCACGCCCGCAGCATCGGGTCGAAATAAAACGCCGCCGCGATCGCGAGGAGCGCGAGGAGGATGATGAGAAGCCACTTCCAGACCGGCGCGATTTTTTGCATCAGGAATTTGCCGGTTGTTTTTCGGCCTCCGCCATCTTTGAATCGCTCTCTTGCAACCTGCAACCCGCAATTTCACCGCGCTCTTCTGCGGCTGTCTCCTTTTCCACCTCGCCGGCACCTGGTCGCTACCGCTGGTCGATCGCGACGAGCCGCGCTTTGCGGAGGCGTCGCGCGAGATGATCGAGCGGAGCGATTACGTCGTGCCCTATTTTAATAATCGCTATCGCTTCGACAAGCCCCCGCTTACCTATTGGGCGCAGGTGGCGAGCTATCGGATTTTTGGCCAGAACCCGTTCGCGGCGCGTTTCCCTTCCGCGCTGGCGGCGGCGCTGACTGCGGTGGTCATTTTTGCCTGGGGCCGGCGGCTCGATCTGGCCCGGGCTGGTTTCTGGGCGGCGATCATCTTCACGCTTTGCCTGCAAACTTTCATCCACGGCAAGGCGGCGGTGGCGGATATGTGGCTCGTCTTTTTCATGACGCTGAGCACCTGGGCGGGCTACGAGTTGTTGCGCGATCGGTTTGGCGGAACCTGGCGCAGCGTGGTCGTTAAGCCGGACGGCCTCCGCTTTTGGTGGTGGATCTTCTATTTGTCCCTCGCCTTCGCTTTCCTGGCCAAGGGGCCAATCGGCTGGATGCCATTAGGCGCAGTCCTCCTCTTTCAATCTGCGCGGTCGGTCAGCCATTTTGGCCGGCGCTTTTATTTCGTTAGGGGGATGCTCCTAGTTCTCGCGCTCGTGGCGCTCTGGGGCGTGCCGGCGCTCCTCCGCACGCACGGTGAATTCCTCGCCATCGGTCTGGGGCGACACGTGGTGGGTCGTTCTTTCGGCGCGATGCAGGGACACGGCGGGAGTTCTGTCTTGACCGCGCTCGCTTCGCTGCCGTTCTATTTTCTCACGGTCTTCATCACCTTCGCGCCCTGGTCGTGGAAGTTGCCCTGGCTGACGGGCCGGCTCTGGAAACGGCGCGACGCGCTGGATCTCTATCTGATCGCGGGAACGGCTTTGATCGTCATCATCTTCACGGTCGTGAAGACCAAGCTGCCGCATTACATCCTGCCGGCTTTTCCGCTCCTCGCTCTCTTGTTGGCACGGCATTGGGTCGACTCGGAAGCGCGCGAACAAATCGTGCGGCGGTGGGCGCTCGCGACGGCGGCGGTCATGCTGGCGGTGGCGCTGATCGCATTTCCTTTCCTCACGCCTTATTTTCCCTCCGCCGACCTCTTCAAGAAAGCCGAGCCTTATCTCCAGCAAGAGATGGACTTTGCCGCCGACGATTTCGACGCGCCGAGCTTGATCTGGAATTTTCGCAGCAAGGTGCGCGGTTTCCTGCATTACAACCGCAAAGGCAATCGTGATGTCGGGACGTTGCGGCCCGACCAGATTCCACCGTTTCTCGCCAGTCCCGGGCCGCATTTCGTCGTCCTGCCGAGTGCGCTCGCGGATCGGCTTTACCCGACCCTGCCGAGCGGGTATCGAAAGTTCTCGACCCGCGGTTTCGACATCGCGAAGGGACGCTGGGTCGAGCTCACCCTGATAATGAAAAACACATGATCACTTTCCTGCATGGCCGCCTAACGAATGCGCTTCCGACCCAGGCGATCGTCGATGTCGGCGGCGTCGGTTACGAGGTGTTTATCCCCCTTTCGAGTTACGACAAGCTCCCCGCACCGGGCGCGGCGGTGCAGATTTTAACCCATCTGCACGTCCGCGAAGACGCGCAGATTCTCTACGGTTTCATGACCGCGGCAGAGCGCGATCTCTTTCGGCTCCTCGTCAACCACGTCAGCGGGATCGGCCCCAAGCTCGCGCTCGCCGTCTTGAGCGGGATGAGCGTGAGTTACTTCAAAAGTGCGGTCGTGAACTCCGATGTCGCCTCGTTATCGAAGATCAGCGGGCTGGGCAAAAAAACCGCGGAACGAATCGTCCTCGAGTTGAAAGACAAGCTCGGAGTGGCGGCGGCATGGGAAGTCGCGAGCGGGGCGCAGGCGCCCACCCCCGAGCAGGAACAGGCCAACGAAGCCGTCCTCGCCCTGATCGCGCTCGGCTACAAACAAGTCGAGGCGCACAAGGTGGTGCGCGACATCCAGCAGAGCAGCCAGGAAAAACGGACCGCGGAAGATCTAGTGCGGCTGACGTTGCAGCGGCTTGCTTCGGGAAAATAAAAGCGGCACCAGAAGGACAGGAGGGCGTAGCGATTTGGCAATACGCCGCCTGCGTGTGAGTTGAGCTGAAGCCTTTCTGTCCGAAACCTTACAGAACGTTACATCTCGGGCGGAGAGCTGCCAATTCCTTGCTGGCTAATTGGAAAATAGAGTACTTGTTGTTATAGCCAAAAACGGGTGCTCGCTGAGCCCGGCGCTTGCCCCTTCCAATGGACGCACCGATGACGCGACGTTCTCGAAAACAGAAAATCCAAAAATTCCGAATCATGAAAACTGACGTTCGCATTATCGGCGGCGGCCCCGGCGGCGCGGCCTCGGCCATGTTCCTCCTTCGCGAAGGGATCACCCCCATCGTTCTCGAGCAGGAAGAGTTTCCCCCGGTTCTACATCGGCGAGTCGCTGACGGGTGAAGCGGCGCAGGTCCTGCGCCGGCTGGGATTGACCGATCGGATGAACGCGATGTCGAACCCGGTGAAGCACGGGGAGTCAATGGCAAAAACGCGACGCACAACTGGTTTGTGCAGGTCGCCTCGCGCGACAACGAAGGGAATCTCTGCCCCGGCACGACCTGGCAGGTGCGCCGGAGCGAGTTCGACAAGATGATGCTGGACGAAGCGATGGCGACGTGGTGCGCAGATGATTCGCGGCACGGCGACCCAGGCGCTCAGGCACGAGGACGGCTCGCTCCGCGGCGTGATGATGCGCCGTCCCGATGGAACGATGGAGGAGATCGAGGCGAAAGGGGTGATGGATGTTCCGGCTCGGCCACTTCCTCGCCAACCAAAAGGTGACCGGCCCGAAATACATGGGCGCCTACGACAAGCAGGTCGCTTTCTTTTCCCACGTCCGCGGTGCGGTCGGCGATACCGGCGAGGCGGGCGAGTTTGCCCCGGATAACACCCACATTTTTCACCTGAAGAAATTCCACTGGGCCTGGCTCATCCCGATCGACAACGAGATCGCCAGCCTCGGACTGGTCACGCCGCGCGAGACTTTCCTGAAGAAGAAGCAGTCGCCGGACGCCTATTTCCGGAGCGAAGTGCGAGATATTAGCGCGGGCCTTTATCGCCGCCTGCCGGAGCTGGCGGAGAAAGTGCACGCCATTCCCAACTATTCGTATCAGGTCCGCGGCTTTTGCGGGAAAGGCTTCATCTGCGTCGGCGACGCTCATCGCTTCATCGACCCGATCTTTTCCTTCGGCCTCTCCGTGACGATGCGGGAAGCGGAATTCGCGGCGCCGATCGTGCGCCAGTACCTGGCGGGCGAGCTCGATGACCGGGAGAACCCTTTCGCGGAACACCAGGTCGCCTGCGAGACGGGGATCGATAATCTCGAGCACATGATCGATTTGTTCTGGGAACAGCCGTTCGCGTTCTCGACCTTCGTGCACGCGCGCTACCGCGACCATATACGGACGCCTTTGCGGGCCGGATCTACGAGCACGAACACCAGCCTTCCACCGCGATTCAGGCTTTCCGGAAATTGCTCAAGCGCACCCGCGAATACGGCGCGGATGATTAGTCCATCCCGATCGGCTCGCGCTACCATCCGGAGCGCGCCCCGCTCTGGCAGCCCGATTCGCTCGAGGGCCGCGAGGAAGTGCTGGCGGAAGAATTGGCCGGCGTCTAAGCCGCTGCCGACGCGCGGAATCCCCGGGCCTGTCTCGCGCCGCGTCTTTCCGCTCGCCAAGCTCTCGCGTCGCCTTTAAGTAACGCGGACCATGCCAGCGCCATCCAGCAGAGACCCCGTGACCGTCGTGACCGGCGGCGCCGGATTCCTTGGCTCGCACCTGACCGATCGCCTGCTCTCCGAAGGCCATCGCGTGATCGCGATCGACAACCTGATCACGGGGCACCTGACCAACATCGAGCATCTCGCCGGGAACGAGAATTACCGCTTCATCAAGCAGGACGTCACCCAGTATCTCTACGTCCCGGACGAGATCGATTACGTCTTCCACTTTGCTTCGCCGGCCAGCCCGATCGATTATCTGGAACTGCCGATCCCGACCTTGAAAGTAGGCGCGCTCGGGACGCACAACGCGCTCGGCCTGGCCAAGGCGAAGAAGGCGACTTTCCTGCTCGCCTCCACCTCCGAGTGCTACGGCGACCCGCTCGTCCATCCGCAGAAGGAAGATTATTGGGGGAACGTGAACCCGATCGGGCCGCGCGGCGTCTACGATGAGGCGAAACGTTTCGCGGAGGCGATCACGATGGCCTACCACCGATATCACGGCATCGAAACCAAGATCGTCCGCATCTTCAACACCTACGGCCCGCGCATGCGGCTGCGCGACGGGCGTGTCGTGCCGGCTTTCATCGGCCAGGCGTTGAGCGATTCGCCGCTCACCATCTTCGGCGACGGTTCGCAGACCCGCTCCTTTTGTTACGTCTCGGATTTGATCGACGGCATCTTCCGGCTCTCACAATCCGACTTCCACGAGCCGGTCAACATCGGGAACCCGCGCGAGATGACGATCAAACAATTCGCCGAGGAGATCATCCGCATCACCGGCACGAAATCGGGGATCGAATACAAATCGCTCCCGGTGGACGACCCGAAAGTGCGCCAGCCCGATATCGGCCGGGCGAAAAAGATCCTCGGCTGGGAACCGAAGATCGAGTTCGAGGAAGGGATCGTGCGGACGATCGATTACTTCCGCCAGTGGCTGGCCCGCGCCAACCAGCGCTAGGCTGCGCCGGGCAAAAATCCGGGCGACCGGCAGGGAAAAGTTTTGCTGGCAAATCCCTGCTCGCTTTCTTCGCGCGCTTCGTCTCAAATGCCAGCTCCATGCACCCAAAAATCGCCCTAACGATTCTTTTCTGCGCGCTTGCCGGCTCCGTTTCCGCCCAGAATCGGCAGAGCGATTTCCAGATCACCAAGATCACGAAAGACCTCATTACGACCCCGCAATTCAGCTACAGCGGGGCTGAGCAGCAGCGCGACACGCACGAGCGCTGGCTCCGGGTCGACGTCCAGTTTTCCTCCTTTGCCGACTTCACCGACGAGCTCACCTTCAAGTATTTTATCGCCATGAATGGCAAGGTGCTGACCGGCGAAGTGACGCACGTCAACGTGCTCGCGGGGAAGGAACATTTCTCCGTCATGTATGTGCCGCCGCACGCCCTCTCCTACGTCCTCCTGAATCGCCCGCCCAATACCAACTCGGTCGAGAACATCGCCGTCCAGTTGCTGCAAAAAGGCGAAGTGAAAGATGAACTCAGCCTGAATCGCGCCCGGGCCGACTGGTATACCGCGCTGCCGGCGCTCCCCGGCTTTGTCCTGAACAAAAAAGAAACCCCCTTCGCACCCCTCTTCTGGGATCATTACGAGCAGGTCAAACCGGCCGGCCGTTGAGTCGATCCATGCCGGCCGCTCCTCGCATCGTTACTCTCAATCTCGGTTCGCAAACCCTCGGCCTGGCCGAGTTCGAGGCCCAGCCTAATGGCGGACTCGTTCTGACCGGCTACCGCCTGCGCGAGATCCTGGCCGACCCGGCGGCGGAGGTGGATCGCAGTCGCCAGATCGCGGAGGCGCTCCCGGAGATGTTGCGCGAACTCGGGCTCAAAACGGGTCCGGTTGATTACGCCGTCTCGGGCCAGTCGGTCTTTACCCGTTTCGTGAAACTGCCCGCGGTCGACCAGGAAAAGATCGAGCGCATCATCACCTTCGAGGCGCAGCAGAACGTGCCGTTCCCGATCGACGAAGTGGTCTGGGATTACCAGCTCGTCGGCTCCGATGCGGTCGATAAAATCGAAGTCGTGCTCGTGGCGATCAAGGCCGACCTGCTCGAGGGCATCAACGTCGCGGTCGAGGGAACCGGCCTCCTCACGACCCGGGTCGACGTCGCGACGATGGCGCTCTACAACGCGTTTCGCTTCAACTCCAGCGAGCTGGCCGGCTGCTCGCTCGTGATCGATATCGGCGCGCGCACGACCAATCTCCTCTTCGTCGAGCCGGGCAAGGTTTTCAGCCGCAGCATCCCGATCGGCGGCAGCTCGATCACCTCCGCGATTGCGAAGGAATTCAACGAACCGCTCGCCGCCGCCGAGCTGCGGAAGAAGGAAAACGGGTTCGTTAGTCTGGGCGGGGCCTACGCCGACGTGGCCAACCCGGAGGTGGCGCGCGTCTCCCAGCTCGTCCGCAACACCATGACCCGGCTCCACGCCGAGGTGGCGCGCTCGATCAGTTTCTATCGCACCCAGCAGCAGGGGAGCGCGCCGCAGCGCGTTTTTCTTTGTGGCGGAACGGTCGGCACGCCCTATATGCGCGAGTTTTTCCACGAGAAATTGCAGTGGCCGATCGAGTTCTTCAACCCGCTCCGCAACGTCGCGGTCACGGAGTCGGTTGCGCTCGAGGAAGTCGCGCACTCCGCCCACTTGTTAGGCGAAGTCGTCGGGCTCGCCCTCCGGAGCAGGCTGAATTGCCCGATGGAGCTGAACCTGCGCCCGGCCAGCGTGGTCCGGCGCCAGCGGCTCGCCCAACGCCAGCCTTTTTTCCTCGTCGCCGGCGTTTGTTTCCTTCTCGGCCTCCTCGGCTGGGGCTTCTATTTCATGCGCGTCGCGCACGTCGACTCCCGCGTGGCCGATGATCTCCAGACGAAAGTCGTGGGCATGCAGGGCTTTGAGAACCGGATCAAAACGCTCGGGCGCGAGGCGACGACACTCGACGCCACCGCCATCCCGGTCCTGAGCGCGATCGAGGATCGCGGCGCCTGGCTCCGCATCCTCGACGACCTGAACGCGCGCCTGCCCCAGGAAAACATCTGGATCACCGAACTCGCGCCCACTTCCGCGGGGCGCATCCTCGGGGAAACGACGGCGGCGCCGCCTCCGCGGGGGCCCGCTGCGGCCTTGACGACGCCGATGATCGACGGCGTTTTCGTTAGGGGCCTCTACCTTTCGAATCCCAAGCAGCAGGAAATCGTGGTCGATTATTTCCGGAATCTGCTCGCCTCGACCGTCTTCGAGGTGGACCCGAACCGGCAATCCGAAGTGATCAAACCGAGCACCCCGACGAACACGGAGTGGGCCTATCCCTACGAGCTCCGGCTCAAGCTGCGCAAGCCTTTTGCCCTGCCATGAACTGGTTCCAGCAAAACAAATTCCTCGGCGGTTTTCTTGTCGCCCTCGGGCTCGCCACGCTCCTCAGCCTCTTCTTCGTTTTACACGAGAAAGGCCAGGCCGATGAAGCCCGCGAGCGGCTCGACTCGACGATCAACGAGCTGAGCCGCCTGCGCCGGAGCGCTCCCTTCCCGAACGAGGAAAACCTGCGCAAGACCAGGGTGCTGACCGAGAGCTACCGCAGCTCCCTCGTCGCGCTCGTGGAGATGCTCCGGACCCGGATGTTCCCGCGCCTGCCGATTCAGCCTAACGAATTCCAGGCGCAGCTCCGCGCCGCCGTAACCGCGGTCGAAGAGCGCGCGCAGGCGAGCAAGGTGCGCCTGCCGGAGACTTTCAATCTCAGCTTCGACGAATACGCGACCTCCCTGCCGAATAGCCTGGCAGCGCCCCGGCTTGGCCGGCAGTTGCACGCCATCGAGTGGATCGTCAACACCATGATCGAAGCCCACGTCGATTCGCTCAACAGTCTCACCCGCACCGCGCTCCCGGAGGAGAAGGGAACCGCCGCCGCCACCCCGACCCCGGCCCGCGGCCTGGCCGGCGCGGCGGCGAAGCCCGCGGCCGAGACGGGGAAGATCGTCGACTGGACCACGATCGACGTCGCCTTTTCCGGCAGCCCGGCGGCGACCCGCCGCGTTTTTAACCGGATCGCGGCCGCGAAGGAACAATTCTACGTCCTGCGCACCCTGCAGGTGAAAAACCAGGTGGATAAAGGACCGAAGCGCGGCGGCCCGCCGGAAGCGCCCGCCGCTCCGCCGCCCGTCGCCGGCGCGCCGGGCAAAGCCGCCGAGCCGGCGATCACCTTCATCGTCGGGACCGAGTACGTCGACGTCGCGGCCAAGATCGAGATCATGAAATTTACCCTCCCGGAAAAGGAGGTTCGTTAGGCGATGAACTGGCTCCGGGCAAACTACGATCGCGCGGCCGTGCTCGGCGCGGCGCTTTTCCTTATTCTCTGCGCGCACTTCATTTTCCTGAATGCCTCCGGGTTCAATGCGCAATTCGAGGCGCTCCAGAACGTGCCGCCGCCGAACAACAAGATCGCGGCTGGGAAATCGGCCGAGATCGCGGCCGCGCAGCAAAGCCTGCAGAAACCGGCCCAGTGGGTCGCGGGTGGGCGCTCCGGGCTTTTCGTCCCGGAGAAACATTTCCTCGGGCCCGACGGCCAGCCCGCCACCCTCCAGAACACGCTCCTCCATCCGCCCGTGCCTAACGAATGGCTGGAAGAATTCGGTCTCCCCATTACCGAGGCCGACGTCCTCACCCAGGACCCCGATGGCGACGGCTTCAGCAATCTCGACGAATGGGAGCTGCACTCCAACCCCTCCGACCCGAAGTCGCTCCCGCCTTACACCGCGAAACTAAAACTGCGCTCCTACGCCCAGGAAGCCTTCCCGCTTCTTTTCTCCTCCTCGGTCGGCGAGACCTACGCGATCAACAGCGTCGATCGCCGGATGCCAACGCAATTCCTCCAGATCGGCGAGATGGTGGCGGGGACGAAATATAAGCTCGCCAGGTACACCGAGAAATATGAGAACGACAAATACGGCACCACGGTCGACGTCTCGGAGTTGACCCTGGAGCAGGTCGAGACCCACGACCTGGTCACGCTCGTGAAAGAGAAGCGCGCCATCTCGCCCGAGTCGGTCGCCAATTTTCTCTACACCTGGGGCGGCGCCGAGCAGGCGTTCTCGGTTAAGAAAGATCAGGAGTTCACTCTCAAACCGCAGGACGACATCACCTATCGCCTGCTCGACGTGCAGCCCCAGAAGGCGATCATCATCGATACCGGCCGGCCTAACGAGAAGATCGAGATTGGCCCCGTGCCGCGGCCCTGAGCCCGGCGCCCGGGCGGGGCAGCAATCGTAGCGCGAGCTACCTCCCGAAAATCGCTTCGCTTCGACCGCTTTAATTTGCTTGCCGGGTTTAGTGCCCCCCGCTACAACCGCCGCAACCTGCACATGAATAATTTGCCGCGCCGTCTTGCCATCCTCCTTCTGCTCCTCTTTGTCGCTTTCCCGGGTGGGCGCGCCGGTGCGCAAACCGTGCGCAGCATTGCGGAACGCGAGATCGCGCGTCGCCAGGGCGGCGTGCTTCAGGGGCAGGGCGCGCTGGAACGCGGCAGGCTCGCGCTCGAGGCTAAGGATTTCGCCCGGGCGCACGAGGAATTCCGCGTCGCGGTCACTTTCCTGCCCGATGCCCTAACGACCGCCGACCAGCACGATGCCGCGGTCCGCGGTTTCTGCGAGAGCGGGGTGAAGCTGGCCGAGCAGCGCATCGCCGAGGGCAAATACGGCGAGGCCGAGCAGATCGCGCGCGAAATTGTGAGCGATCGCTACGATCCAAATTGTCGTGAGGCGCTCAACCTCGTGGCCCATCTCGCTGAGCCCGGTTATTACAACAAGACGATGGGCACGAAGTTCATCGCCAAGGTCGAGGACGTGAAAAAACTCCTGAGCGACGCCGAGGGTTATTATCAGTCGGGCCGTTACGATCTCGCTTTCAAGAAATACGAACAGGTCCTCAACCTCGATCCCTACAACGTCGCCGCCCGCCGCGGCCAGGAGCGGATCGATCTGACGAAGACGCGTTATGGCCAGGAAGCCTATAACGAAACCCGCGCCCGCCAGCTCTGGCAGGTGCAGAAAGGCTGGGAAGAACCGGTCCGCCAATACGGTCAGTCGGTCGGCCCGATCAGCGACGCCTTCGCGCGCGACGCCGGCGGCACGGCGCGGATCACGAACAAGCTGAACAGCATCATCATCCCGAAGATCGAGTTTCGCGACGCCAGCATCCGCGAGGCGATCGATTTCCTCCGCCAGCAGGCCGCGGCTAACGATCCCTCGACCGAGGGCAAGCGCGGCGTCGACATCGTCCTGCGCACCTCATCGTTAGGTCGGACGGAGGCGCCCGCGATCGTGCCGGAAGCGGTCCCGCCGCTCCCCGGCGCCGCGCCGGAAACCGGAGTCGAGCCGACGCCGGTGCCGGTCCCGGCCGCGCCTTCGATCGCGCCCTCCGATGCGCGGATCACGATTACCCTCAACCAGATTCCGTTAGGCGAAGCCCTCCGCTACATCGCCAGCCAGGCGGGATTGAAGGTGAAAGTGGAGCCTTATGCCGTCTCGATTATCCCGATCAACGAACAGAGCAGCGATCTCTTTACGAAAGAATATCGGGTTCCGCCGGGCTTCATCGGGAGCTCGGTCAACGTTGGGGCCAACCCGCTAGATCGCCCGGCGCGCTCCGGCCAGGGCGGCGGCGGCAAAGACACCCAGGAGACGACCGGCGGCCAGCAACTGGTCAATCGCCAGACCGCGCTCGACTTCTTGAAAGACCAGGGCGTGCCGTTCCCGACCGGCGCGAGCGCCAATTTCCTGCCGCAAAGCAGCCGCCTCATCGTGCGCAACACCGAGGAAAATCTCGAGCTGGTCGACGCCCTCGTCGAGCAGGCCAACGTCTCCGGGCCGAAGCAGGTCGAGATCGAGGCGAAGTTCGTCGAGATCACGCAGAACAACCTGAAAGAGCTCGGCTTCGACTGGTTGCTCGGCCAGTTCAACATCGGGAACCAGCGCGTCTTCGGCGGCGGCGGCACCTCGGGCACCGGTCCGGTAATAAACCCGATCGACTTTCCTTTCGCTCCGCCGGGCGGCGCGCCGGTCGGCAATTTCCCGGTCACGGGCGGCAATCGCAGCGGCCAGATCGCCATCACTGCCAACGCGCTCGATGCGCTCCTCTTCGGAATCCCGGGAGCGAGTTCCATCGCGCCCGGCATCTTCGGCTTGAGCGGCGTTTTCACCGACCCGCAATTTCAGGTCGTCATCAGGGCTTTGAACCAGAAAAAAGGCGTCGACCTTCTCTCCGCGCCGCGCGTCACGACCAAGAGCGGCCAGCGCGCAGTGATCGAGATCGTCCGCGAATTCCGTTACCCGACCCAGTTCGATCCGCCGAAAATTCCGGATAGCGTCGGGAGCAATTTTGGCGGTGGCACATCCCTCATCAATCCCCTCACAGGACTCATCTCCAACGGAAATTCCGGGTCCTTCCCGGTCACTCCGACGACGCCGACCGGGTTCGAGACACGCAACACCGGCGTGACCCTCGAAGTCGAGCCGGTCGTGGGCCCGGACGGCGTCACGATCGATCTCAACCTCGTCCCGCAGGTCGTGGAATTCGAAGGCTTCATCAACTACGGCAGCCCGATCCAAACTACCAGCACCGGACCGCTCGGTCTCCCGCAGACCAACGTGATCACGCCTAACGTCATTAACCAGCCGATCTT
>JBBSLW010000010.1:0-28557 GCA_038233495.1 Chthoniobacterales bacterium | reverse complement strand
GCGTTGTAGTTCGGATCATCGCTCGCCATGATCCGGCCGACGATTTCCCCATCGCGACGGGCGAGGAAAAGTGCGGCGTCGCCGTGCTCGTAAAAAGGATGTTTCCGGCGATTGAGAAATTCTTTTCGCTCGAGCAGAAGAGGCGGCACCCAGGCCGGATCGTTTTCGTAAATGCGCCACGGAAATTTAAGGAAAGCATTCCGCTCCGCGTTTGTCCTGACCTCGCTGATCTCGATCGGTCCCATCGTTAGTCCCGTCCAAGGCTGGCCAGCAAACGCTGGCAAAGGGCGTTTTCCTTCTGCAGAAGAATGGCGAAGACGAGGTTAAAAAGAGTCAGCTCGGCGACGAAATACCAGACGGGCTGGCCGAGGAGGAGCAGGGCGAAAAACAGAATCATGCGCGGGTTGGTCGCGAGTAGATTCCCGAGCCGAAGAAGCGGCGGACTTTGCCGGCGATAAGCCTCGGCGAGCGCCGGGTCGTTAGTCTGAGCAGCCGCCAGTTTCAATTCGCGCAGGCGCGGGGCGAGCCATTCCTGTTGCCGGGTGTAGTTGAGATAAAGCCGGTGCAGGAATTTCCTCCAGGGGTGATCGCGCCAGCGGAGACGATCGAACTCCGCCTGCAGAGCCGCGGAAGAATCGAGCTCCGCGCGCCCCTTGCCTTCGACGAAGTAGAGATAGGCGTTCCGAAAATAATCGCCGGCCGCGCTCTGCAGCGAATGGCTCGCCCCGGCCGCGACCGCGAGGAGCCAGACCAGGTGCGAGCCGCCGCCGGCGGTGAAGCGCAGGCAAAGATGGGAGTAGACGCTGATGAAAACCAGGTTGTCCGCCAGGCCATCGAGCGCGCGCCCGGCGCGACTGCCCTGTTTCGTTAGGCGAGCAAGCTGGCCATCGGCATTGTCGAAGGCGTTGCTCACAACGTGGAGCGCCATCCCGACTAGGTTCAGTCGCAGGTCGACATAGTAATAAAGGTGCCCCGCCGCGATGCCGAGCACTGCGCCGCACCAGGTCACCTGCGCCGGCGACATCCGAAGTTTCGCGAAGAGAAGCGCGAGCCGGAACCCGATCTTGCGATAAAAATAGAGGTCGAGATAACCTTCGACCGCGCGCGCTTTGTAGCTCGCCTCGACGGCCGGCAGTTCCTTGCCTTGCACCGGCATTTCGTTCCGCGCCGACGCTCCCACTCAGGCGTTCTGCGCGACCAATCCCGGGACGAGCGTGTCCTCGAGAATGTTGAGCGCTTCATCTAGATCGGCCCGGGTCTGAAGCGCGGTCACGCAGGCGCGGAAACAAATCCGATCCTGCGGCACCGCCGGGTAATCGACCGGCGCGACCCAGAGCCCGCGACTGCGCAGTTCGTGTCCGAAGCGATACATCCGCTCGCGATCGCCGATCACGATCGGCATCACGTAAGTGGTCGAATTTCCGGTATCGAGCCCGAGCCCGCGGAGTTGCTGGTGGAAATAATCGGCGTTTTCCCAGAGCCGGGTGCGGAGCTCCGGCTGGCTCAGCCCGATCTCGAGCGACTTCAAAATCGCCGCGACCACGACTGGCGGCAGGGCGCAGGAGTAGACGTAGGGATGGGCGTAGAAGCGGAGGTATTGCAGCGTCTCGCGCGAGCCCGCGACGTATCCGCCGAGCGCGCCGAACGCTTTAGAGAAAGTTCCGTAGGTAAGGGGAACGCGATCCTCGACCCCAAACTTTTCCGCCGCGCCGCGTCCGTGTTCGCCGCAGGCGAGGGTGGAATGCGCTTCATCGATGAAGACGCTCGCGCCATGGCTTTCGGCGACGGTGATCAGTTCCTCGAGATTCCCGAAGTCGCCGTCCATCGAATAAATACCCTCGATCACGACGAGCTGACGTTTGCCCTTGTTCCGGCCTAACGACGCGTCGAGCGAGGCGGGATCGTTATGCTCGAACTTCTCCGAGCGGCAGCGCGAAAGGGTGGCGCCGTCGCGCAGGCTGAGGTGGGAACGGTTGTCGAGGACCGCGACATCGCTCTTGCGGAGAAGGCCGGAGATGGTGCCGAGCGCGCCGCCGAAGCCGCTGTTGAAAAGCATGGCGTCTTCCCGGCCGAGAAATTGCGCGATCTTGCGTTCCAGCTCGCGATGCAGATCGGTCATGCCGGAGAGCATGGGCGACCCGCAGGCGCCGAGGCCGTGGGTCGTTAGAGCATCCCGCGCGGCGGCGATCACCTCGGGGTGATTGGCCAGCCCCAGGTAATTGTAAGAGCAAAGATTGATCACAGACTGCGGTTTGCCGTCGTAGGTGATGGTGGTGCGGGCGTTGGCCGGGGCGCACATTTCGGGCTCGTAGAGTTCCACGGCCCAGGCGCCGGCCTGCATCCATTTGGTGAAACTGGGCGGGGCCTGGAGCGGGTCGCGACCTTCGCTCCCGAGGAAGTTACTGAGGCTGAGTTCGGCTGGATTATCGCTCATAAAAAAACCGCGTCTGATCTGCGACGCGGCTGAAGATGGACTGCGGAGATCGTGCGACCGTCCGGCTGTCCGAAAACTGAATGGTAGATGAAGTTGTGCATCCTTTGGGGTCTCCACCGGCTCGCGCACAACGGGCGTTGCAGAAGCGGGCGCGGCGAATTTCCAATCGGGAGCGCAATCTTATCCCGAGCCGCTGCCGCGACAAGGAATTTTAATTGGGTGCCGCCGAAGGACTAGCTCTCGTAGGGCGCAGGCGGCTGCTCGAGCGCGGTCCGCAAGACTTCATCGACCGTCTCCACCGGCACGAAGCGAATCTTCTCTTTCGCTTCCTCCGGGATATCGGCGAGGTCCTTTTCGTTTTGCTTCGGGATGATGACGGTCGTGATTCCGGCACGCATCGCGGCCAGGCTTTTTTCCTTTAACCCTCCGATCGGCAGAACGAGCCCGCGCAGGGTGATCTCGCCCGTCATCGCGACGTCGGACCGCACCGGCGTGTTGCTAAAAAGCGAAGCGAGCGCGGTGAACATCGCGACCCCGGCGGACGGTCCGTCTTTCGGAATCGCGCCGGCCGGCACGTGCACATGCACATCCATTTCGCCAAAATCCTTCGCCTTGGCGCCGAGCTGTCCGTCGCGGCTTCGGACGAGGCTGAGCGCGGCCTGCATCGATTCCTTCATCACGTTTCCGATCTGGCCGGTCAGCGTGATGTTGCCTTTGCCCGGGTAGCGGGTCGCTTCGATGTGCAGCACTTCGCCGCCGACCGGCGTGTAGGCGAGACCGGTCACGACGCCCGGCTGGTTCGCGGTCAACTTCGTGTCGTGCAGGTAACGCGGCGCGCCGAGCATTTCCTCGACCACCGCCGGCGTCACGAGAACGTGTTCGGTCTGGTCGCGCGCGACTCTTGCCGCGACGCCACGGATGACCGCACCGACCTGCCGCTCGAGCTCGCGCACCCCGGCTTCGTGGGTGTAATTGTCGATCACCTTAACGAGCGCTTCTTCCTGCCATTCGCAACGCTCCGGAGTGAGACCGTTCTCCTCCAGTTGTCGCCTAACGAGATAGCGGCGCGCGATCTCGAGCTTCTCGCGCCCGGTGTAGCCGGCGAGGGTAATCAATTCCATCCGGTCGCGCATCGGCTCGGGCACGCCTTCGATATAATTGGCCGTCGCGATGAAAATGACCTGCGAAAGATCGAAAGCCACGTCGAGGTAGCGATCGACGAAGGCGAAGTTCTGCCGCGGATCGAGCACCTCGAGGAGCGCGCTCGCCGGGTCGCCGCGGAAATCGGTCCCAAGTTTGTCGATCTCGTCCAGCATCATGACCGGGTTGCGCGTGCCAGCGCGGCGCAGCTCCTGGATGATCCGCCCCGGCATCGAGCCGATGTAGGTGCGGCGATGGCCGCGGATCTCCGCTTCGTCGCGAATCCCGCCGAGACTCAGCCTAACGAACTGGCGGCCAAGCGCGTCGGCGATCGATTGGCCGAGGCTGGTCTTGCCGACTCCGGGCGGGCCAAGGAAACAGAGAATCGGCCCATGCCCCTTGGGATTGAGTTTGCGCACTGCGAGGTATTCGATCAGGCGGCGCTTCACTTTTTCGAGGTCGTAATGATCGCGATCGAGAATCTCCTGCGCCTTTTCGAGGTCGAGATTGTCGTCGCTCATCTTCGACCAGGGCAGCTCCGCGATCGTCTCGACGTAGGTCACGATGACCGAGTAATCCGGGCTGGCCTGCGGGATGAAATCGAGCCGTTTCAATTCGCGCTCGGCTTGTTTCATCACCTCCTCGGGCGGGTTGGCTTTGGCGAGTTTCTCGCGCAATTGCGCCATCTGTTCTTCCGCGCCGGACTCGCCTTCGCCGAGCTCGCGCTGGATCGCCTTGACCTGTTCGCGCAGGTAAGCGCGGCGTTGCGCATCGGAAAATTGCGACTGCACATCCTGCTGCAGCTTCTGCTGGATCTGCGCGATCTCGAGTTGCGAAGAGACGCTCGCCTGGACCGAGCGCATCCGTTTTTCGAGGTCGTCTTCCTCCAGCAATTCCTGCTTCTGCGGCACTTCGAGGTTCAGGTTCGGGGCGAGGAAATCAGTCAGCTCCTCGGTGTCCTCCATTCCGAGAACGATGGCGCGCGCCTGCTCCGGAACGTCCGGCGTCAGCTCGAGCAACTTCGCGGCCGAGTCGCGCAGGTTGCGGAAAGCGGCTTCGAATTCTTTCGTCTCCGGCGCCGGGAGCGTGTTCAGTACCTCGATCTCCGCGCGCAAAAACGGCTTGGTCTGCGTCAGCTTGCGAATCCGAAAACGACGCAAGCCTTGGGCGATGACGACGACGTTGTCATCGGCCTGGCGCAATAGTTTCAAAACCATGACCGCGGTCCCGACTTCGTAGAGATCTTTCTCCTGCGGATCCTCCGTGGCTTCGTCGCGCTGCGTGACGAGACCGATGATTTTGTTCTGCGGCAGAGTTTCGTTGAGAAGTTGAATCGAAGAGGCGCGCAAGACATTGAGCGGTGAAACGGTGCGCGGAAAAACGACGAAGCCGCGCACCGGCAAAATGGCCAGCGTCTCGGGGATCGCCGGCATCTCATCCGGGCCGCCTTTCCGCACCGCTTCGCTCACTGAGGAGGGCGTTTCTTTGACTTCCTGCAGGACGCTGAGTGGTTGTTCGTTCATTTCTTGAAAGGCAGATCGATCCAGAGAAAACCGTTCCGCTGCTCAGCTTTGGCTTCCTCGACATCAACCGGCAGCGGCAGCTCGACGACGCGCTCAAACGGCCCGTAATCGATCTCGAACGCAATCATTTGCACCGCGCGTCCCTCTTCATCGGTCGGCTCCGGCGCCGGGCGCACGCCACGCAGGACCATCCGGCGCGGCTCGACCGTGAGATCGACCTGCGCGCGATCGACCCCGGCGAGATCGACGCAAATGCGCAGCCCCTTGTCGCACTGGAAAGCGTTGATCGCCGGCCGCCAGCGATACGGCCCAACCGGGCTGAGCTGAAATCGCGTCATTTGGTAGGTGACATCGCCAAGCGTCTCATGGAGCCAGCGCAGCTTGATTCCGCGGATCGTGTTCATGTCTTTCCTGAATCTATGCTACGCGGCTGCGGCGTCACCTGCGCTTGAAGTTTTCTCGCCCCCAAGCCGGGGAGAGACAGGATTTACAGGATGGACAGGATTGGAGAGTTCCGGTGTCGAATCCTTCTTTCCCCATCCTGCATAATCCTGTCTAATTCTCCCCACTCGCGCAGCGAGCTGGAAGCTTGCGCTACCCCTGCGGGGCGTCGGGACGAATCAGCAGCCATGCGCTGAGCGCGCTCCCGAGGGCGAGGAAGGCGCCGAGGCACATCATGACGCGAAATCCGCTGACGAACGAATCGGCAATCGCCTGCCTAACGAGGAGGCGCGCGGACGGATTCAATTCTGCGGGAAGTTCCGCCCCGACGAGTTTGTCGCGCTGTTCCGCGAGCGCCTGGCGGGCAGCGGGCGCGAGGGAGATTCGCGCGAGGCGCTGGTCGAGCGCCGGCTCGAAGGTGCGCAGCATGACGATTCCGAAAACCGCGATCGCGAGCAGCCCGGCGGTGCGCGAGACGGCGTTGTTGATCCCGGAGGCAATCCCGACGCGGTTTTCCGGGACCGCATTCATGACCGTGGTCGTGAGCGGCGCGACGCTCACCGCCATCCCGAGGCCGAGAACCACGATGGCCGGAAAAAAAGTCGTCCAATACGAGCCGCCGACGCCGGGCCGAAGGAAGAGCGCGAAACCCGCGGCGGTGATCAACGGACCGACCACGAGCGGAAGACGGGCGCCGCATTTTTCCACCAGACCACCGGACCAGCGCGAGAGGAGGAAGATAATCAGGATCAAGGGCAGGAGCGCGGCGCCTGCGGCAGTCGGCGAGTAATGCTGGACCTGGATGAGGTTGAGCGGCAGGAAAAAGAGCGTGCCGCCGAGCGCGCTGTAGAGGAGAAGCGTGAGCAGGTTGGCGCCGGCAAAAGCGCGCGCCCGGAACAACGCGAGCGGCAACATCGGATGCGCGCTGCGCCTCTCGATCACGAGGAAAACCGCGAGGAGAACAACTGCGGCGACGAGCGGCAGCACGACTCGGAGATGTGCGAATCCAAGACGCGATGATTCGATGAGCCCGTAGACCAGCGCCCCGAGTCCGCCCGCGCCGAGCAACGCGCCCGACCAATCCAGGCGCGCCTTCTTCGGGTTGGCGCTTTCCGGGACCCGCCAGAACGCGATCGCGATGACGACCGCGGCGAGCGGCAGGTTGATGAAAAAGACCGCGCGCCAGGAAATGTGCTCGATCAGCCAGCCGCCCAGCACGGGCCCAATCGCAGCCGTAATCGCGCTGAAACCCGACCAGGTCCCGATCGCGCGCCCGCGTTCGTCGGCCGGGAAGGAAGCGCTGAAATCGCGAGGTTGCCGGGTACGAGCAGAGCGGCGCCCAGTCCCTGCACCGCGCGGGCCGCGATCAATTGCCCAATCGTCGGCGCGAAGCCGCACCAGGCCGAAGCGGCCGCGAAGAGAAGAATCCCGAGGAGAAAGACGCGCCGGCGGCCAAACAGATCGCCTAACGAGCCGCCGGTGAGAAGAAAAGCCGCAAGCAAAAGTGCGTAGGCTTCGATCACCCATTGCACGTCGATCGCGCTCGCCGCAGGGCCGGGAGCGCGACGTTAACCACCGTCCCGTCGATGAAGGCCATGCTCGAACCGAGAATCGTCGCGGCCAAAATCCAGCGGCCCGTTGCTTTGGAGCAGGGAGGGCAGCCGGCGGCGACGGCGCGATCGGTCGATCACAGGGAGAGCGAATGAAGTTCGACACTCCGGACTATTGCACCGTCGGCTCTGGCATTTCGAGAATACACTGGCGACAATTCCGGGGAGCGCACGCGCCTCGCGTGCCGGTTGCGGCGCCTCGCCGCAACCATCATTCGGTCGCGCGAAGACGGTGAGAGTTGGAAAGTCCGCGATGGCGAGGCGCCATGGCCAGCTCGCCGCAGGACGACTCCGTCTGACTGGCGGACACGCGAGGCGGCACGTGCGCTCCCCAGAGGAAGCGCGACGTCGAGGGGCGAAGAACATATTAAAAAGGTTGTTGACCGACCGGTAAACTATGGGACGTTCTGCCATGCCGAGACAGAGCGACGCCGAAGAACGCCTGATGAATGCGGCGATGGATCTGATCTGGGAAAGCAATTACGGCTCGACCTCGGTGGACGCCATCTGCGAGAAGGCTGGCGCGAAAAAGGGCAGCTTCTATCATTTCTTCGAATCGAAATCGGAGCTCGCGGTGAAAGCGCTGGAAGCGGACTGGCAGCGCAAGAAAGCGCGGATGGACGAGATTTTTTCCGCTTCGGTGCCGCCGCTCGACCGTCTGCGAAAATACTTCGATCACGTCTATGCAGGCCAGACTAAGGCGCACGGCGAATGCGGCGCGGTGCTCGGCTGTCCCTATTGCAGCATCGGCTGCGAGATCGGGACGCGGGATCGCGCGATTGGCGAGCAGGTGCGCAAGATCCTCGATCGCAATGCCAAATATTTTGAGTCGGCGATTCGCGATGCCCACGCCCAGGGCCTGATCTCCGCGCCGGACGCCAAGGCGAAAGCGCAGATGCTGGTCGCATTTTTCCAGGGCAGCCTGGCTCAGGCCCGGATCGAGAACGACGTGCGCCGCTTGCGCGACTTGGCGAAGGGCGCGCTCGAGTTGCTCGGCGCCGAGCGGCAACGGGCGACAAAATAACTTTTTTCAATCAACCAAAACTTGGAGACTAATAATAGATAACCAGTCAAATAACCACGGCTTCCAGGGTCGCAACCGCGCGCCAGACGCAGGATTGCCGGTCCCCGGCCCATGCCCCGAAAGATTACTGCCAGAAACTAAAGAGCGGGATCGCGCGCCTTGAGACGGCGATCCGGCGCCAATATGAGGAGGCGTTTCCGGCCGGGGGCGATTGGA
This sequence comes from Chthoniobacterales bacterium, assembly GCA_038233495.1. GTDB lineage: Bacteria > Verrucomicrobiota > Verrucomicrobiia > Chthoniobacterales > UBA10450 > Palsa-1392. The sequence continues at coordinate 20,169 of JBBSLW010000010.1, read as the reverse complement.
TTCGCGAGGCCGTTCGCGAAGCCGAAGAGGCCGCCTGGGCGACGCCTTTCCCGTCCCTCTTTTTCCCGGCGCTTGCGCACCTGCGGTTGAACGAACGGATGCCGTCGGCCTAACAAAAAGGAAAGACATTTATGAAGAGCAAGAAAACTGCACTCATCACTGGAGCGAACAAGGGGATTGGCCTCGAGACCGCGCGTCAGCTCGGCCAACAGGAGATCATCGTCCTGATCGGCGCGCGTGATGCCAGCAAAGGAAAGGCCGCGGCGGATGCACTCCGCAAAGAAGGGATCGACGCGCACCCGGTCGAGATCGACGTGAGCGACTCGGCCAGCATCCGGAAGGCCGCGGCCCAAGTGGAAAGCGATTTCGGCCGGCTCGATATCCTGGTCAACAACGCCGGAGTCATGACCGATGACAGGAAGAAGAAGACCAGCGAACAGGCGCTCGAGACCTGGCGGGAAACTTTTGCGACGAATCTCTTTGGCCTGATCGAGACGACGCAGGCCTTCCTGCCCCTGCTAAGAAAGAGCGAGGCCGGAGGGATCGTGAATCTCTCGAGCATCCTCGGCTCGATCGAATTCCACGCCACGCCGGGCTCGCCGGTTTACGAGAGCAAGGACACGCCGGCCTACAATGTTTCGAAGTCGGCGGTCAATGCGTATACCGTGCAGCTCGCGCATGAACTGAAGGGCACAAAAATCAAAGTGAACGCGGCCCATCCCGGCTGGGTGAAAACCGAAATGGGCGGGGAGGGCGCGATGATGGAGATTGAGGAGGGCGCGAAAACGAGCGTCGCACTCGCCACCGCCGGAGCCGACGCGCCGAACGGGACCTTCGTGCACCTGGGCGAGCCTCTGCCCTGGTAAGCGGGCTCGAACTGCAAGATGCAAACTCGCTCGCTAAAGCAATTGCGCCTGTCTCCGCGGCTGACGCCGATCCTGAATGAGGGGAGCGGATCGTTTGGTCCGGCGGCTGAGGCGTCGTTAGGCGAAACGCATTCGCTCGACGCCTATTCGCGGACGATCGCGGCCGTGGTCCGCCGCGTCGCCCCGAGCGTGGTCAACATTCGCGTCCTGAGCGGCGAGCGCGGCACCGGGGGCGGTTCCGGTTTTCTCCTCTCTCGAGACGGATTTATCCTAACGAACAATCATGTCGTGCAGGGCGCGCGAGAGATCGAGGTGACGCTGCGTGATGCACGGGCTTATCCAGCGCAACTCATCGGGACCGATCCGGAGACGGATCTCGCCGTCATCCGGATCGACGCGCCCAACATTCAACATGTGCGACTGGCTGATTCGTCCGCGATTCAGGTCGGGCAGATCGCGGTCGCGGTCGGCTCGCCCTACGGCTTCCAGCAGACCGTGACGGCCGGCATCGTGAGCGCGCTCGGGCGTTCCATGCGCTCCGAGTCGGGCCGGTTGAGGGACGAAATCATCCAGACCGATGCCGCGCTCAACCCGGGAAATTCCGGCGGTCCGCTCCTGAACAGCGCGGGCGAAGTGATCGGGGTCAACACCGCGGTCATCCTGCCGGCGCAGGGCATCTGTTTCGCGATCGCGAGCAACACCGCGAAATTTGTCGCGGGCTGGCTGATCAAGGACGGCCGGATCCGGCGCAGCTCGACCGGCGTCGCCGGTCAAAACGTGCCGCTGCACCCGCGCGTCGTGCGGTTTCATAAACTCCCGGCCGCGAGCGGCGTGCTCGTGATGGAAGTGGACCAGCAAAGCCCGGCGGCCTCGCCGGTTTGCGGCCTAACGACACCGTCGTGGGCTTCAAGGGCCAGCCGATCGCAACCGTCGACGACCTGCACAAGCAGCTCGTGGCCGATGAGATCGGGCAACCTTCGCCGCTCATGTTCCTGCGCGGGACGGACAACTTTTTTGCATGGTCGTTCCCCGCGAACTGCCGCCCCATGCGCCGCAACCCAGAAGAAAATCACCCTAACAACAAATCGGAGAAAAATATGAACCAACCCATCAACCTTAATGAAGCCAGTTTTGAAAAAGCCGTCCTCCAGTCTCCCATCCCGGTGCTGGTCGATTTCTGGGCCCCATGGTGCGGGCCGTGCAAGATGATCGCGCCTCTCCTCGACGAGATTGCCAAAGAACACGAAGACCGCTTTCGGATCGCGAAGGTCAACATCGATGACGACCCCGCCCTGATGCAGAAATACAACGTCCGCGCGGTGCCCACGCTGCTCTTTTTCCAAGGTGGCGAATTGCGCGACCAGCTCGTCGGCGGCGCGCCCAAAAACGCGATTGTCGACAAGCTTAATTACCTGGAGGGAAACTCGGCTTCAGCCTAACGACTCCTGGAACTTCAACGGAAACAAAATCATGAACACACCAAAAATTGCCGCCCCGGACCTGACCCAACGACCACCCCGTAGCCCGCGGACCCGCCTCGGCGGCTACGCTCTCCTGCCGCGGATGCTCGATAAGGGACGGGCCGAGATTAACGGGCAGAACGGCGAATTCCACTACAACTGCCCGCTCGACCAGCACATCATCCACTTTCTCGGAATCGACCCCGCCGCCTTACGCGACGAGCTGGCGATCGGGAAGGGCGACGGTGAAATTCTTGAGTGGATCAAGGAAAACGCACGGAACACTCATCAGCCATGGGAGGTCGAGCAGTGGAGCGATTACATGCAACGGCGCGGACCCGATAGCGACGCTGAGACGCTGCAATATTTTAGCGAAGCGGTCAGCAAAATGGCTCCGGCGCGCGAAGACATAAAAACCTGGGCAGACCTGCTCGATCTCGACGACCACGTCACGTTCGGCGGGAAAGCGTAAGGGCGAGTCCACCGCGCCCGGGGATGGCTCCATCGGTAGGACTCAAGAGGTAGATGGCTTATAATGAGCCACGTATACCATTTAGGCAGGACGTAATCAAACCGATCTCCAAAGAATCGACTGAACTCTTCCGATGCCGTCTGCCGTAGACTTCGGCTGCATCCTATTCAACCTCGTTGCCCCCCCCCGACTCAGCTCTTTTCCTGGAATGAGGGTCAGGAGTAGGCGGCAAGAGATTCTCTCCTTCTTTTAGCGGCTGAGCTTCTCTCGCCTGCTCCTTGATCACGTCCGCCTCGCTGCCTAACCCGGCCTCCGCTTTCGTCGAGACAGCATCCGAGTCCGGGTGTACTCGCGCCGCATCGGACTCCGCTGGCGCCTGAGCACCTTGTTTAGCCTTAGACTTGGCTTCCAGCATGGTGATCGGAACGCCCTGCGGAAAGATAACTTCACGGGCCTCATCCGGCATCGAGATGCCGTGTTTCTGATAAGCGCCCTTTAACAGGCGAATCACCGATGACCGAACTTTCAAATAATCGAATTCATGGCCGTTAAGCCAAAAGTAAACGCGCAAATTCACGGTGGATTGTCCGAGGCTGGCGGCTAGGATTGCCGGCGCCGGGTCTTTTAGAACGGCAGGGTGCGCAGCTAGAACTCCACTCGCAATCTCCTGCGCCTCAGCGATGGAATCATCGTAGCCAATCCCGACGGTGAAATCCTCCCGCCGATTAGCGTTCGTCGTGAAGTTACAGAGATTGCTCTTATAAACGGTCGCGTTTGGAATTTGAACAATATTGCCGTCAAGGGTTATTAAAATCGTGGTCCGAACGTTCAACTGGCGGACGTAACCAGTTACTCCGGCTATCTCAACCAGGTCGCCCATTGCGAAAGGTCGCTGCATGCTTAGGAAAATACTCGCGAGGAAATTCTCGGTGATGTCCCGAAAGGCGATACCGACAGCCAGACCGGCCAAGCCTGTGCCACCCACTATCGTCATAGCCAGCGAAGTAAGTCCCGAAACGCGAAGAACGATATATGTGCCAAAAAGAAAGACCAGAACGCCTATCCCGCCGGCGATCACATCTCGAAGAAGTTTCGCTTGAACCCGCGAATGTAAGAGAGCGCGGCCCGCACGGGTCGCTAGAACGCCGGCCGCGACCGATAAGACCAGAATCACTAGTCCGAAACCAAAGAATGGCAGCGAGCCAATAAAGCCTCGCCAAAGATCCTTCAGGCCGCTCAAAGCCGGCCCGAAGTCCCACATCGAGGGCACGGTCACATTCATCTGATTCACCACGGCCACCACATCCTGCGTATTTCCGGCCAAGTCCCCGGCCCACTTCTTCAGCTCGGCCGACTGCGCCTCTCCATTGAGGAAGACGACTCCTTGCTTGACCTTGACCTGCGGCGAGTGAAACCAGCCAGTCGCAGTCAGAACACTTTGTAGCCGCTGCTCTATTTCAGCATCGTGAGTGACGGGGTTAACATCTACCTTCGCCGGAGCGACCGACAGAGCCTGCTCCCCGGGGGCGGCGGGGGCTGCGATAGGTGTGCCAGACGCAGGCTGTGCGTCGAGCCTTCCAGTGAGGAGACAGACGGCGCAACCGAGCAAAGTCACTCGAAGCAGGGCGCCGATGAGTATCTTGCGATTCACCTTGCTAAGAAACTTGCGCTGACCCGATCAGGCTGGCTGGAGCGGTCATCCATTCGCTCGTAGATCGTCACTCTGCATTTTCCTTACGCTCGCTGCTAGCGCTTGAGAGAAATCCTATTCTCCACAGACTGAACTCCGGACACGCTCTTGGCGAGCTTTTCGGCGGCCTGCTTTTGGTCGTCGGAAACGACAAAGCCGCTTAGTTGCACAGTTCTTTTGAATGCAGCGACCCGAACATCAGGGAACTTGAAGCTGGGAGAGCTGGCAAAGGTCGCCCTCACCTGCCCGGCAAGTTTTTCATCGTCCTGGGGTTCGGCGGTAGTGCGTTCCGTCGGCTCCGGTTTGCAGCCCGTAAGCACTGAACCGGAAATCAGGATCGCCGCGATTGCTACGAAAATTGAACGGTAACATGGTTTCATTGGATTCCTTTCACTCGACATCCCACGAACTAGAACTCTCTCGTTTTTCGTCCACCCTTCTTCGCTTTCACATCGGTGAGCACGGCCTGAATCCGGGTATTTTTTTTGGTGGGCCGGCGCCGGTTTTGGGCCGGTTAGCCGACTCGCGGTTGTTCGTTCCATTAAGTAAACCGGCGGCGGTAGGCTGCTCAGTTAGAAAACGCCGCACCAAAGCGGAGGGTTCCAGCTGATCCTAACTAATCAGCCGAAGCATCTTTCAGAAATCACTTCTCATCCTAGCTGGGAGATTCGCGAAGTTCGGCCTCCGCTCGGCTCCAATGCTCATCCGCTTTACCGTCGGGCCGCCCTTCTTCTTCCCATATCCTATGAGCTCGCTCGGTGACGCCATCATTGGTCAGCACCGGATTCGATTTGCTCCCAGGAACGCCGACGCCGGGTGTGTTGCCATGACCGCGGGCATCTTGAGCGAAGGCATCGTCAACCGCTTCGGATGCCGGGGGAGAGTCGGCCGATGGATGGCCGCCGCCGGCGACGGTGCTGCCTCCATGTTCGGGCGCGAGGAAGAACAGAGGCCGACGGCTTTGAGAATATTGGAAGTGCACTGGTAATGGTTCGTTTCCCGAGCGACCGGCAGCCGTAACGGTCTCACGCATCTCTGCCGTTTCGTTCCAGAGGGAGCAATGTGATTTCACTCGTGGCGCATCGGGCCAGAAGAAATTCTCTTAGATTTTGTCTTGGATCGTTAAGGATTGTCTTTGTAGGGCGCACGGTCGTAATCTCCAGTTATGACCACAAGAAAGACCACCGCCAAAGATAATGCACGCGCCTCCGTGACGGAGAGTGAAGGTTTCACCTCGGGAAGGGCGCGCACGGAACGTCGCATCGCCAGCGGCAATCGACGGTCAGGCGCAGCGGCTGCCATCAAGGAGGTAGCCCAGAAACCCGGGGGGCGAAGCACTGCTTCGAGCAAATCCAAGAAAACCTGAACCATTTTCATGTCGTTGAGAGAAATGCGCGCGCATGTGCACGATTGAGACGGGCTTTTCACTCTAACGGGGAAATGTTCCGAATTTCTGCTCTTTACCGGAAGTAGCCACTGGCTAAAGAGTTCTGTCGCAGTCTAGAAGTAAGTTTTGGCGAAGGATGCTCACTCTTCCGGGACAACATGCGGGTCCCGTGTCTTTTGAAGTCAAAACACGCTGCGGTTGCAGTGTTGGAGGACGGCGTTGAAAAGGTCACTCGGCAAGCACCGGTTCGTGGATTCCTCCGCAAATCTGGAAATCGGAGCGGTGCGCCAACTGTCGAAATGTGGGGAAACACGCTGACGCGGCTTCGCAGCCGGCATCTATGCCGGTGATGAGAGAAATCCGAATAGATGAGCTGTAGCGAAAGGAGTGGAGCGAAATCCCTGATTTTGAGGGTGCGACACCGCCGACAAAATTCCGCTGAGCGTTGGTTGCTCGTCTCGCGAACGATCCGGGGAAAGAGGAATCCTTCCCCGGCAAGTCCTTGAGCAGGTTGGAAAAGATGGGGCCGAGAGCGTGAGCGCAGGGCGGGCTGTCGGCCCGCAATTTCTTGCGCTGGTAGAAGAGCACGTTTCTCTCCCAGTCGACATCCTCGGCGCGAATAAGAGCTCCGTCGGTTTGAGCCGCGCCTGTTTCCCATAGGAGCTGGTAGTAGGCGCGGCGTTCCAGGTTGGCCTCCACCGTGATAATCCGGTCGAACTCTTCGCGAGTCGCCGCGCGACGCTTCGTGGGAGGCAATTTGCGCCAGAGAGCGGGATACAAGACGGGGCGGGGAGCCAGCCCAGCTTGAGGGCCAGGTTGTGATAGCGGCGCAGGTAATTGTGAGTGGCCGACTCGCTCCGGCGCAGCAGGTCGAGCAGATCTTCCGCGTGCGTTTTCAATCAGTTTTCGTTTGCGAATCGGGTCGAGCGCGGGGCTCAGAGCCATCCGCCGGCTGCGTTCTTGTGACGAAGGTCGGCCATGGGTTGCGTATCGCATCACGTCTTCCCAAGTGCGTTCCGCCATCCGCGGATCCGCCGCAATCATGTAGGCCTTGGCGATTTCCAGGTTGATGAGCGGTTGCTGCAAGGCGGTGTTGCGCGCGCCTAACAAACTCTCGGCTTCCGCGCGTTTCATCGTGCGCAAGCTTTTCTGTTTTCCGGTGGTGGAATCCTGCAGGTAGAAGACACCGCCGCGGCGGCGAAAAAGTCGGTAACGATTCTTCATCTCTCGCTAAATCAGAACAAGAAACGGGAAAAATTTGACGCGCCGTCGGAGCGGAGCGCTGGAAAGGAAAAGAGATTCGCCGAAGGGAGAACGGGCGAAAAGTGCTGACACTTTTGCTGACAAAGGGCCCTGTCGGGCCAAAGAACGAGGCGCAAATAACGTGTGCAAAGGGGCTTGTAGAGTGGCTCCAGCGGTAGGACTCGAACCTACGACCAATCGGTTAACAGCCGACCGCTCTACCACTGAGCTACGCTGGATTTTCCCTTCGTGCAGAGGGGCGTATACCTTGCCTCTGAAGATCGAGGCGGCAAGTATTTTGTCCGCGCGGCGTGGCGGAGCGAATTCGCCATTTGCGTTCTCGGCGCAGGCGGTGATAATTGGCCTCTCAAGAGCGCGGGGTGGAGCAGTCTGGTAGCTCGTCAGGCTCATAACCTGAAGGCCGCGGGTTCAAATCCCGCCCCCGCAATTCCCCCTTCTCCTTCTGGAGGGAGCGACTCTCGACAAACGGTAGCCACGCCCGGCGCATGGTTAATTGGGCGCAAGCTCCTTCCGGGTAGCGCGACCGTCCCGGTTGCTGTGATTGAGTCCCGCGATCACGAACTTTGACGCGGGAGAGCGGGACGCCGCAACCAGCACGCGGGACGCGCGCGCTCCCCAGAGGGGAACCAACCCCCGCCGCGTAGGGGGATCGCGGTTGCGTTTGCTCTCCCGGCACGTTCCCTCTTTTGTGCCGCCGCAGCTCATCACGACTCCTGGGAAAATTCTTGTCGGAACGGCAAGCTGGTCCGATCCCGGGTTTGTCGAGCGCTGGTATCCGCCGAAACTGCCCGCGGCCGATCGCCTTCCCTGGTACGCGCAACATTTCAAAATGGTCGAGGTGAACTCGACCTTCTACGCGGTGCCTAACCAGCATCTCGTGACGCGCTGGTGCCAGGCCACCCCGGACGATTTCGTTTTCGACGTGAAACTGCACCGCCTTCTCTCCCGCCACAGCGCGACGGTGAAATCGCTTCCGCCGGCTCTGCAGCGGGCTTCGAGCGTCGATGCGAAAGGCCGCGTCGCGCTCAATCCGCAACTGGAGCGCGCCCTGCTCGATCAGGTCATCGCCTCGGTCGAGCCGTTGCGCGCCGCCGGCAAGTTCGGCGCCTTTCTCCTCCAGCTTTCGCCTGCCTTCTCCCCGCGCAAGCATGACCTGAGAGAACTGGAGAGCCTGCTCGCGCAACTCGCGCCGCTCGGGGTGGTGGTGGAATTGCGGAACCGCAACTGGACGGAGGGCGAAGCCCTGGAGAAGACGCTCGGATTTTTTCAGGATCACCGGACCACCCTCGCGCTGGTCGACGCGCCTAACGAAGACCATTTCACGATCATGCCGAGCGAGCTCGACGCAGTGACCGACGGTCGTCTCGCCTACCTGCGCCTGCACGGGCGCGACCCGGAGGCGTATCTGCGCGGGAAGACGGTGGCGGAACGTTTCTACTACGACTACAGCGACGAGGAGATCGCCGAGGTGACGGAGCGGGCCCGGAAGCTGGCCACGAAGACGGAGACGGTGCACGTGATTTTCAACAACAACGCGCTCGATTTCGCTCCGCACGCGGCGCTCCGGCTCCGCGCCGCCCTCGGGCAGATCGCCGAGGGACCGCCGCGGCAGGTGGATCTGTTTCGTTAGGCAAAAATTTCATGACTGAAGAATCTCCGAGGCGCCCGGGAGCCTCGGGGCGGTTTCGAGCCTGGCTGGGCCACCTGCATTCCCGCCTCATGACGATCGAGGACACACCGCACTCGATCGCGCTCGGGGTGGCGATCGGGATCTTTTTCGGGTTCACCCCGCTCTGGAGTTTGAAGACGCTGCTCTCGATCGCGGTCGCCTGGGTCTGCAAGAGCAACAAGATCGCGGCCGCGATCAGCGTGCAGCTGCACGATCTCATCCTGCCATTTAATGCCGGCGATTTATCTTTGGGAATACAAGGTGGGTTTCTGGGCGCTGCACGGGCATCTCCCGGCGCGTCTTCAGTTCCATCCGCTCGCCCTGCGCGATTACATGCACTGGGAGCTGTTTTTCTCGATCGGCCGCCCGCTCCTGGTCGGCTCGTTTTTGCTTGGATTGCCCTCGGCGGCGCTCGTCTATTTCATCTGCCGAGGCCTCGTCACGCGCCATTGCGCGCGACGCCGGAGCGGGGAGCCGGAGTGAAATTTTCGGCGGCGACGGCACGGGAGTTGCACCATCGAATTGGAGTTGGCGGTTGCTGTCCTAACGACAGGGGCCGGCGACAGCCAAAGCAAACCTATGAAATCTTTCACCGTCATTGCCTCCAGCCTGCTCCTCTGTTCGTGCGCCGACATGGTCGTCACGCGAACCTACAACACGAACACCGTGGCCCGCACCGAAGTGGACGCGAAGGACTTTGGCTCCAAGGAAACCGTCCGCTACGAGACCAACTGCGGCGTGGGCGAGTCCGATCCGAGCGCGATCTACATCCGGCCATTCTGCATCGACAACTCTATATTCCGCGGGGACGAAGCGGCTTCGATCGGTGAAATGCCGATTCGCAAGGCGCTGACGCCGATCCAATTTGCGGGCGACCTGAAGGAAGAGCTGAGCAAACTGGCGCCGACGCGAATCCTGAAGGACAACGAAGTGCCGCGGGTCGGCTGGTTGGTGGAAGGTCAATTCGACCTCGTTGACGGCGGCAGCCCGGTGGGCCGTTTCTTTCTAGGTCATCTCGGAGTGGGCCGCTCCTTCCTCGCCCTGCACGTGAAAGTGACGGACGTGGAAAAACAGCGCGTGATTTACGAATTCGACATGGCCGGTGGGAGCCGTCTCCAGGGGCGCGCGGGCACGATTCGGGCCAGCGGTTTGGGCAAGGCGACGCCGTTCGACCTGCGCAACGCCGCCGAGCGCATCCTGCTCGTGCTCAGTCCTGATGCCTTCCGCTACGGGGCGCGGTCCTCGGTCAGCCTGCGTTAAGACAGGCGAATCGTTAGACGCGGGGACGCTCGGATTGCGTGGTTGCCAAGCGAAGCGGTCCAGTTAACGTGCAGCGGTTTGAGCGCTCCCGTGCACCATCGCTTTCGGAAAATTCTCCTCCTGCTTGCCGGGCTGGCCCTGCTCGCGGGACTCACCGCCCGAGCCCAGGCGGCTGACGCCTACATCACGATCGACGCCCAGACCGGCTACATCCTCGACAAACAGCAGCTCGACAAGAAGCGCCAGGTCGCCAGCCTAACGAAGGTGGCGACGGCGATGGTCGTGCTCGACTGGGCGGGGAAAGGCGGCGACCTGGCCCAAGTCGCGACGCTCTCCCAAAACGCTTTCGCCGGTTCGACCGAGAACAACGTCGGCTTCCAGCCGGGCGACACGATTACCTTGCGCGATCTCCTTTACGCGGCGCTCGTCCAGTCCGATAACATCGCTGCCAACGCCCTGGCCGAGCATGTCGGGCGCGCCCTTCAGGGGCAGTCGTCGCAGGGCGGAGACGAGCGGGCGACGCCGATCGATCTTTTCGTCCGGCAGATGAACGCGCTGGCCAAACATCTCGGGATGGAGCGGACGCGTTTCCTCAATCCGAGCGGGATCGACGCGCAGGAGAAGCCCTACTCGACGGCGGCGGACATGGCGCGCCTGACCCGCTACGCGATGGAGAAACCGGGCTTTCGGTTTTATGTCTCGCAAAAGGAACGCGAGATCGAGTTTGGCCGCGGCGAAGGACGCCTCCGTTACATGCTGCGGAATACTAATGAACTGCTCGGCCAGAACGAGATTGATGGCGTCAAGACCGGCCGCACCGCGCGGGCCGGCGACTGCCTAATTCTCTCCGCGGCCCGACCCTCGGAAGTGGTGCAGCAGGGAACGACCACGCTGATCACGCCGCGGCGTCTGATCGTGGTCGTGCTCGGAAGCCCAGATCGCTTTGGCGAAGGCGCGGCGCTGCTCGCGCGCGGCTGGTCAGCCTATGATCGCTGGTCGGCAGCGGGCCGGCCCACCGATCCACGAGAAGTGCTCGGCGGCGGGAATTAAAGATGAAGCCACGGATCGGCGTCCTGACGAGCGGGGGCGATTGCCCGGGCTTGAATGCGGTGCTGCGCGGGGTCGTGCTGGCGGCGGAAAAGCTGGGCTGGGAAGTGGTCGGCTTTAAGGATGGCTTCGAAGGCCTGCTCCCGCCCGGACAGTATCTGATTCTCGATCGCGCCCGCACGGACGGCATCATGTCGTTAGGCGGAACGATCATCGGGACGACCAACCGGGGCCATTTCATCGCCAAGGTCGGCGCCGGGAAACGCGCGGTGGTGGCCGCGGAAGTGATCGCGCAAGCGCGCGACGTGCTCGACCGGCTCCAGGTTAAGGCGCTGATCATCGTCGGCGGCGACGGCTCAATGACGACCGCGCTCCAGCTCCAGGAAGGCGGGATCAATTGCATTGGGGTGCCGAAGACGATCGACAACGATCTCGAGGCGATGGCCATGACTTTCGGCTTCGATTCCGCGGTCGCGGCGGTGGCGGACGCGCTCGATCGCCTGCACACGACTGCGACGAGCCACAAGCGGATCATGGTGCTCGAGGTGATGGGCCGGCACGCCGGCTGGATCGCGCTCCATGGCGGCATCGCGGGCGGGGCGGATGCGATTTTGATTCCGGAAATTCCGTTCGACTACGAGAAGCTGTCTGACTTCATCAAGCAACGCGAAGCCGCCGGCTCGCTTAGCTCGATGGTGGTGGTGGCGGAAGGCGCGACGCCGAAAGATGGTCAGCAGGTCCTGCATCAGACGCAGGAGGGCGAATATCGTTTTGGCGGGATCGGTGATGTCGTCGCGCACGAGCTCGCGGCGCGGACTGGGAAAGAGACGCGGTGCTGCGTGCTCGGTCACCTCCAGCGGGGGGGGGGGCGCCGACCACGCTCGATCGCATCCTTGGGACACGGTTTGGGGTCAAGGCGGTGCAGCTGGCGAACGAAGGGCACTTCGGCTCGATGGTGAGCTACCAGAATTACCAGGTGCAACGCGTCCCGATCGCCGACGCGGTCAATCGCCTCCGCCTGGTGCAGCCGACCAGCCAGATGGTGGAGACGGCGCGGGACGTCGAGATTTCGTTTGGGGCTTAGCCGCGATTTAGAGCTGCGCCACCTGTTTGACTGTCAGCTCATCGAGCCGCCTAACGACCAGGTCGGCGGCGGTCAATTCCTCCGGCGGATGCGTGGTGGCGACGGCGACGACTTTCATCCCGGCGGCATGCGCGGCTTCGATCCCGACGTGAGCGTCTTCGAAAACCACGCAACGATTCGCGGCCAGCCCGAGGCGCTCGGCGGTTTTGAGAAACACTTCAGGGTTCGGTTTCCCGTGCACGACATCGGCGGCCGAGACGATCGTGTCGAAGGCGTTCTCCAGCCCGATTCGCGTGAGGACCGCCTCGATGTTGCGGAGATGCGTGGAGGAAGCGACCGCGCAGGGGACGAGCGCTGTGGCGAGCCGCTCCAGCCATTCCGGCACGCCGGGGAGCGGCGCGATGTCGCTTTGGCTAACGATCTCGCGGTAGAGCGCTTCCTTGCGTCCCGTGAGGCGCGCGATTTCCTCCGGCTCCTCCGACCATTGGTGGATCTTCTCGATGATCCCCGCGCTCTTCATCCCGAAGCCCCGCAGAAAACTCCCGGGCGCAATTGTTTTCCCAAGCTCAGCCGCGAGCTGGTGCCAGCTCTGTTCGTGCAGTTTCCCGGAGTCGATGATGACTCCGTCCCAATCGAAGATGGCGCCAAAGGGCGGCGGGGGCGCTTCGCTCACTGCAGCCGTTGCAGCGCGGGGAGGCCGTAGTTTTTCTGGAGCGCGGCCGATTCTTCCGCGACCTGCGCCGCGTCGAGTTCGAGCTGCTTCGGGTCGTCCGCGGTTTCTATGACATGGAAACCATTGAGCGGAGTCTTGACCGCTTCCGCCAGATCGCCGAGCGTGCGGATCGGTTTTCCGTTGACCTTTTTCACCACGAGGTAGCTGTAGTCGTCGTAACCGATCGTGCTGTTCGCGGGCAGGACCTGGCTGAGGATCACGACCCGTTGTTTGCCCTCGGGAAATAGCTCCGATTGGAACTTGTCGAGATAAACAAAATCCTGTGGCGCATCCTTCTGCCAGTTGGCGCCCCATTCCTTGAGATATTGGCGGGTTAGCTCCTGGAAAATCAAACCGCCGAGGACGTAGTAGGAGGGCGGGTCATCGATGTTGTAAGGCGGGACGACGTAGTCTTCCTCGGCCCGGTGCGCAAGCTTCACATTGAGGGTGAGCGGCTTGCCGGCGCGCTGCACCTGCAATGTGACGGAATCGCCCACATACGACTTGCCGGTGAGGAGATTGCTGAACTCGAGTTTGCCGTAGAGCGGATCGACATAGTTGCCGTTCTGATCGATCTCGTTTTTTTCCACCGCGGTGATGATGTCGCCCGCGAGCAGGCCCGCCTGGGCCGCCGGCAAACCCGGTTCCACGCTCGTAATGTAAACGCCGCCCGGCTTGCCTGTCTCGCCCGCGTAGTTGCGCAACTGCGGGTCGCGCGTCGGAAAGAAGGAAATGCCTAACGACGGGAAACCCTGATACTTCGCGCCGGCCGCATCCTTTAAAAAGTGGGCAATGATCGGCGCCGGAATCGCATCGAGGACCTGGGAACGCGGATCGTAGCGGAGGAGGAGCGCTGCCAGCTTGTTGTTCTTGACCAGCGGGACGGTGTAGCTGTTGTCGCGATACTGCATCGGGATGCTGAGCCGGTAGGTGAGGAATTCGCCGACATCGGCTGGATAACGAGTAACCCCGATGGTGGTGACAAGGCCCTCGGTCACGACGAGCGCGCCGGTCGATTCCAATTGCCAGGCGGAAAGCCGATCGCCGACCACGGTATCGAGCGCGAGCTCGAGCGGTTTGAGGCCGTTGAGGAATTTCTTATCGGTCGGTTCGAGGAGCGCGAGGTTCGCTTCGTAATCGACCACGACCACGTTGGCCGCGGTTTTGTCGCCCGATTCGGCGCGCTCCAGCTCCACGTAATTCTGGTTCCCGACGAGGTCGGCCGTGACGAGCACGCGATCGTTAGGCAGAACCGCCCCAAGCGCGCGCTTCGAAAAGGGCGCCTTCTTTTGCCAGGGTCGAAAATAATCAAACGGCTGCCCGGTGACGTTGACCCGGACTAACGACACCTCTTTCGCTTCAACCGCTGCCTGCGCCCCGGCGGAAAGCGGCTTCACCGCGACGGGCGCTTTTTTCGCCTCGGCCAGCGGGGAAAGGCTGAGAAGCGTGAAGAGAAGGAAAACGGTCGTGCGCATGATCAGAGATTGGCCTGGGCGGCGACGGGCGCTTTGGCCGGAGGTTGCTCGTCGAGATTTTGTTCCTGGAGGACGTTGTAGCGCATCTTGATGCGTTCGCGCGCTGCCTCCACCTGTTTCGGGTCGAGCACGAGGGGCGGGCCGTCGCCGACCATCCTGACTACGAAACGATCGGCCGGCTGCTCGAAGGCGCGGGCCAGGTCCTGAAGGGTGCCGATTTTCTGGCCGTTGATCTCATCCACGATGCTGGAGCGGAACGGCATCAGGTAGGTGTTGATCGGGTCGGGCAGGATGTTGGTCAGGATGATGACCTCGGGATGCTCGCGGTAGAGCTGTTCGTTCACAAAAAAATCGAAGTAATGGCGGACGCGCAGATCGTTAATGCGATAGGCCTCGAGGAGATCGAGCGACATCGGCTGGAAAAGCAGCCCGCCGTAAACGACGTAGCGCGGGCGCACATCGTAGCTGTGGCTCTGCATGAAATAGGGCCAGACCGAGCCGAGCGTGACGTTCACAGTGATCGGCTGCTGGTTGCGCAGAAGGTCGAGTTTGACGCTGTCGCCTTTAAATTTCCGCTCCACCACCTCGGGCATCTGGACGCGTTCGCCCTCGTATTCGACGAAGGCGTCGCTCGCGATCGGGTAGCCATCGATGGAAAGGAGCACGTCGCCCTGCTGGACGAGTTTGCTGGAGGGGCCGGCGTCGAGCACGGTGCCGACGAGCACGCCGCGGTCGTCATCTTTCAGGCCGAGATAACGCCGCTGCGCCGGGTTCTGGAGTTTGATGTAAGTGATGCCGAGATCGACGTAGCGATCGTAATGGCCGTCCTCGATGTCCTTAAGGAAACGCCGGATGACCGGGGTCGGGATCATGTAAGCGACGCCTTGCGCGATGTCGCCGCTGTAGCCCTGGAAGGCGACGCCGACCACTTTGCCGGATTGCATGACCGGGCCGCCGCTGTTGCCGGGATTGATCTGCGCGCTGATCTGGATCGCGAGGTGCGAGTCGATCGCGGAGTGTGTGTAAAGGTTGAAGTCGATCCGCGAAACGATGCCGGTAGTGACCGACATGCGCTCGCCGCCGATCGGGTAACCGTAAGCCGAGACCATCGACTCCAGCGCGGGGATCCCGCCGAAATCGAGCGGCTTCATGTTTTTCCAAAAATTCGGCGACGCGACTTCGAGCAGGGCGAGGTCGCAATCGTGGGCCACGAATTGTACGGTCGCGGGATATTTATTCGGGTCGCCTTCGCGCTCGACTGTGAGGTAACGGCTGTTGCTCACGACGTGCGCATTGGTCAAGATGCGCTGGCCGGAAACAACGAAGCCGGCGCCGACGCCGCGCCCGATCGAGCCGGAATTCCAAGGGGCGCGATAATCGGGCGAGACCTCGGTCGAGGTGATGCGGACGAGGCTGGTTTGGATCTGGCCGTTCGGCTGGCCCTGCGTGGAGGCGGCGACGAAAAGCGCGAGCGCGCAGAAAAGGAAACGAAATTTGTGCATCAGGAAAAGAGCGGGAAGATCAATCGGAAGCGGGCGGGTGTAAAACGGCAATCGAAGCGTTAGATGGCGGAAGAGCGAAAACGTTCACTGGACGAGGGAACAGAGGCGGCGATTAGACAGGATTAACAGGATTTACAGGATGGAAGAGTGCGGCCGCGGGTCTTTAAAGAATCCTGTTCATCCTGTAGATCCTGTCTAAATCCTCCTGGGACAAAGTCTCCAGCGACAACGGGGTGCGTCTAAATGCCGGCGCGCTTGAGGATCTGGCCTACGACTTTTTCTGCCTCGAAGACTTCGCAGGCGATGGCGCGCGCGGCCCGGCTCTGCTTTTTGTAGTCGGCATTGATCGCGCGGACCGCCTCGACGATTTCGCCTAACGACGTGAAGGCGAAAAGGCCGCCGCTGTTTCCGTAATGATCGGTGAACCCGGTCTGCTGCGTGATGACGGGCCGCCCCGCCGCGAGGTAGCAGGCGCTCCGATCGCTGAACCAGCCGGTGTGGAGCCGCACATACTGATCTTTCGCGACCGTGAATTCGCCTTTCGAACGCCGGATGTAATGGCGGTACTGCCAGTAATCGACGCTCATCTCGTGCGGCGGCCGAAAGCGCCAGCCGTTCTGCAGGAATTTGCGGCGCGTTTTTTCCTCCTTGATGTCGGTCGCGAGCTCGAAGGGTTCGTCGGATTTATTCGGCGCGGCGACGAAACGAAGGAACTCGCGCGATTTGCTCCAGAGATATTTTTCCCCACGCCATTCGATGTCTTTCAGGCCGCTCGTCGACCAGTTTGCGATCGAGGTGAAAACCGCGGTCGGCGCGGGCGGGCGGACGGTTTTCCAAAGATCGGTCACGACCGGTTGGCGGGTCGGAAGCCACTTCAATCGATGCAACGGCACCGGGAAGCGGTCGGTCCCGATGTTCTCGCCAAAGGTGAAAAGCGCGCGGTGTTTGCTCAGGTAGTCGATCGTCGGCCGGACGCGCTGGTCGACCTTGATCTGCTCCACGCCGGGGTCACTCTCGAGATAAAGAATGGCGTCGCTCTGGAGGAGGTCGTCGTTGAATTCCTGGGTCCCGCAGACGTTGAGAATGGCGTCGGCTTCGCGGTAGAGCTGCTGAATTTTCGTCAGGCGCAATCCGGCGGTCGGTTTCTCCGGGAGATAGCGGGCGCAAAAAGCCCAGTGATTTTCGAAGCCAAACTCGTTCGCCAATTGCCCGAGAATCTGCGCGGCGTAGGTGAAGTCTTCGCTCGTGTCGAAGGTCTGCGGATTATAGGGAATGCGCGCCGAATCCTCGATGTAGTAAACATCGTGCCCGAGTCGCTGCAGGCCGACGATGTAATGGATGTGCTGCCAGATGACGCCGGCGATCGGCATCCCGCCCATGAAACCCATCACGACAATGCGTCTGCGTTTCATGGCGGATCTTTAGCCACAGATGAACACGGATGGAACACGGATGAAGAGAAGAGGCATGCCTCTTAGGCTGATTGATCGGTGTTTAATCGGTGTGCATCCGTGGCTTCCAAATGCTTGACTACGACCGCTGGGTTACCCGCCACGACGGTATTTGCCGCCACGTTTTTCGAAACGACCGAGCCGGCCGCGACGACCGCGTTTTCGCCGATCGTGACGCCTTTCAGGATGACCGCGTTCATCCCGATCCAGACGTTGTCGGCGATGCGGACGGGGGCGGTGCGAATCGGCGGGCGCGGTGGACGCTCTTTGTAATAGGGGGCGAGGGCGAGCGCGTCCTGGCGGCGCTGGCCCGGGTCGATCGGATGGAAATCGGAGTCGGCGATCCCGACATTCCAGGAGATGAGGCAGTAGCTCCCGATCTCGATCAACTCCTCAGCCATGACGAGGGCGCCATTCATGAGGGTGAAATCGCCGACCTTGCAGCGCCCGTTCTTGCCAATGGCAAAGGAGCAGCCGGCGTAACAGGAAACGTAATCGCCGAGCTGCACCGCATCTTCATGTTCGCTGCGCATGAAGCGAAAGATCTGTGCGGTCTCGCAATAAAAACCGGCGCCGAAATGAACGCGGGGCGGGATCGGGTCGGCCCACCAATCAGACTCGACCCGGCGTTCGCGGTTGACGTTGCTCATGCGTGGCAGGTTTTAATCGCGAAGCGCACGAAGTTCACGAAGATTCGTTTTATCCATGCCTGCTTCGTGCGCTTCGCGGATCAGTCCGGGTAATTTCCCGCGGTGTAAAGTTTGGCGTAGGCGCCGCCCTGCGCCACGAGCTCGGGGCCGCGGCCGCATTCGACGATGCGGCCATGCTCGAGGACGACGATCTGGTCGACGTTGTGAATGGTCGCGAGTCGGTGCGTGACGATGAGGGTGGTGCGGCCGTGCATCAGTTCCTTGATCGTTCCCATGATGGCGGCTTCGGTCGTGGGGTCGAGCGCGGAAGTGGGCTCGTCGAGGAGGAGGATGGGTGCGTCTTTCAAAAAGGCGCGCGCGATTCCGATTCGCTGACGCTGCCCGACGCTGAGGTGCCCGCCGCGTTCGCCGACCGTGCTTTCGTATCCGTTAGGCAACCGGCTGATGAATTCATCCGCCTGCGCGCGCTGCGCCGCTTCGCGAATCTGCGCGTCGGTCGCTCCGGGCCGGCCGTAGGCAATGTTCTCGCGGATGGTGGTGGAGAAGAGAAGCGTGTCCTGGAGGACGATCGCGATCTGGGAGCGGAGTGATTTCTTCGTGATTTCGCGCAGGTCGCGACCGTCGAGCGAGACCACGCCTCCACTCGGATCGTAAAAGCGCGGAACGAGACTGAGCAGGGTGCTTTTGCCGGCGCCGGTGCCGCCGACGAGGGCGACGATTTGGTTAGGCGAGATTTGGAGATCGATGTCGTCGAGGACGGGATTCTTTTCGTCGTAGGCGAAGCGAGCATGATCGAAGTTGATCGCAGCCCGAGTCTCGGTGATCTCGACGGCGCCAGGCGCATCGCGCACGTCGTCTTCGCGGTCGAGCACTTCGAAGCAGCGGCGCGCGCCGGCGGTTGCGCCCTCCATTGCCCAGGCCGTATAAGTAAGCGCCTCGAGCGGCTGGTAGAGCATGAGCAGGTAAGCGCTGAAAACGAGGAGCGAACCGAGCGTGAGCGTGCCGGAGAGGACGTGGAGCGTGCCGAGGTAATACATGGCCGCGGTCCCGATCACCATCAGGGTGCTGATGACGAGCGCGCTTTTCACATTCGTGAGGGTGAGGCGGAGGTTGGCCTGCAGACTTTGCTGCGCCCGCTGGTGGAACTGCGAGACCTCGAAATCTTCCCGCCCGAACGCGTGCACCATGCGCACCGCACTGAGGCCTTCCTGGGCCTGCGCCAGGACCGCGCTCTCCTGTTCCTGGATGGAAGTTGATTCCGTTCGAATGCGATCGGCGAAAAAGTAAATCGCGCCGACGATGAGGGGAACGATGCCTAACGACAGCAGCGTCAGCTGCCAATCGAGCTGCAGCATGATGGAGAACGTCCCGACGAGCGTGATGACCGATCCAAAGATGTTGGTGAATCCTTTGTTGTAGATCGTCTGGATTGCCTGCGAATCATAGGCCACGCGGAAGCTCGAATCGGCTGAGCGCCGCGCGTCGTGATACTTGAGCGAGAGCGATTGCAGATAGGCGTAGAGATCAGTTCGCAACTTGAGCAGCGCCTGCAGCCCGATCTTTACGAAGATATAGTTCGTGAGGAGGTTAAGAATTCCCCAGACGACTTGCAGTCCGATGAGCGCGAGGCAGAGCAGGGGAAGGTAGCGCCGCCAATCCGGGTGCGTGGCCCGGAAGGTGGAATCGGCCGGGAGAATCTGGTCGACGATGAACTTGAACGGCCAGGGCTTGAGCAAATTTACCGCGATCGCGAGGAGGGAGAGGAGCAGGCCCGCGACGGTCGACCCTAGGAAGGGCCGGTAGTAACGGAGCACGCGTCGGTAGATCATGGTCAAGCGGATTGTCGATTGCGGAATGCGGAATGAAAGGCATGCTTCGCGCTTCGTCGGTTCTATTCCGCAATCCGCATTCTGCAATTCGCATTTTTCCGATGCATCATTTACTTGAAATTTGGTTCGGCTGGGTCCTGCACGGAGGTTACCTCGGCATTATCGTCTTGATGGCGATGGAGAGCTCGATCTTTCCCGTCCCGAGCGAAATCGTGATTCCGCCGGCCGCATTCCTCGCCGCGCGGGGCGATCTCAGCTACACCGGCGTGATTCTGGCCGGCACTCTCGGTTCCTACCTCGGGGCTGCGATCACTTACTGGATCTCGCGCAGTGTCGGCCGGGCCTTCGTGCT
>JBBSLW010000009.1:0-31000 GCA_038233495.1 Chthoniobacterales bacterium | reverse complement strand
CGCCATCGTCGCGGGCACGCCGACGTTGATCCCGACCATCCCGGCTTTGACCCGGTGCTTGAACTCGCGGGCGGCTTTGCCGGAGTTGGTGAAAATGGCGGTGCCGTTGCCGTAGGCGGATTTGTTCGCGAGCGCGATGGCCTGATCGAGGTCATCCATCCGCATAACGTTCAAAACCGGGCCGAAGACTTCCTCGCGGGCCAGGGTCATCTCGTTCCCGACCTGGTCGACGATCGTGGCGCCCATGAAGAACCCGTTAGGCGCATCGCTCACTTTAGCGCTCCGGCCGTCGCAGAGGATTTTTGCGCCTTCGTTTTCGCCGCTGGCGAGCAGCCTCATGACCCGGTCGCGATGCTGCGCGGTGATGACCGGGCCCATGTCGGGCTGATCTTTGACATCGGTCGGGCCGACTTTGATCGCGCGCGCGGCCTCGACCAGCGAGGGCAGGAGACGGTCGGCCGCGGCGCCGACGGTGAGCGCAGTCGAGCCGGCCATGCAACGTTCGCCGGCGCAGCCGAAGGCGGCGGTGGAGACGGCCTCGACCGTGCGCGAGAGATCGGCGTCCGGCATGATAACGATGTAATTTTTCGCGCCGCCGTTGGCCTGGACGCGTTTCCCGTGGCGGGTGCCGGTTTCGAAGATGTGGTTCGCGACGGGAGATGAGCCGACGAAGGAAATGGCGCGCACCTTTGGATGGGTGAGAAGCGCGTCGACGCAGGCGCGGCCGCCGTGGACGACATTGAGGACGCCTTTGGGCAGGCCGGCTTTCTCGAGCAGCTCGATCAGGAAATTCGCGGTCAGCGGGACTTTTTCGCTCGGCTTGAGGACGAAGGTGTTGCCGCAGGCGAGGGCGAGCGGGAACATCCACATAGGGGCCATGGCGGGGAAATTGAAGGGCGTAATTCCGACGCACACGCCTAACGGCTGGTGGATCGTCTCGCAATCAACCCCGCTCGCGATGTTCTCGAGCGTGTCGCCCATCAGGAGGGTGGGAATGCCGCAGGCGTACTCGATATTTTCGATCCCGCGATAAGCGCTGCCGCGCGCTTCGGCCAGCGTCTTGCCGTGTTCGCGCGCGACCAACTGGCAGATCCGATCGAAATTTTCCTCGACCAACTGGCGGTAACGAAAGAACAGCCGTGCGCGTTCGACCGGCGGCGTGTCGCGCCAGGCGGGGAAAGCTTCGGCTGCGGCTTCGACCGCTTCGTTGACAACATCGACGCCGCACATCGGCACCTCCGAGATCACTTCGCCGCGCGACGGATTATAGACCGGCGATGTTTCAAGGCCAGTGATCTCGCGCCATGCGCCGCCGACGAAGACGGGACAGGGGAGAAGAGGGGAACGTGAACGGTGATCGGTGATTGGTGATCGGTGTTTCGTCGCGGCGCCTTTCATAACTATTCACTATTCACTATTCACTGATCACTTCCGCATCAGGGATGTGGCGGAAACGCTCTGGTAATCGGCCCAAGCGAGCCGGTCGAGCCCGGTCTCGACGCTGACCATTGTGATGCAGCCGTGGACCGGGCAGACTAACGAACAGAGATTGCAGCCGACGCATTCCGCTTCCTTGATTTTCGGGCACCGGTTTGCCCGGGACGCGGCCGGGGCCGAGGCCGTAGCCGGCGGGATCGGCCAGGGCGATGGTTTGGTGCGCGCCGTCTTCGCAGGCGATGTAGCAGAGGTTGCAGCCGATGCATTTCCCGTAATCAATCTCGGCGAGCCGCTTGTAGTTAAGGTCGAGCGTTTCCCAGCGCCGGACGGTGTCGACAGCGCGGCCGCGGAGTTCGTCGAGGCTCCGGAAACCTTTCGAATCGAGGTAATCGTTAAGGCCGTCGATCATGTCTTCGACGATGCGGAATCCGTAATCCATGACTGCGGTGCAGACCTGCACGGTGGTCAAGCCGAGCGCGATGAACTCGGCCGCGTCGCGCCAGGTACTGATCCCGCCGATGCCGGAAATGGGGAGGCGAACCTCGGGATCGGAAGCGCATGATTGCACCATGTTGAGCGCGATCGGGTTCACCGCCGGGCCGCAATAGCCGCCATGCGAACTGAGCCCGCCGACGAACGGCTCCGGCACGAAGTTGTCGAGGTTCACCTGGGTGATGCTGTTGATCGTGTTGATGAGCGAAATGGCGTTCGCTCCGCCGCGCCGGGCGCCGCGCGCGGCGGCGGTGATGTCGGTGATATTTAGGAGTCAGTTTTGCGATGATCGGGATGGTGGCGGCACCGCAGCGAAATTCCACCCCGAGCGATTTCACCAGCTCGACTCCTCGAGGCTCACTTCCGGCTTCATCTTATAATAGGCGATCCCGTAGGTGTTGAGTCCGCCGGCGTTCGGTTTGCGCTCGAAGAATACGACGGAATGCTCGATCTGCGCCAGCTCCGCCGCGCTACCCATCCCGGCGGGTCCGCCGCCGATGACCGCGATGCGTTTACCGGATTTTTTCGCAGCCGGTTTCAGGACTTGGATTCCGTTTTCGGAAACGTGATCGGTCGCGTGGCGCTGGAGCCGGCCGATTTTGATCGGATCGCTGTCGCGATCGAGCATGACGCAGGCGCCTTCGCAAAGCACCTCGGTCGGGCAGACCCGCGCGCAGCTCGCCCCGAGGGTATTGGCGGTGAAATGGTGCGGGCCGCGCCGATCAGGTTGCCGGTCATGATTTTCTTGATGAAAGCCGGGATATCGATGCCGGTCGGGCAGGCCGCGATGCAGGGCGCGTCGAAACAAAAGAGGCAGCGGGAGGATTCGACGATTGCCTGTTGCTCGCTGTAGGGCGGCGCGATCTCGGCGAGGTTGGCGGCCAGTTCTTCGGCGTTTCGGGCTCAGCGGCATCGTAAGGTCACCTTTGCGGTTGGCGCGCGCACGGGTTTAGTCGGTCGCGGCGGTCGAGAGAAGCATTTTCGGTTTCCGGCTGCAAGCCTTCGCGCGGGCCTCTCCGGGATCGGGCGCGGTCGCCGGCCGCCGGTTGACACTCCAGTTCCTCCTCATAGTTTAGCCCGGTTAAAGATGGGAGCGGCCAGCACTTATTTCGAAAACGACGCGGACGAAATGCGCGCCGATGCCGAGCGTTTGGCGCACATCATCATGGAGATGCAGCGCTGCTTCATCCTCAATCTCTCGAAAGAACTCGCCCCGGGAAACGTCTCTTTCCCGCAGTTCTTCCTCCTCACCTACCTCGACCACCAGGAGGTGCTGATGATGTCCGCGATTGCGCGGAAAATGGGGCACACCACCGCCGCCGCCAGCGGGCTCGTCGCGCGGCTCGAAAATCTTGGTTATGTCATGCGTTCCCACGCCGCTGATGACCGGCGCAAGGTGATGGTTTGCATCACCCCGCGCGGGTCGGCGCTTGTCCGGCGCATCCGTGAGGAGATGATTTGCAACCTCCTCAAGATGATGGCCCACCTTTCCCCGGGTGAGCAGAAATCGTGGTTGCAGATCTACAGCAAGATATACGATTACTGCCAAAAAAAATGAGTCGCAACCCGGCGGAGGCAGCCGATTCGTCCGCCAATTATCCCCGCGAGCGCCTCTGCCGGTCTCGTCCCGTTTCCAGATCGTCGCTCCAGACACTGACAGTGATTACTCTTTGCGGGGTAATCTTCAATGCCACAATTTTTGCAGGGTCGGAGAATTCGATGCGGTTGAAAGGCTCGCCACGGATCAATGGCTCGACGGTTCCGACTTTTACGCTTGATGAAGCTGTGCAGACGGCGCTGCGGCGCAATCCCGACATCCTCACGGCCCGGGAGGAGATTCGCCGGACGCGCGGTGTGGTCGTTGAAATCCGCGCCCAGGCTTTGCCGAACCTCGCGGCTACTGGCACTTATACAAAAACGGATCCGAATTTCATCAACGGCTTGACTTTCTCCGGTGCGCCCAACGCGACGCCCCCGCCCGTTCCCGGCGGGACTCTTGGCGGAGGCGGGGGGAGCACTGGCGGTTTTACACGCACTGATACCTTCTACGATCTGCGCTTTACGGCCACGCAATTGCTCTACAACGGCTCAGTCATTCCGGCGATCAAGGCCGCTTCCTCCGCGAGTGACAGCAGCTTCTTCGCTTTGCGTAATACGATTGATCAGGTCTTCGCCACGGTGCGTCAGCAATTTTACCAGGTGATTCTAAACAAGGAGTTAATCGGGGTGCAGGAGGAATCGGTGCATTTGCTTGAGAGCCAATTGAAAGACCAACAGAACCGCTTCGAGGCCGGCACCGTGCCGCGGTTCAATGTCCTGCAGGCGGAAGTGGCACGGACCAATCAGGAGCCGGCGCTGATCACTGCGCGGAACAATTTACGCATCGCGCAACTGCAACTCGCGAGGACGATTGGGCTCGATTTCAATCCGGCCCGGGGCGCTTCGCCGCCGCTCGAGGTAAGAGGCGAGCTGACTTTTCGGCAGCGCGACATGCCCATTGATGTTGCGGTCAGGTTAGCCAAGGAGCGGCGGCCCTTTCTAAAACAACAGCGGGCCAATATTTTGAGCCAGGTCCAGCAGGTCAGCGTGGCACTCGGCGGGTATCAGCCGAGCGTAAGCTTGAATGGCGGCTATCAGTACCAGAGCCCTTTTTTTTCCTCGAACCTGCGCGACGTCGCGGAAGGCTGGTTCTTCGGACTCACCGGTTCCTGGGCGATTTTCGACGGGCTGGCGACGGCCGGGAAAGTGAAGCAGGCGCGGGCGCAATTGAGTCAGGCCAAGATCGCTTACGACAATGCGGTTCGGCAGGTCGAAATTGAAGTTCAGCAGGCCTACGCCAATTTACAGCAGGATCGGGAACTCTATCAGAGCCAGGCGAAGAATGTCGATCAGGCGCGCGAGGCGCTCCGGCTCGCCAGCGCCCGGCTCGGCGTCGGCGCGGGCGTGCAGCTCGATGTTTTGAATGCGCAGGTCGCGCTCACCCAGGCGCAGTCGACCCGGCTCTCCGCGCTCTTTAGTTACAATGCTGACCTGGCCGAGTTCGATCGCGTCACCGCCACGGACACGATTTATCACGACACCTTCGACGATCCGCTGACCCGCCGTCGGCGCGAGACGAAGATGACGACGACGACCGAGACGCGCACGGTCAAGCCTTCGCCGAAATAAGTGCGATTCGACGCGGAATCGCCGGTCGAATCTTTCGCGGCGCTGAGCGCTCTTCCCAGGGTGCGGCACGGCTTCGTCAGGCGCATCCCGGGGCTTGATGTTGCGACTGACCGGGAGGAGGCGCTCGCCCGGCTCGAGACGATTCATCAATCGATTCGCGCGGAAGGCGGTTTCGCGGACGGGGCGTTCGTCACCGCTGAACAGGTGCACGGCGGCTCGGTCTCGCTTGTCGATCAGCCGCAACCGCACTGCTTCGCGGCGGCGGATGGCCTGGTCACGAATCTGTCCGGGGTTTCGTTAGGCATTTATGTTGCGGATTGTTGCGCGGTTTTCCTGGTCGACCCGGTCCGGCGCGCCATCGGGCTGGTGCATTCGGGAAAGAAAGGGACCGAGCAGACGATCACCGCGCAGGCCATTGCACTGATGGGGGAACATTTTTCTTCGGAGCCGCGCGACCTCGTTGTGCAGCTCAGTCCCTGCATCCGGCCGCCGCATTATGAAGTCGACTTCGCGGCCGAGATCGTCCGTCAGGTGCACGCGGCTGGTGTGGAAAAAGTGCATGACGCCGGCCAGTGCACTGCCTGCGATCTGGAGCACTATTATTCCTACCGGGTCGAGAAAGGGCAGACCGGCCGGATGCTGGCGTTATTGGCACTGGAGTAACGATCGCCAGGGCTGCTCCTTCGGTAGGGCGAGACTCTGTCGGGCGAGGGAGCGCGTTGGCGCAAAGACACTTCCTCCCGCTCGACGGAGTCTTGCACTACCGTGGCCGTCTCCGCGCCCCACGGCCTTTTCCGTTGACGCCCCAACTTCGCGTCTGCTATCCGTCAGGCCGATGAAGCGCTGGCAATTTCTTCTCTTGCTCACGATTGGCCTGGCCTGCGTCTGCCTCAGCCTGGTCACGATCGTCTTTGCCCGGCAGAACCGGAAACTGCAGGAAACGGTGCAGACTCAGCAGACCGCGATCAACAAGGGCGCGGTCAGCCAGCAGATCGGCTCGAACCTGGTCCGCGAGATGGCGGCCGCTTCGCAGACCGACGAGAAAATACGCGACCTGCTCAAAGCCAACGGCTTTACCGTTTCCACGGAAGCGCCCGCCCCGTCCGCGCCCTAACGATGGACCAGGAACCTCACATCCAGCCGACCGCGATCCATTACGAGCCGACTTACCACGGCTTCTGGCCGGTCCTGCTCATGGGCGTCAGCCTGCTCCTTGTTTTCTCGTGGGAGATTCACATCGCAATTGTCACCCGGCAAAGCACGCAGCAGTTGCAGGAACAGCAGGTCCGCCTGGTCGACGAAGCGAAGCGCGTCCAGGCCAGTCTCGAGAAACTGGTCCGCGGTCTGGTCGATCTTTCCAAGACGGACGAGACCGCGCAACGGATCGTGACCAAGTTTGGGATTAAGGTGAACGAACCCTCGCTCCCGACCGCGACGCCGGCGCCCTAACGATCGTCGCGCTGTCGGCGCAACGCGCAAATGCCCCGGCGCTTGGCCGCGGTGACGAAGGCGAAGAATTCCCGCGCCGGCTCGCACCAGGACCGCTCGCCCGCCCGCGCCAGGGCCTGGCTGACATTGAGCCCGCTCTCGTAAAGAAGACGAAAAGCCGCCCTGATCTCGGAGCGATTCTCCGCGCCATAACCAGCCCGGCGCAGCCCGACCACGTTGAGCCCGACGACCGTGTTGATCCCGGCCGCGGCGACGAAGGGCGGGATATCTTTTCCAAAACCGCCCGAGCCCTGCGTGATCGCGAGCCGCCCAATGCGCATGAATTGGTGGAAGACGCAGCCGCCGCCGAGAAAAGCGCCGTCGTTGACCGTGACGTGGCCGCCGAGGAGGCAGTTGTTCGCGATGATGACATTGTTCCCGATCGCGCAGTTGTGGCCGAGATGCGTGCCGGCCATGAGGAAATTATCGTGACCGAGATGGGTCGCCGAGTGCGCCGCAGTTCCGCGATGAATGGTGACGTATTCGCGGATCACGTTGCGATCGCCGATCTCGACCAGGCTCGGGGTGTTCGCCTTGAAACCGAGATCCTGCGGCACTCCGCCAAGGATCGCGCCGTGCCCGATCTGGTTGTCCGCGCCGAGCCGGACCACGCCTTCGAGCACGACGTGCGACTGCACGATGGTGCGCGCCCCGATTTCTACTTCCGGCCCGACGACCGCGAACGGGCCGATCTCGACGCCTTCGCTGAGGCGGGCGCCCGGGTCGACGACGGCGCTGGGATGAATCTTCACAGCACCCCCATTTCCTTGAAGCTGAAATAAGGCTGCCGGCCTTCCGCGGGCGCGCCGATGATGACGTGGTCGAGGAGCTTAATCTGCAAAATCTCGGCCGCCTCGCGCAGGCGCCGGGTGAGGCTGTGATCGGCCTGGCTGGGGGAGGGATCGCCCGAGGGATGGTTGTGCACCACGACGACGGCGTAGGCGGAATAAATCAGGGCCGGGCGGAAGACATCCCGCGGATGGGCAATGCTCTCGTTCACGCTGCCTAACGAGATCTCCTCGATCCGGAGAAAGTTGTAACGCGTATCGAGCAGGATGATGCGGAGCGCTTCCTTGTGCAGGGCCCGCATCTCGGGCCCGAGCAGCTCGTAGACGCGCTCCGGCGTGTCGATTTTTTTGTCTGCGCGTTTTTCCCGGGCCAGGCGCTGGCCGAGTCCGAAAGCCGCGGCCAGCTGCGCGCCCTTGGCGAAACCGATGCCCTTGATTCCGGCGAGCTCTTTCACCGAACAACGGCTGAGCGCATCGAGGGAACCGAATTTTTTGATCAATTGTCGCGCCACCTCGACCGCGTTGCTCCCTTCCACTCCGGTGCGCAAAAGGATCGCGATCAGCTCGGCGTCGCTCAAAGCGCTCGCGCCGCGCGCGGCCAGTCTTTCCCGCGGACGTTCTTCCGCCGGCATCTCGCGGATTTTTAGCTGCGCCGTCATATCGCGGGCGAGGAGGTCCGGCGTGTCCGGGTGGAAATCAGCTGCGCAATTGTTCGAGCAGCTCGTGCAGGGCTTCGCCCAAACCGAAGAGCGAATCGACGTAACGGTTGGACCCGAGCGGCGCGAGCTCGGCCTGCGCATCGCGGATCAATTCCGCGGCCGTCTCGATCGAGGTGCCGAGCGCGCCCTGCGCGGGGGCGTTCTGAAGAAGCGCAGTGACCTCGGCGAGTTTCCCTTCCAGGACGAGGGCGCAGCAGCGTTCGCGGTCGAACGCCGAAGCGGATTCGAGCAGCGTGAGCACGGGCAGGGTCAGTTTGCCTTTGCGCAGATCGGTCCCGAGCGTCTTCCCGGTTTCCGCTTCCGTCCCCGCGATGTCGAGGCAATCGTCGTAAATCTGATACGCGGTGCCGATCTTCGCGCCGAAGGATTGCATCCGCGCGACCACGTCGTCGCTCGCCCCGCTGATGGTCGCGCCCAGTTCCGCCGCGCAGGCGAAAAGCGAGCCGGTTTTCATCCCGATGATCCGAAAGTATTCTTCGCGCGAAAGTTGCAGGTCGAAGCGCCGCTGCGTCTGGATCATTTCGCCGGAACAAACTTCCGTCGCGGTTCGCGCGATCTTGCGGCTGATGTTGGTGTCCTCGAAATCGGTCGCCAGGTTTAACGCATGCGAGAAGAGGACGTCGCCGAGCAGGACGCTGAGGGAATTGCCCCAGCGCGCGTTGACCGTCGGCTGGGAGCGACGGCGTTCCGCGTCATCCATGATGTCGTCGTGCACGAGAGTGGCGAGGTGGATCAGCTCGACGATGACCGCGAGATCGACATGGCCGGAAGCGATCGTGCCGGTCGCCCCGCCGCTCAGGAGTGCGACGAGCGGGCGCAGGCGTTTCCCGCCGCCGCCGATCGCGTAGGCGACGTAGCCTTCAATCGCCGGATCGAAAGCGGTTGTCTGGGCGGTGATGCGGCGATCGACTTCTTCGAGTTGCGCTCGAACGGGCTCGAAGACGCGACTCAGCGGACCCGCCACGCTCGTGGTGGTGGCGGCTGAGTTCGCGGAAATTTTCACAAGCGCAGGATAGAAGGTCGGCTTTTAATGTCAAAGCTGCAGACCGGCCGCTTCAGCATCGCCGGAGCCATTCTTCGGTGCCATATTTTTCGGCGGCCAATTGCGCAGCTCGAGCGAGGATGCGGGGCGGCAATTCCACCCACTTCACCTCGTCGGCCAGCGCGCAAACAAAGCGCTTGCGGAAGGATACGGGCAGGTCGGGGAGTTGGATGCTGCCCTGATGGAGGAAACCAGCACGGGTCCGGCGTTGCGCGGCCCCCGCAATCTTGCGGCCGCGCAGAAGGACGTCATCGCGCACCGGGTTGGCGAAACAGGCGTCGGAGATTTTCGGCGCGGCTGCGGAGACCAGTTGCGCCGCCTCGCCTTGGGCCTCTAACGCGTCGCGGATCGCTCCGTGGATAGCCGCGTAGATGGCCCTCGGGCCTTCGCGCGAAGCGGGCTCGCTCGCTGGCGTCACGAGCGAATAGGTCAGGTCCGCGCCGTGCGGAACGCTTCCGCCGCCGGTCCAGCGCCGGACGAGTTCCCGGTTTTCCGCGGCGGCGCCGAGCTCGGCTAATTTCCCAAAGTAGCCAAAGGAAAGGGCGGGCCGTCGCCAGCCGTAGAAACGCAGGATCGGCTCTGTCGCCGTTTCGAGCAGGGCCTCATCGATCGCCATGTTCAAGGCCGCGCTCGCGGGTGCACGGTCGTCGCACACGAGCAGGCGCTCAAACCGCATCGGCCACAATCTGCTCGAGTGCCGCGCGCGGGTCGGGCGCCCCCGTGATTGGCCGGCCGATAACGAGGAAATCGGCGCCGGCCCGGAGCGCTTCCGCCGGCGTGAGGGTGCGTTTTTGGTCACCCGCCGCCGCACCCGCCGGCCGGATCCCGGGCGTGACGATTTTGATTTCGGAACCGAGCGTGCGGCGGAGCGGCGCGATCTCGAGCGGGCTGGCCACGACTCCGCCGATCCCGGATTCCTTCCCGAGTTGCGCGAGGCGCAGGACCTGTTCTTCCATCGCGGAGTGCACGCCCACTTCGCGCAGGGTCGCTTCGTCGGAGCTGGTTAAAACGGTCACCCCGAGGAGGAGCAGGCCGGGCGCCGCGGCAGCCACCGCCGCCTCCGTCATGGCGCGGCCGCCGCCCAGGTGCAGGGTGAGCATTTCCACGCCTAACGAGCTCGCGCTCTCGACCGCGCGGGCCACGGTGTGCGGGATGTCGTGCAGTTTCAGGTCGAGAAATATCCAGCCGCCGAGATCGCGGACCGCGCGCACGATTCCGGGCCCGGCCGCAATGTAGAGCTGGAGCCCGATCTTGAAAAGGCCTGGGTGCGGCGCGAAACGGCGAACGAGCGCGAGCGCCTCGTCGCCCGCCGGGACGTCGAGCGCGACGATGATGCGTTCGCGCGGATTGCTTGGAGCGGCTTGCCAGTTCATGCGGTTCCCCACAGGGTTGCGGGAACCTATGCAACTTTTCGCGCCCGCGAAGATCAATTTATCCTTTCGCATTCTGCGCCGGCGCGACGATGGTTTTCACGAGATCGACACCCTGATGACGCCGGTTTCGTTAGGCGACGAGCTCACGATTGAGCCTGACGACTCGGCGGGGGACCTCGTTTTTCACTCTGACGACCCGACCCTGCCGGCGGGCGAAGAGAATCTGGTGGTGCGAGCGGCGCGCAGTTTTTTTGCCGAGATCGGGGAGGAGCCGCGGGTGCGGATTGCGTTGCGGAAAAGGATCCCGCACGGCGCCGGGCTGGGCGGCGGGAGCAGTGATGCCGCGAGCACGCTTCTCGGCCTGAATGCGCTCCAGGGCAGCAGGGTGACGCCGGCTCGCCTAACGACGCTGGCGGCGGCGCTCGGGTCCGATGTGCCGTTCTTTCTCGCGCAGGGCGCGGCGCGCTGCCGCGGACGCGGGGAAATCGTGGAGCCGCACGCTGGGCTGCCGCGGCTTTCGTTGCTGCTCTTCAAGCCGGAGTTCGGGATTCCCACGCCGTGGGCTTATCGGGCGTGGCGGGATGCGCGCGAGGTGCCGGGCGTTGACTATGGGCCGCAAACCGTGGGCGCACTCACATTGCAGAACGACCTCGAGCGGCCGGTCTTCGAGAAGCACATTTTCCTCGCGCGCATGAAAGGCTGGTTGCGCGAGCAACCCGAGGTGGCCGCGGCGCTCCTGTCCGGTTCCGGCTCGACCATGTTTGCGGTACTCCAGCAGGCTGTGAAAGCCGATTCCCTGGCGGAACGCGCGCGCGCGGAACTCGATCCGCTCCTCTGGACATGCGCCTGCGAGACCAGGCCATAGGACGCCGCCGGCGCACGACGCCGCTGTGAAAAGCGGCGCATAGACGCGGTCTATGCAGGACAAAGAAGGGCGGTTTGCAATCGCCCTCGGCGGTTACAAACCGCCGCTCCTTGCGGGGTCGCCGGACTGGGAGGACAACACGGCCGTCGGAGTCGTTAGGCTGGAAATTCGCTCAGGCCAGCAATCGGTCGAGATTGTCGACGCAGATCTGCGACCACGTTTCCAAATTCTCGCGTCGTTCCTCCAGCTCGGCTTTGGTCAGGAAGGCCAGATTGGTGATCATCGCTTCCCGCTTTTGCACCTTTGCTTCCGCGAGTCGAAAGACGTGGACTACCCCCAGGTGCACCCGGCCGACCTCCGTCGTGTCGTCATTCAATAGAGCCACGATCCGATCCACGAACGTCGTCTCGATCTGCACTTCCTCGTTCACCTCGCGCTCGACCCCGGCCCGGTAGGCCTGTTCGTCCCACGCAAAAAGCGATTCGTCTTCGTCGTTCATGTGCCCGCCGATCCCGATCGAGCCCTTGGCTACGAGCCGTTGTTCGCCGGCTTTTTTCCCGCGCACGTAATGCAGCACCCGGCCGCCGCAGGCGAGGAGGGCGTAGGGGATGATCTGTTTGTGCGTCGGATCGTTCTCGGCGCTGGCCCGGGCCAGGAAATGATTGTTCCCCCGCGCCAGCATCGCGTCGAGATAAGGCTGCGGCTCAAAATTCAGCCCGTGAAAACTCCCGAGCTGATCGAAGAGGCCGCGTTTTACGACCAGCACGTTTTCGTTAGGCGCACTCATCGGTTTACTCCTTCCTCCTGCTCATAATCCTGCTGCTTCGGAAGTTTCCTTTACGGAGATTAGGAGCAGGAGCATGAGCAGGAGGAAGGAGAATCAGAACGAAAAGGTCACGCCGAACTGCGGGCCGACCAGGTTCAGGCTCGGGTTGGGATCGGACTGGCCGGCGTTGGAAAGATGCTGGTAAAGCGCGCCCACGTTCACTTTCCAATGGTCATTGATCAGGTAATCCACGCCGACCTGAGTCAGGATGTTGAAGGTAAAATCCTGGCCTTGGCCCTGGCGAAATGCGTCCGTGCTATCGATGAAGCCCAGACCCACTCCGCCCGATGCATAGGGCTGCAACCGCCAGCCGGGCTGGACGAAAACGTGCCGGAACCCGGCGGAGATGCCGAAGTATCGATTCTCCGGTCCGCGGAAAATCGGCTCGGCCATGGCGAGGAGATAGATCTGGTTGTAGCCGCGGAAGAAGCTGTGATCATCACGATTCACTCCCCAGCGCAGCCGCGCGGTGAAAAACTGCGCGCCGATCTCGTAGTTGTTGGGATTGCCAATAAAGCTCAGGAGATAAGCCGTCTCGGTCGCGAACTCGAGATGGGGCGGCTCGAACGGTTCGGGGGCGAAGAGCGGGCTTTTGGCCTCGGCGCTGGTCGCCTCGCCGGCACGGAGTTCGGGTGCGAGGAGTGCGGTGGCGCAGAGGGAAACGGAAAGCACAAGCCGGAAGAATTTCATGAAAGGGCCGCAGCATATTTCGAGTTGCTGCAATTGCAATGAAGGCCTCGCCTCGCGATGCTGCGCGCATGAACAAATTCCTTGCCCTCCCTTTTTTCGCCGCCGGGCTCGTCCTTTCCAACAGCGTCCAAGCGGCGGAGGAAGCGGCCAGCGGCGAGCAACTTGCCCAGGCCGTCTGGCAGGCGAGCGGGGGCGAGAATTGGCCTAACGTGAAGTCGATCGACTTTACCTTCGCGGTCGAGAAAGAAGGCAAGACGCTGGTCACGGCGGTGCATCATTGGGACGTCGCCGCGCAGACCGACCACGTGAAGTGGAAAGACAAGGACGTGACCGTGAACCTGGCCGATCCCGGCACGGACGAAGCGGCCAAGGCCGGCTACGCGCGCTGGGTCAATGATTCCTACTGGCTGCTCGCGCCGCTGAAACTGAAGGACCGCGGTGTGAAAGTGACGGAGGAAGGCACGAAGGAGGTGGATGGCGTGAAACGGGAAGTGTTACGCCTCGGTTTCGAGCAGGTGGGGCTCACGCCTAACGACGAATATCGGCTCTACATCGATCCGTCGACCAAACTGGTGACGCACTGGGACTACCTGCCGAAAGGGGAAAAGGGAATGAGCGGAACGTGGGAAGATTATCAGGAATCAGGCGGGCTGAAGCTGGCCACCGATCACAAGATGGACGGTGGAATTCGGATCCGGATTCTGGATCTGAAGGTCACGCCGTCGAAATAGCGCGAAGAGTGCCGGCGCCGCGGGAGCGGCGCATGCAACACGAAAATGTTCTGCGGGAGATCGAGAATCCCGTCCCACCCTGCGCGTTGTCATCCCGAACCGGCGAAGCGCGGAGAGGGATCTCGCCATTGCAATCCGCGTTCTCCCGATCAAGAGAAAACGTCCATTTCATGGGAGAGATCCCTCTCCGTCCTGCGGCGGATCGGGATGACAAACTTGGGGTGAGCGCTGTCCGCTCCGCAGCTTCAGGATGACAACGCGTCTCGTCCGACGCCTTGCTGCGCGCGCATCCACCCGGCGAGGTCCTGCGGAAGCGGGCTTTGCCAGTCGAGCTCTCCGGCGAGGCGCAGGCGTGCGGAATGGAGCGCGTGCCGCGGGAGCAAAAGCTGGCGCTCCAGCTCGTCGGTCCAGCCGGTCTTGATGAAACGGAGGTAAAGCTTCTCGTTAGGCCCGTAAATTTTGTCGCCCACAATCGGGTGCCCGAGATGGGCCAGATGCACCCGGATCTGGTGCGTTCGCCCGGTGCGCGGAATCGCCCTAACGACGGCAAACTTCTCTCCTTCCCGCGTGAAGCGTTCCTCGACCCGAAACTCGGTCGCGGCCGGAGCCCCTTTTTCGTGAATCGCCTGTTTCAGCCACACGGCCGAGGGCGCGTGATCGCCCTGGCGCGCGAGCGGCGCGTCGACCAGCGTGCCCTGCCATCCCGGCCAGCCCCAGACGAGCGCGAGGTATTCCTTTTCGATCTGGCGTCGCTCCATCGCGAGGCCATAGCGGCGCGCGCTGACCGCGTTTTTCGCGATCAGGACGAGGCCGCTGGTTTCGCGATCGAGCCGGTTCACGATCGAAACCTGGCCGCCATTGACCAGCTCGAAGGCGAGCAGTTCGCGCAGCGCCGCCCAGAGGGTGGGCGTGCCATCGGGCTTGCTCGGATGAATGAGCAGGAAAGGCGGCTTGTCGGCCACGAGGTAATCATCCGTTTCCGCGATGACGCGGAATTTTGGCTGCATCCTTGCGCGGGGCGCAGGCGAAGGTAGATGAGCCGGCATGATCTCTCTGCAGAACGTTAACCGCTATTACGCGGCGGGCGAGCGCTCGGTCCACGCACTCGAGGGCGTCTCGCTCGAGATCGCGCGCCACGAGTTCGTTGCGGTGGTCGGCCCGAGCGGTTGCGGGAAGAGCACTCTGCTCCATTTGATGGCCGGCCTCGACCGGCCGACCGCGGGCGAGATCGTGGTCGATGGACTCAGCCTAACGACCGCGGACGATGCCGCCCTGACCAATTTTCGCCGGCGCCAGCTCGGGCTCGTCTTTCAATTTTTCAATCTCCTCCCGACGATGAACGTGCGTGAGAACGTGAGCCTGCCGCTCCTCCTCCAAGGCGTGCCGCTGGCGGAGAGCGACACCCGCGCGAACGAGCTCCTGGAAATGGTCGGCCTAACGAACCGGGCGACGCATTTCATTCATCAGCTGAGCGGTGGCGAACAGCAGCGGACCGCGATCGCGCGCGCCCTCGTTCATAGGCCGTCGCTTTTGATCGCGGACGAGCCGACCGGAAATCTCGACACTGTCTCGGCGGGAAAGGTGCTGACTCTCTTGCGCCAGGTCGCGAAGGAGAAATTCGCCACCCTCATCCTCGTCACGCACAGCGCGGAAGTGGCCGAGACCGCCTCGCGGCGGATCGAGATGCGCGATGGGAAAGTGGTGAGCGATCACGCGGTCAGCAAAGTTTTGTCCTGATGCCGATTTACCAACTCGAGCGAAAACAGGCCGTCCCGATGAGCCTGGAGGAATGCTGGCGTTTCTTCTCCGATCCGCGCAACTTGAAGAAGATCACGCCGCCGGAGATGAACTTCGTAATCAAGCGCGCGCTGCCGCCGGAAGTGTATCCGGGCCTGATGATCGAATACACCGTTTCGCCATTGTTAGGCATCCCGCTCACCTGGCTGACCGAGATTGTGCACGTCGAGGCGCCGCATCGTTTCGTCGACGAGCAGCGGGTCGGCCCGTATCGCATCTGGCACCACGAACATTTCTTCCGGGCCCTGCCGGAGGGCGGGACGGAAGTGCGTGATCTGGTCACCTACCAGCCGCCGCTCGGCCCGCTCGGTGCCCTCCTGAACCGGTTCGTCATCCGGTCGCAGCTCGAGAAGATTTTCGATTACCGGCGCGAGCACCTTCCCTGCGGCTTCGGCAAAGGCCCGGCTTGACCCCGCCCGCAAAACCGCTTTACCTAACGTCTCACCAACGCCGGAAAGGAAGCGCCTTTGGAACTTAAAGACATCAAAGCCATCATCGATCTGATGAAAAAAAACGACCTCTCTGTCTTTGAGATGGAGAAGGAGGGCTTCCGCCTGAAGCTGCAAAAAGGCGCGGGGGAGCAAACTGTTTTCGCGGCTCCGACGATGCCGCAGATGGCCGCCGCGCCGGGCCAGATTCCGGGCGCCGCCAATCCCGCGAACCCAGCCGGCACCGCGGCCGCGAGCGCGCCGGCGGCGGAGACCGCGAGTAAGGAAGTCATCTCGCCGATGGTCGGGACTTTTTACCGGGGCGCCTCGCCCGAGTCACCCCCCTTTATCGACGTCGGGCAGGAAGTGAACGAAGACACCGTCGTCTGCATTATCGAGGCGATGAAAGTGATGAACGAGATCAAGGCCGAAGTGAAAGGCACGATCGCCGAGGTGGTAGCGGAAAACGGCAAGCCGGTCCAGTTCGGCCAGGCGCTTTTCAAGGTTCGTTAGGTAAATGTAGCGCAAGCTTCCAGCTTGCGTTTTCTGCGCCGCAAGCTCGAGGTTTGCGTTCCCTTTCATGTTTGAAAAAATTCTGATCGCCAACCGCGGAGAAATCGCGCTCCGTGTCATCCGGGCCTGCAAAGAGCTCGGGATTCGCACCCTCGCGGTTTACTCCGAGGCGGATGTCGATTCGCTCCATGTGCAACTGGCCGACGAATCGATCTGCATTGGCTCGGCTCCGAGTTCCGACAGCTACCTGAAGATCGATCGCATCATGAGCGCGGCCGAAGTGGGCGATGTCGACGCGATCCATCCCGGCTACGGGTTCCTGGCCGAGAACGCGCACTTCGCCGAGGTCTGCGAGAGCTGCAAAATCAAGTTTATCGGCCCGACGCCCGAAGCGATGCGGGCGATGGGGGACAAAAATTCTGCGCGGGCCGCGGCGCGCAAAGCGGGCGTGCCGGTGACGCCGGGAAGCGACGGCATTGTTGAAAACGAGAGCGAAGCGATCAAGGTCGCGAAGAAGATCGGCTATCCGGTCATGATCAAGGCGGTCTCGGGAGGAGGCGGCCGCGGGATGCGCGCCGCGCATAACGAAGTGAGTCTCGTTCAAGGCTTCCACGGCGCGCGGATGGAAGCGGAGAAGGCTTTCGGGAACGCCGAAGTTTACATCGAGAAGTTGATCATTAACCCGCACCACATCGAGTTCCAGATCATGGCCGACACCCACGGCAACACCGTGCACCTCGGCGAGCGCGATTGCTCGATCCAGCGGCGCAACCAGAAGGTGATCGAGGAATGCCCGTCGCCCTTGCTCACGCCCACGATGCGCAAGCGGATGGGCCACGCCGCGGTCAAGCTCGCGGAATCGGTCGGTTACACGAACGCGGGCACGATGGAATTCCTGGTCGACCAGAAGGGCCATTATTATTTCATCGAGATGAACACCCGCATCCAGGTCGAGCACACGATTACGGAGGAAGTCTACGGCTGCGACCTGGTGAAGGAGCAGATCCACATCGCGGCCGGCGACAAACTTTCGCCCCACGTCGCGAAGCCGATGGCCCGTTCTCACGCCATCCAGTGCCGGATCAACGCCGAGGATCCGGCGCGCAATTTCCAGCCGTCGGCTGGGCGAATCAATTTCTACTACGCGCCTGGCGGCCGTGGGATACGGATCGATTCGCACGCCTACACCGGCTACACCGTCCCGCCTAACTATGACTCGATGATCGCGAAATTGATCGCGGTCGGCGCGACCCGCGAGTCGGCCATCGCCCGGATGCAGCGCGCCCTGAGCGAATACCTGATCGCGGGCATCAAGACGACGATCCCGTTTCACAACGCGATCATGCGCAACGCCGATTTCCGGAATGGAAATTACGACACCGGTTTCGTTGACCGGATGATGAACTCCGAGGCGTTCGAGTTGCGGCCGGCGAATGGCGGTCTGCACGATTGATCGCGCCGGCGTGAAGGCCCTGGCAGACGCCCGGCTCTACGCGATCCTCGACCTCGGCTACGTCGCGCCCGCGCAGGCGGAAGCGGTGGCGGCGGCTTTGCTGCAGGGCGGTGCGGATTTGATCCAGCTCCGAGGGAAAACGCAGAGCGTCACCGAACTCGCCCGCCTCGCCGAAAAGCTGCACGCCCTGACGAGCGCCGCCGGCGTCCCGCTGATCATTAACGATCATCCCGCGATTGCGCGCGACGTGGGGGTCGAGGGTTTGCATCTCGGGCAGGACGATCGGTCGATCGCGGAGGCGCGCCAAACCGTGGGGCGCGCTTGCTGGATCGGGAAATCGACCCACAGCGTCGAGCAGGCGACCGCCGCCGTAGCGGAAGGCGCGGATTACATCGGCTTTGGCCCGCTCTTTGCCACCCCGACGAAACCGGAATACACGCCGATCGGGATCGACGGTCTCCGCCGGGTGCATGAGCTGGTGCGTCTTCCAATTTTTTGCATCGGCGGGATCAAGCTGGAAAACCTGCCTGCGGTTTTAGCGGCTGGCGCGAGGCGCGCAGTCATCGTATCGGGACTGCTGCAAAGCGCCGACATCGCTGCCGCGACTCGAGGGGCGAAACGGCTGCTCAATCAGAAATCAGAAATCAGAAATCAGAAATAACCCATGTCCGTTCTTGTTGTTGGTTCCATCGCGCTCGACACCGTCAAAACTCCCGTGGAAGAACACGCCGATCAGCTCGGCGGGTCCGCTTCCTACGCCGCGGTCGGCGCGAGTTTTTTTGCCCCGGTCAACCTCGTCGGCGTGGTCGGCGAAGATTTTCCCGAGTCCGAATTCGAATTCTGGAAATCGCGCAAGATCGACGCGAGCGGCGTGCAGCGCGCGGCCGGCGAGACGTTCCGCTGGTCGGGCGAATACGCGTGGGACCTGAACACGCGGGAAACGAAATCGGTTGCGCTCAATGTTTTCGAGAACTTCGCGCCTGACCTGCCGGAAAATTTTCGCGACACAAAATTCGTCCTCCTGGCCAACATCGCGCCTTCACTCCAATCGCATGTGCTCGATCAAATCCGGCGTCCGCGTTTTGTCGTGGCCGACACGATGGATCTCTGGATTGAAACGACCCGGAAAGATCTCGACGCGCTCCTCCCGCGGGTCGACCTCCTCATCCTGAACGACAGCGAAGCGCGCCAGATGACGGGCGACACGAGCCTGATCCGGGCCGGTCGCGCGCTTCGCCGGATGGGCCCGAAATACGTCGCGGTCAAGAAAGGCGAGCACGGCGCGCTCCTCTTCGGGCCGGACGATTTTTTTAGCTGCGGCGCGTATCCGCTCGAGGATATTCACGACCCGACCGGGGCGGGGGATACTTTTGCGGGCGGGCTGGCCGGATACCTCGCAGGCCGGGGCGAGGGCGAGGTCGATTTCGCGCTTCTCCGGCAGGCGGTGATTTACGGGAGCGTGCTGGCGAGTTTCAATGTCGAAGCCTTCAGCCTCGACCGGCTCCGTCGCCTAACGACCGAAGAAATCACCGATCGCTACGAGCTCTTCAAGCTGATGAGCCAGTTCGAGGTCCTGCCCCAACTTTAGCGGCGGCAATCTGCTCTGGGTAGCGCGCGCGTCTCGCGTGCTGGTCACGGCGTCCCGCCGCGACGAACCTTTTTTTGAAGATTGTGGCAAGGAGGCTCTCCGGGTCGTGCACGGAAAAGTTCGCGGCGGCAGGACGCCGTCGCCAGCACGCGGGACGCGCGCGCTACCCAGCGGGAAGATGTGCCACGCAAATTTGCTTCATCTGCCTCCCGCTCCTAAGTGAAATGTTTCATGGGCACTCTGCAGCTCGGCGTTAATCTCGATCACGTGGCCACCCTCCGGCAGGCGCGTTATGCGACCACGCCGGACTCGAAGAACGCCGAGCCCGATCCGCTGGTCGCGGCCAGTCTCTGCGAACGCGCAGGCGCAAGCGGCATCACCGCCCATCTCCGGGCCGATCGCCGCCACATGCAGGATCGCGATCTCGAGCGCCTCCGGGCCAACATCATGACGAAGCTCAATCTCGAAATGGGGAACACGCCCGAGATCATCGATTTCGCCATCCGCCTGCAGCCGGACGAAGTCTGCCTCGTGCCCGAGCAACGCCAGGAGATCACGACCGAAGGCGGCCTCGATCTCGTTAGGCACGCGCGCGAATTGGCCCCCACCATG
Organism: Chthoniobacterales bacterium; assembly: GCA_038233495.1. Classification (GTDB taxonomy): domain Bacteria; phylum Verrucomicrobiota; class Verrucomicrobiia; order Chthoniobacterales; family UBA10450; genus Palsa-1392. The sequence continues at coordinate 10,990 of JBBSLW010000009.1, read as the reverse complement.
CGCCGTCTGCACGCCGCGGGGATTCGAGTCAGCCTCTTCATCGATCCCGAGAAGGAGCAGGTCGACGAGGCGGTCGAACTGGAATCCGATATCGTGGAATTGCACACCGGCGCGCTGGCCAATGCCTACACCGAAAAGGTCGAGCAACAGGAACTGGAACGGCTCCGCGCGGCCGCGATTCGCGCCTCAAGTTTCGGGCTCCAGGTCAACGCCGGGCACGGCATCAATTATCGAAACATCGCTCTCATTCACAAGATCCCGCACCTCGTGGAATTGAACATCGGCCACGCGATCGTGGCCCGCGCTCTTTTCACCGGACTCGAAAGCGCGGTCAGCGAGATGCTCGCCTTGATGCAAAACTACCGCGGATGAGCATCATCGGAATCGGCATCGACCTGGTCGATTGCGCACGGATCGAAAATTCGATCGAGCGTTTCGGGGAGCGTTTCCTGAAGCGCGTCTTTACCGCGGGCGAGATCGCCTATTCGCAATCGATGAAATTCCCGGCGCGCCATCTCGCGGCGCGGTTCGCGGCCAAGGAAGCGCTTTCCAAGGCTTTCGGGACCGGGATTGGAAAATCGATGGGCTGGCGCGATCTCGACGTGCAAAAAAGAGAAAGCGGCGAGCCGTTTGTCGTCCTGACCGGCGGCGCGGAGAAGATGGCGCAGGAGCGCGGCGTCGGCCGCATCTGGATCAGCCTGAGCCACACCGAACAGAGCGGACTGGCCACGATCCTCCTGGAATCGGGAGACGGATGAGAACCGGGTTTCTCTGCCTAACGACGGCGGCGTTCTGCGCGCTGACGCCGTTCCCTGCCTGGAGCCAGGACACGCCCGCACCCTCTCCGACCCGGGCCAGCCAGCCCCAGGTGGAATCGCTTTCCGCGCAGCGGGCCGAGGTGGAGCGCGGAAAAATTTACGGCGCCGGTGTCGCCTACAGCCGCTGGATCGACAACCTCGCGCAGAACCACGGCAACACCTGGCTGCAAAAGCCGGTGTTCGATCGCGTTACCCGGATGCGGTTGCTGGCATCCATCGCCACTCTCCTCCTTATCGGCCTGGTGACGAGCGTGTTTCTCTGGATCGTGCGCAAGGGCGCCGGGCGGATCGAGTCGGATGAACCGCAATCGCTCCTCGCGCTCGCCGCCGCCGCCGTGCGGAAACCGCTCGCCCTTCTCGCCTGGGTGGTTGGCGGTTTCCTCGCCTTCATGCCGATCGTGGACGGCATCGCCTCCGCAGCGACGCGTCAGGCCTGCGCCAACGGCCTGACCGCGATCCTCTACGCCGGGCGCGTCATCGCCGTCCTCTGGCTCATTTTCCAGGTCATCCGCGGGCTGGAAAAACAGATGCGCCACTGGGCGCAGCGGACCGGCAGTGTCCTGAACAACGTGCTCGTGCCGGTGGTCGGCCAGACCCTGCGGCTCGCCGTCCCGCTCCTTGCGCTCACCCTTCTCCTGCCGCTCCTCAGCCTGCCCGAACGCTGGACCTGGGTGGCGCAAAAAGTTTTCGGCATTTTGCTTGTCGTTAGTCTGTCCTACCTCATCATCCGCGGGGTGCGCGCGGTGCAGGCCGCGCTGATGCGCGAGCACCGGATCGACGTGGCAGATAACCTGGCTGCGCGGCGGATCTACACCCAGGTCTCGGTCATTCGCAAAATCATCATCGCGGGCGTCATCATCCTTGGCACCGCCTCGATCCTGATGCTCTTCGATCGCGTCCGGCAACTCGGGACGAGTATTCTCGCCTCGGCCGGGATCGCGGGAATCATCCTCGGGTTCGCGGCGCAAAAGACGCTCGGCAACTTGCTCGCCGGGATTCAGATCGCGCTCAGCCAGCCGATCCTGATCGATGACGTCGTGCTGGTGGAAGGCGAGTTCGGCCGGATCGAGGATATCACGCTCACCTTCGTTTCCATTCGCACTTGGGACCTGCGGCGCCTGGTCGTGCCGATCACTTATTTCATCGAGAAACCGTTCCAGAACTGGAGCCGGAAGTCGGATGAAATTCTCGGGACGATTTTTCTTCATCTGGATTACCAGGTGCCGTTAGGCGAGTTGCGCGAGGAGTTGATGCGCCTGGTCGAGAAGAACGAAAATTGGGACCGCAACGTCTGCAGCTGCAGGTCACCGACACCAAGCCAAACACGATTGAAGTTCGCGCGCTCGTCAGCAGCCCGAATGCGGGAACGAACTTCGATCTCCGCTGCCAGGTGCGGGAAGGTTTGGTCGAGTTTTTGCGCAGCCGTTACCCCGAGAGTCTGCCCCGGATGCGGATGGAATTTCGGTGGCTCGACGAGACCGCAACGAAGGAAGCAGCGCACGCCGGAGCAGTGGACGGGAAAGAGCACGAGCGCGGAGCCTCCGCACCGGGCCTGGCGCCGGAAAAATCCGAGTAGACCGTTGCGGGCGCCGCGCCGGAGGAGGCGAGTTGCCAACTTCCCGGTTCAAACTTAAAACTATGACGCAACCGTCGCCGCGAAATGTCCTGCGCCAAAATCGATCCCGCTCTTCACCAGGCGCAAAAGCCGCCCTGGATCAAGGTGCGGCTGCCTTCCAATCCTGTCTTCTTCTCGACCAAGGCGCTGATCTCGGATTTGCGTCTCCACACCGTTTGCGAAAGCGCGCAATGCCCAAACCGCTGGGAATGTTGGAGCCAGGGGACCGCGACCATGATGATCGCGGGCGAACGTTGCACCCGGGCCTGCGGCTTCTGCGCGGTCAGCACAGCGAAGCCGTTTGCGCTCGAGGAGGACGAACCGCAGCGCGTTGCCGAGGCGGTGCGGCGAATGAACCTCAAGCACGTCGTGATCACGGCGGTGGCGCGCGATGACCTGAAGGATGGCGGCGCGGATCATTTCGCGCGCACCATCCGAGCGGTGCGCGAGATGGATCCCACGATCATAATCGAAGTGCTGGTGCCCGATTTTCACGCCAAGGATTGGTGCATCCAGCTCGTGCTCGATGCCGCGCCGGAGATTTTCAATCACAACCTGGAGACGGTCGAGCGGCTCAGCCCGAGCGTCCGTTCCCGCGCCAAATATTGGACCTCGCTCCAGGTCCTGCGCCGGGCGAAAGAGCTTTCGCCTCACGTCGTCACGAAGAGCGGCGTCATGCTCGGCCTCGGCGAAACGGAGTCGGAACTTTTCCAGACAATGGACGACCTGCGCGAAGTCGGCTGCCAGGTGTTGACGTTAGGCCAATATCTCCGGCCGACCCCGAAACATCTCCCGGTCGTGAGTTACGTCACGCCGGAGCAGTTCGATCTCTACGGCGACATCGCGCGCGGCAAAGGCTTCGACCATGTCGCTTCCGGTCCGCTCGTTCGCAGCTCGTATCACGCGGCGGATTTCCATCCGGTCGTGCGCTAACGATGGAGAGCGGGGCGCCGCAACCGGGACGGCCGCTCGATCGCCGTAACGTCGCCGCCGTCATCCCGGCCTACCACGAGCAAGCCCACGTCCGGGGTGTGGCCGAGCGGGTTTGCGCGCAACTCGATCACGTCCTCGTGCTCGACGACGGCTCGGGCGACGCGACCGCGGCGCGCGCGCGGGAAGGCGGCGCGCAGGTCATCGTTCACCCTCAGAACGTCGGGAAAGGCGAAGCGATCAAGACCGGATTCCGACACTGGCTGGAGCGGGAGGAGATCGAGTTCGTTCTCATACTCGATGCGGACGGCCAGCATTTGCCGGAGGAGATCGGCCGTTTCCTGAGCGCGGCCACCGCGACCGAGGCCGGGCTTTTCGTGGGCACACGGATGAACGACGTGCGCGAGATGCCGTTCGTTAGGCGAACGGTCAATCGCTACATGAGCAAACGGATCAGCCTGCTCTGTGGGCAGGAAGTGCCCGATACGCAATGCGGTTACCGGATGGTGCACCGCGCGCTCGTTCCCCACCTGCTCGATGGGACGAGCCGGTTCGATTACGAGACCGAGATGCTGATCATCGCGAGCCGCCGCGGTTTCCGCATCGCGTCGGTCCCGATCAGCACGATCTACTCCGATGAAGTGAGCAGCATTCACCCGGTGCGGGACACGCTCCGTTTTTATCAATTGATGCGACGCTACGAAAATGAAGCGACTTAGGCGGCTTCGCGGTCGGCTGGAAAACGACCTTTCGCAGCGGTCCGGAGGAAGGTAGCCTAACGACTCAGCTCGAGCATGCGGCGGATGGGGAGCTCGGCGCGCTGGCGGAGGGGCTCGGGGAGGATGATCTCGGGCTGGAGATTGAGGAGGGCGGCGTGCGCCTTTTCGAGGGTGTTCATTTTCATGAAACGACACTCGGCGCAGGCGCAGCGATCGGTCGGGCCGGGGATGAAAAGTTTGCCCGGAATTTCCTTTTTCAGCCGATGCAGCATGCCGGCTTCGGTCACGACGATGATCTCCTGGGCCGGTGATTCCTTGCAGTAAGTGACCATTCTTTCCGTCGAGCAAACTTCATCGGCGAGGAGTCGGACCGCGTAGGGGCACTCCGGATGCGCCACGACCGGCGCGCCGGGATGCTGGGCGTGGATCGCGCCGATGCTGCGCGCGGTGAACTCAATGTGGACGTAACAGTTGCCCTGCCACAAATCCATCTTGCGCCCGGTACGCTCGATCACCCAGGCGCCAAGATTTTGGTCGGGAACGAAGAGGAGGTTGCGATCGGCGGGCGCGGCCCGGACGATTTTTTCGGCGTTGCCGCTCGTGCAGATGACGTCGGAGAGGGCTTTCACGCCGGCGCTGCAATTGATGTAGGCGATGACGTAGTAATTTTTGTCTGCGTGCCGGGCAAGAAATTGCGCGAGCCTTTCCGGCGGGCAGGATTCGGAGAGCGAGCAGCCGGCGTCGAGGTCTGGGAGAATCACTTTCTTGGACGGGTTGAGAATTTTCGCGGTCTCGGCCATGAAATGGACGCCGCAAAAGAGGATGACGTCGGCATCGGTTTTGGCCGCTTGGAAGCTCAGGCCTAACGAGTCACCGACGAAGTCCGCGATGTCCTGGATTTCCGGCACCTGGTAATTGTGGGCGAGGATGACGGCGTTGCGCTCGCGCTTGAGCGCGGTGATTTCCGCGGCGAGATCGAGACCGAAATTTACACCGACGCTGACCATCGCTTACTATCTGCGCATCCCATGAGTTTACAATCCAGGCGGTATCGGCTCGGCTTCATCGGCGGCGGTAAATTGGCGGGCTCGGTCATGCGCGGCCTGGTGCGGGCGCAGTTCTGTCGGCCGGACGAGATCCTGGCGAGCGAACCCAACGACCCGGCGCGCGAGGCCTTGCGGGAGGTAACGGGGATCGCCGTGACAGCCGAGAACCGCGAAGTCGCGGAACAGGCCGAGGTGATTCTGATCGGGGTGAAACCGGGCGTGGTTCTCGCGGTGGTGGATGGTATCGCGGACGCGACCGAGAGCCGGCTGGTCATTTCGCTGGCCGCGGGGATTCGGGTCGCGAACATGGAAGCGAAGGCGCCGGGGCGTTTCATGCGGGTGATGACGAACACGCCGGCCGCGGTTTGCCAGGCGGCGACGGCGCTGGCCCGCGGGGCGCGAACGACAGACGCGGACGTGACGCGGGCCCGGGAAATTTTCTCGTCGATCGGGTTCGTGGCGGAGGTTGCTGAGGAACAGATCGACGCGGTGACGGCGCTGGCCGGGAGCGGGCCGGCCTTTGTCTACACCGTGATCGAGGCGCTGGCGGCGGGCGGCACCAGCTGCGGGCTGCCGGCGGAGGTGTCGTTAGGCCTGGCCACCCAGACGGTGCGAGGCGCGGCGCAGCTCGCGCTCGAGAGCGGGCTCTCGCCCGAGGAGCTGCGGCGGATGGTGATCACGCCCGGCGGGACGACGGCAGCGGGCCTGGCGGAAATGGAAAAACGAGAGACGGCGGCGGGTCTGCGCGCAGCGGTGGAAGCAGCCAGCGCGCGCGGCCGCGAGTTGGGCGCCTAACGAGCCGCTCAGGGCTCGGGGCTGGTGTCGTAGACTTCGACCAGCCCGATGCCGGTGGCGCCGTTCACCCCGCTGACCAGGGCGGTGTAGCTGCCCGGATTGAGCGTGGCGAGAATGGCCGCTTCCTTCGAGTTGGTGGGGGCAAGCCCGGAGGCGCTGATCTCGGTCGCGTTGGCGCTTTGTTGCCAATCGTTATTCGCCTGCACAAGGTTGCCGTTGCCGTCGCGTAATTCCAGGTTCGGATCGGCGAGGGGATTGGCCACGCCGGCTGCGCCTAACGACGGCCCGAGCGCGCGCGCCACGACGGTCTTGCTGGCGCTGCCGCCGATGATGAAGCCGCCAATCAAAATATTGTCGCCACCGAGGACCTGGCCGCGGGTAGAGATGTTGACGGCCCGGCCGCCGGTGGTGTGGAGATCGTAGAGCTCAAACAAGCCGACCCCGGTGGTGGCCGGCGTTTGCGTGCTGGCGAAACTCTCGACCACAGCGGTGTAGGCGCCCGGTTGGAGAGTGAGGAGCAGCGCCGATTCGCGGCTGCTTGGCGGATCGAGTTGATAGCTCGCGATCGTCTCGGCCGGGGTGCCGGTAAAGGCCCAGTCATCATTGGTTGCGACCTGCCGCTGGTTGGCGTCGTAGACCGTGATGGTCGGATCGTAGAGGGCGTTGGTAATCCCCACCGCGGTCAGGGAGTAACCGACCGCGCGCAGGAGGACGGTGGCCGGCGCGTTGCCCTGCACGATGAAGCCACCGATAAGGACATTGCTGTCGGTGCCAACAAAACCGCGGGTCGAAAGGTTGGTGAGGACGGGCGCGTCGACCGCGGATTGGTAGGCCGGGCCGGTATCGTAAAGCGCGTGCGCGCCGGCGATGTCGTCCGCGGTCAACGTGTCGAGATCGCTGATCCGTGAGTTCATGATCGCGTCGAATTTTTGCCCGGCCTGATCGGGATGGTCGAGACCGAGGCTGTGCCCGAATTCATGCAGGGCGACCCGGTGAAAATCGAGCACGCTGGAGTTGAAAGGGCCGCGATAGGAATCCCAGGTATAGACAGAGTTGAAGAGCGAGTCGGTCTCTTCCATCACGCTGTCGCGAAAATTGAGCAGGGTCACGGCGAGCACGCCGGTGCCGAATTCGTCGCCATAAACGTTCGAGGAAAAGAAGACCGAATTTTCATCGTCGCCCTGCTCGGGGGTGACGGGCGAGGCGAGGACGGCGGTGCAATGGAGATGATCGAGAGAGAGATTCCAAATGTTGAGCGCGTCCTGCGCGGATTGATCGAAGGAGGTGAAGCCGTCGCTCAAGGTGCGCGGGGCCCCGAGCGACATCTGGAAGACGACGGTGCGTGCCGGGGTCCAGGACTGGCCTTCGAGGGTGAAGCCGAAGAGAGAGTGCGAAGCGAGGACGAAAAGCGAGGAAATAAGCGCGAGATATTTCATGGCGGACAAAGAGGCGGGAACTATGCACGAAAAACACGGAATATCCAGCCGCTCCTCCCGGGCGGGCGACGCTCCCGGAGGCCCGCCGCGTGTCATCCGTTTTTCAAGTCGGGGAAGCCGAGAGTGAAGGTCGACCCTTTCCCCACTTCGCTCTGCACGGAGACGGTTCCGCGGTGGATTTGAATGATCGATTTCACGATCGACAGGCCCAGCCCGGTGCCGGACGCATCGCGCGGCGCGTCTCCGCGGAAGAAGCGGTTGAAGACGTTCGAGATGTGCTCCGACGGAATCCCGCATCGGGTGTCGGCGACGGAGACATCGCTCGTCCATTGAGGCGCTGCGTCCCTAGATTGGCGTCCGCCGTGACGAGGGCGAAGTTTTTCCCATTTCGCGCATGGTAGTGAAGCGTGGTCGGCCGCTGACCCTGGGTGGAGAGGGTGGTCGGGAAAACTTCGACCGGGAGGACCCGGCGCATCTTGGGACTTTCGGCCACGACCCGGCCCGCTTCGTCGAGGACCCGCACCGCGTAGGCTTTGTCGGCCGCGCGGATGATGTTCAATTCCCGGTTGAGCGATTGCGGGCCCGCGTCGACCGCCATGTCGGCGCGAATGGCTGCAAGTTTATCGGTGAGGTAACGGATCTTATCATTCTCGACGTCGTCCTGCCGAAACGTGATGGGTGGTCGCTCATGACGGAACTACGCCGAGCCGAGATTCACACGCCCGTGCTCTTCCTGACCGCGTGCGACAGCGTGCCTGATCGGGTAAAAGGTTTCGACCTTGGGGCGGACGATTACCTGATCACGCCCTTCCATTTTTCCGAGCTCCTCGCGCGCGTCCGCTCACTTCTGCGCCGCTCCCCCGAGCGCAAGGAAGAAACGCTCACCGTGGGCGACCTCGAGACGATCCGCGCCGGCACAAAGTGACCCGCGAAGGGACCGTCCTGAACCTGACGCCGAAGGAATTTTCGCTCCTCCTTTTCCTCGCTTCCTCCGCCGGCGACATCGTCGCACGGACCGAGATCGTAGAGCAGGTCTGGGACATCAATTTCGATACGGGGACGAACGTCGTCGATGTCATGATGCGACGTCTGCGCGCGAAGGTGGATGATCTCTTTTGAAAAAAAATGATCCAGACGATTCGCGGCGTCGGCTATGTTCTCAAAAACCGATTGAGACGCCCCGCCCATGGTCGATCCGTTTTTCGGTTGGCCCTGCTCTTCACCATCGCGCCGGCGGCATGCTCCTCCTCGCGAGGGCCGGCGCCTACTGGGTGGTGGGGAAACACGTCGACCACGACAACGATCGAGCAGCGGGGTCGGGAAGGTGGCTGATCAGCTGCTCGCTTTTTTTCAAAACCGATCCGACCGCGACTCCGTGGTTCCTGAAACAGAACACGGGAAGTGCGCTGGCGGTGACGGCATCAGCCGCCCCTGCTTTTGGCCCCATCGGGCTGACCATGTAGTTCAACGCCAGCACGACCGGAGCGTCGGTCGCGAGCTACGAGTGGACCTACGATGACGGGACTTCCTCGAGCGAACAAAATCCAGTCAAAGAATTTCCCGTCGCCGGAATCTATAACGTCGAATCTCACCGTGACGACGAGCGCGGGGGATCACCTGACGAAAGATATCCCGGTCACTGTCGGCCTGGCGATCGACAGTTTTGCAGAATGTCTCGGCCCGTCTCCGAGCCGGGGTGGCGGAGCACGTCGGGATCAGCGGCTTCATCGTGGGCGGGAACGGGACCAAGCGAGTCCTGCTGCGCGCGATCGGGCCGTCGCTGGCGCCGTTAGGCATTGTCAGTCCGCTGGCCGATCCCTACTTCGAAGTGCACGACGCGAGCGGCGCGGTGGTGGCGAGCAACGACGACTGGGAAACGACTAGATCGGCGGACTCCTTACCGGCGACCAGGTGGCCGCGATTCGGGATTCCACGATCGCGCCGACGCACCCGGCGGAATCCGCGCTCAGCGTCGATCTCGGACCGGGCGCCTATACCGCGGTGATTCGAGGGACGAATGGCGAAACCGGTGTGGGCCTGGCGGAAGTCTATGATCTCGATCCGGCGGCGCCGGCCACCGTTTCCAACCTGAGCACGCGCGGCTCGGGCGAAACGGGGAACAATTTTCTTGATCGGCGGATTTATTGTCGGCGGCTCCAGTGCTTCCGAAATCGTGGTGCGCGCCATCGGCCCCTCGCTCACCCCGGCGGGAGTGTCCGACGCGCTGGTTGATCCGACGCTTGAATTGCGCGATGCCAACGGCGCGCTGGTGACGTCCAACGACAACTGGGCCGACACGCAACAAGGCGTCCTCCAGGCGAGCGGCCTCGCGCCGAGCGATCCCCGGCGAAGCCGCGATCGAGCGAAGCCTCACGCCCGGCGGTTATACCGCCACCGTGGCAGGCAAGGATGGCGGGATCGGGGGTTGGGTTGGTCGAAGTCTACCGGCTCCCCTAACGACACCCTTTTCAGGGCGGAACGCTGTCAGGCCGCGACCGAGCGGCGTTTCCGCTTCACCAGCGCCGCGGTCGAACGCGACGCGCTCGAGCGGGAGCCGGTCGCTTTCTTCTTCAGCCCGGCGCGCTGCAGGCTTTGCTGCAGGACCGCAACCATGTCGATGACGTTAGGCTGGACGCGCGGCGCGGCTGCTTTCGGCGTCGGCTCGCGCTTCTGCGCCTTCTCCTCGATCAACTGCATGAGCGCGCTCTGGTATTGATCCTTGTATTTGTTCGGTTCCCATTCCGTCGTCATCGCGTCGATCAGCGCGGTCGCCATCTTCAATTCCTGGGGCGAGACGCTGCGATCCGAGCCGCTGTTGAGCGAGGCCGGCTCGAGCACTTCGTGCGCGAAATGCATCAGCTCGAGAATCAGGAAAAGGCCGTCCGGTTTCACCGCCACGAGATATTCGCGCTTCTGGATCGCGACCTTGGCCACGCCTACCCGGCCCGATTCCGTCAGGGCCTTGTGCAGGAGGGCGTAGGCTTTCTCGCCGCCTTTCTGCGGTTCGAGGAAATACGGCTTGTAAAAGAATTTCGGGTTGATCTGGGTCTGCTCGACGAAATCAGTGATCTCGACCGAGTGCGTCGATTCGATCTGGACCTTCTCGAAATCTTCGTCGCGCAGGGTGATCCATTTCCCTTTCTCGTATTCGAAGCCTTTCACGATCTGATCGGCCGGAACTTCCTTCTGGTCGACCTCGGCGACTTTTTTATAACGGATCGGGCTCAGGTCCGTCGCTCGCAGCTGACGGAAACTGATCTTTTCCTCCTTCGTCGCGGGATAGACCGAGACCGGGATGTAAACGAGACCGAAGTTGATACTGCCCTTCCAGATCGCGCGCATACCTGAAACCGTCAGCTATTCCCGGGCCAGGTCAAGACTAACGAGACCCGGCGGTTGCGCAGGCGAGCGGGCTGTGGTTGATGAGGGCAAATGTGGATGCGCCCTTCTGCCCTGTGAAAGCAAAACCCCGAATCGTCATCGTGGGCGCCGGCGGGCGGCTCGGCGCGGCCCTCGCCCGCGAGTATGCGGCGAGCCACGAGGTGACGGGTTTTACCCATGCGCAGCTCGATCTTGCGGACCTCGAGGGATTGCGCGCCGCCCTCGCGCCACTCTCGTTTGAGACCTTGAT
>JBBSLW010000008.1:0-33048 GCA_038233495.1 Chthoniobacterales bacterium | reverse complement strand
GACCTTCTATAACCGCACCAGACTTCACTCCAGTCTTGCCTACGGCAGTCCGATCACTTTTGAATCCCAACTAAACAGCTAAACAACTAAACAACAGGAATTGGTCCCTCATTCACTGTCCGAAGAAACGATGCAAGCCCATCCACAGCTTCATGTTCCAAGGCCGATAGGACGTTGGTCCATGAGGTGAGGGCAAGTATCGGCCCCAGCTGCGTTACCACCGAGCGAGCGACACCAGGGACGGCATCGCGCCCAGCCACGGAAATCCCATCGGCGTGGAGTCGCCTTTTCAATTCCCGCCATAGTGTCTGCTCGCGGCCGGCCGGCCCAACAACAAGCAAAACCGTTGGCTGCGTGTAGGCGGCGAGCTGCTTCAGGTATAAAACCGGTTGGTTGTCCGTTAGGCCTGCCCAGAATTTATTCTCGACAAAAACCCGTGCTTCGCTGTCAGCGCGGCCCCACATGTCGGGACGGATTGTGCCCTCGCGTTGCTGAGTCTTAAAACGGAGCTGCGGTAGGTCGGGAACGATGCCGCGAAGAAACTTAGTCATACCACGCCCCGCGGCGGGACTCGATTCCAGCAGGTAGGCAAAGGCATCGGTGGCGACATCCTCGTTTACCTGAGAAAACCGCTTCTGAATAATATAGCTGAAAACAGTGTGCATCGATTCTTCCTATGCCTAATGAAAACAAGATCAGCTGCGGCGAGCGGGAGCGCGCGTGGCACGAAGAGAAAGGGTTCGAGCCATCATCAAGAGAGGATCGTACAGCGGGTAGGCGTTGGCTGAGGGAATGTGCTTAAGAGCAAGCATTGGGCTGGACGGGAGGCGCGGTCGGAGCGTTGGATGGGCTTCTGATAGGACTGGGAACCAAACCAATCCAGCAGAAGGCCCAAGCCGGCAGGGACTCGAGCGATGCAGTGGGGTTGACTCCCCGATTGAAGGCTGAGTGAGTCCTGACGGATGAACCCTCGTGAGGGGCGTGGCCCAAAAGCGACGCCGCCTCGGATGTCTGCGTGTGAGGCATTCGTCAACGCCCGGCCGCGCCTTCCGTCCAGCAACAAAGAGCAAAACAACACAAGAAAAGAAAGGAACCAAAACTGATGCGTAAAAGCAACCAAAGATCGTCGGCCTGGATGTGCACCCCGACAGCTTCGCCGGTGCGATTTTGACCGGGCGCGACCCGGCCAGCGCGCGGTTCGTGCACACTTCCACCCGGGGGGGAGTTAAAAGAACTGGAGCGCTGGGCCGCGCGCCAGACCCAACCAGACGACATCCTGGTCCTGGAAGCGAGCGGGAACGCCTTTGCGGTCGCGCAAAGATTGCGGGCCTTGTCGCGCCAGGTCGTGATCCTTGACAGCCCACCAGGCGGGCCAGATCGGCAAAGCCTACTGCGCCAATGATCGGGTCGATGCGATCAAGATCGCGCGCATCTACCTGAGCGGTCTCTCCGCCGTGGTCTGGCAACCCGATCCCAAGAGCTTGGAACGGCGCGAAGTCTTCAGCGCCTACCAGGGCGTCGTGAAAGAGACCACCCGGCTCCAGCAACAACTTAAAAGCATGCTCAAGAACACTGTGTGCGCCTTGGGAGCGGCTTCCGCTTGAGTCATCCCACCGCCCTGACTCGCCTGGCCAGACTCAAGGAGTGGACTCCGGTGCAATGGATGTTACTCACTCAACTCCACACCGGCCTGCGCGCCGCCCGGGTGCGCCGGAGCCAATTGCGCCGACACATGGCGGGCGAGATTCTGGCCAACCAAGCCTTGCTCCGCCTGGCCCGGCTCTGTGGCCTGAGCCTGGTCACCATCTACGGCGTGAGCGCCGCGGTCGGTGACATCGAGCGCTTTGCCCACAGTAAGAAACTGGTCGCCTACCTCGGCCTCAACCCGAGCGTCTGCCAGAGTGGCATTGATGGGTGGCGTGGAAGAAGCGGGCCTGGTCTTCGCGGGAAAAGTCGGCTCAAATCCTCCAAGCCCAGGCCCAGATGCGGGACATCTCGGCGTTTTCCATGAAGGTCTTGGTGACTTCGCGGACGGCGGAAGCGGCGGCGTCCTGGGCCGCGACTTTCGCGACGCGGGTGCTGCGGTGCAACTTCCTTCGCGAGGTAGAGGACGGAAAAGACGACGGCAATCGAGCTGACGAATTGCGAGATCGCGTTGATGGCATCCAAGTTCATGTCGAGCGCTCCTGGCTGGTGAAAACGAGAGGAGATAAGATGGTGCGCTCTGGCCGCGATGCCATGGCGCTTTTGCCGCCTCGCGCCGGTGGGTGAGCCCGGGCCGGATCAGCGAAAACAGGCGGAGTTCCGGGGTGGACAATTTCCCTATGGTGGGGATGATGCAGGCTGATGCCCGAGACGATTGAACGACCTTCCGCATCGCCCACAACCGCGCGCCTGACTTTCATTTTCCGCTTCGCCAGCACGCTCGTGCTCTGGTCGGTCGCGCTCCTGATTATCTTCTCCGGTTATGAGCTGGCGTTCTTTGCTCTCATCGGGACGTTGGGCTTGATCGCGCTCTGGGAGTTTTACGGGATGCTCGATCACAAAAGGCTCCCGAATTTTAAGGTCACGGCGATGATTTCCGGCGCGGCCATGCTCGTCGGCAGCTTCTACTATTTTTCTCATTATGGGCCGGCCCGTTCCTACGATTTCGAGATGGCGGTGTTGCTCTTCTTTTTGCTGACGGTTTTTACCCGGCAGATGTTTGACGGCCTGCGGGACGATGCGCCGTTGCGGACGATGGCCTACACGCTCTTCGGTCTGCTCTACGTGCTCTGGCTTTTTAATTTCATCACCAAGATCGTCTACGTGACGCCGCGCACTCCGAGCGGTGCCGTGACCGGCCAGTTCTATGTCTTTTACTGCATCGCGATCACGAAATTCAGCGACATGGGCGCGTATCTGACCGGGAGTGTGATCGGGAAACACAAGATGGTGCCGCACATCAGCCCGAAGAAGACTTGGGAAGGTTTCTTCGGCGCGCTGGCTTTTTCGCTGCTCGCCAGTGTCGGCCTTTTCGCGCTTATGCCGGGGCATCTCTCGGTCCTGACCTGGACGCATTCGGTCGTGCTCGGGTTGCTCCTTGGGTTCGCGGCGATCATTGGCGATCTCGCGGAGTCGATCGTGAAACGGAGCACCGGGGTGAAGGATTCCGGCAACATGCTCCCGGGAATCGGCGGGGCGCTTGACCTGGTCGATAGCCTGCTTTTTACGGCGCCGCTTTTGTTCTTCTATTTGCGGTTGGTCATCCGGGTGCCGTAGGAGGCTTAGACAGGATGAAGAGGATTTTTCAGGTTAGGGAATTTCTGCATCCTGTTTCATCCTGTAAATCCTGTCCGCTTTTATGAAACGCAAACGCATCGTCGTGCTCGGCGCGACCGGCTCGATCGGGGAGAGCGCGCTCAAGGTGGCGCGCGATATCCCGGAGCGGATGGAAATCGTCGGGCTCGCCGCGAAGACGAACGGGAAGAAGCTGGCGGCGCAGGCCAATCTGGTGCGGCCGGAGGCGGTCTGCCTGGTCGATGAAGCGAAGCTGGGCGAGCTCTGCGCGAACCTGGAATACCAGCCGACGATTTTCGCGGGCGAGGATGGGCTGGAGGAGATTTCGCGCCTAACGAATGCGGACATGATCCTGGTCGCGGTGGTGGGGACGGGCGGTTTGCGCCCGGCCCTGGCCGCGATCGAGGCGGGGAAAGACCTGGCGGTGGCGAGCAAGGAGATCCTGGTCATGGCGGGCGAGGCGGTGATGGGCGGCGCGGCGCGCAAGGGCATCCGCGTCCTGCCGGTCGATAGCGAGCACAACGCCATCTACCAATGTCTCGATGGCCGTGCGGGTGGCGATTTGCGGCGCCTGATTTTAACGGCCTCGGGCGGGCCGTTCCGGGAAACGCCTGACGAGCAATTCGACGGCATCACGCCGGAGCAGGCGCTGAAACATCCGACCTGGAGCATGGGGCCGAAGGTGACGATCGATTCTGCGACGCTCTTCAACAAAGGTCTCGAGATGATCGAGGCGCACTGGCTTTTCGGAGTGGAGATGGGCCGCGTGGAAGTGGTCGTGCACCCGCAGAGCATCGTGCATTCGATGGTGGAGTTCACGGACGGCTCGGTCCTCGCGCAGCTCTCGCATTCCGACATGTGTTTTCCGATTCAATACGCCATCACCTGGCCCGATCGGGTGCCGAACTCGCTCCCGCCGCTCGATTTTGGGAAACTGGCGAAACTGGATTTCTTCGCTCCCCGCCTCGACGCTTTCCCCGCGCTCAACCTTGCCCGGCGCGCCGGCGAGACTGGCGGCACCCTGCCTGCTGTAATGAACGCCGCCAATGAAGTCGCTGTCTCAGCTTTCCTCGATCGCCGGATTCCGTTCCCGCGCATCTGGCATTTGGTCGAGGAAGTGATGAACCGCCACGCCTCCGTTGCCAACCCGACCCTCGATGCCATATTGGAGGCCGATCGCTGGGCGCGCGACGAAGCCGCCGGCCGCGCCTCCGACTAACGTCCGCCAATCCTGAGCGCCATGTTTCTGCACGTCCTACGTATCATTTTTATCCTGCTCGAGGTGGTGGTTCTTTTTAACCTCCTCATCGTCGTCCATGAAGTGGGCCATTTCCTGGCCGCGCGCTGGCGCGGATTGGTGATCGAGAAGTTTGGCGTCTGGTTCGGGAAACCGCTCTGGAAGAAAACGATCAACGGGGTCGAGTACTCGTTAGGCTCGCTCCCCCTCGGCGGCTTTGTCGCGCTCCCGCAGCTCGCGCCGATGGATATCATCGAGGGCGAAACCGACACCGACCGGGCCAAGCTCCCGCGCATCTCCGCGCTCGATAAGATCATCGTCGCGATCGCCGGCCCGCTCTTCAGTCTCCTCCTCGCGCTTGTTTTCGCGTCCATCGTCTCGGTCGTCGGGCATCCCGTGAGCGAGGCCGACACCACGACCGTGATCGGTTACGTCGAGCACAATTCGCCGGGCGAAAAAGCCGGGCTCCGCGCCGGGGACAAGATTCTCGAGGTCGATGGACAACCGGTGAAGCGCTTCTCCGGGATGAACGACAGCGTGACCTGGAACGTGATCCGGAGCGAAGGCGAATCGATCCCGTTCGTGGTCGAGCGCGACGGCAAAAAAATTCTCATGACGGTCGTGCCCTACATCGCGCCGAACAGCGGCTGGCGGCGCAAAAGCGTGCGCCAGGTGATGATCTATCCCGCGACCACCCCGATGATCGACCAGGTGCAGCCCGGAACGCCGGCGGCGGCCGCTGGTCTAAAACGCGGCGACATCATTCTCGGCTTCGACGGGCAGCGCATCTACAGCCCGATCGCGCTCTCCTCTTATGTGGAATCGCACGCCGGCAAAGCGATCTCGTTCTCCGTCGCGCGCGATGGCCAGGAGCGCGTCATCCCGGTCACGCCGCAGCTTTTGCCTAACGAAAAAGCGCCGCGGATCGGGATTGCCTGGGATACCTCGGGGCGGATGACCATTTCGCATCCGAGCCCCTTTGAGCAGGTCTACAACAGCGTCACCAGCACCCTCGACACGATCGGCGCGGTCGCTTCTCCGAAATCCGACGTCAAGCTGCAGCACTTGAGCGGCCCGGTCGGCATCATCCGGATTTATTATTTGCTCTTCGAGAACGAGCGCGGCTGGCAATTGGCCTTGTGGTTCAGCGTCATCCTCAACGTGAACCTCGCGATCCTCAACATGCTCCCGATCCCGGTCCTCGACGGCGGCCACATCGTGCTCGCGCTGGTCGAGGCGGTCCGGCGCAAACCGGTTAATATCCGCGTGCTCGAGATCGTGCAGACCGGCTGCGCCATGCTCATCATCGGGTATATCGCCTACATCAGTTTCTTTGATGTGGGGGATTTGATCGGCGAAAAACGGGGGGCCAAGGCGGAGGCGCCGGCCGCCGAGGCCAGCCCGACGCCGTAAGGTGCCGACCCGCGCGCGGCGGCGTTTTCAAAGCGGAGCGTTCATGCTTTGCTACCCTTTGCCATGAGCCGGCTCTCTTATTGCGACGATCTCCTCCATTATCAGCGGCGGGTTTCGCGCGCGGTGATGGTCGGCCGCGTCGGCGTCGGCGGCGATAATCCGATCCGGGTGCAATCGATGATCACCTGCGACACGATGGACACCGAGGCCTCGATCGCGCAGACGATCGAGCTGGCGGAGGTCGGTTGCGAGATCGTGCGCATCACCGCGCCGACGGTGAAAGACGCGGCTAATCTGCAGAACATCGTGCGCGGCCTGCGCGACCGCGGCTGCGAGGTGCCGATCGTGGCGGACATTCATTTCAAGCCCGGGGCCGCGCTGGAAGCGGCTCGTTGGGTCGAGAAAGTAAGGATCAACCCGGGCAATTACGCCGATTCGAAAAAGTTCAAGATTATCGAGTACACCGACGAGCAGTACGCGGCCGAGCTGGAGCGGATCCGCGAGCGTTTCACCCCGCTCGTAAAGCTGAGCAAGGAGCGCGGGATCGCGATACGGATCGGGACGAATCACGGCTCGCTCAGCGACCGGATCATGAATCGCTACGGCGACACGCCCCTCGGGATGGTGGAGAGCGCGCTCGAGTTCGCCCGCATTGCGCGCGAACTCGATTATCACACCCTCATCTTTTCGATGAAATCGAGCAACCCCAAGGTCATGATCGCGGCCTATCGGTTGCTCGTGGCGCGCTTGCGCGAGGAAGGGGCGGACTGGAATTACCCGATCCATCTCGGCGTGACCGAGGCGGGCGAAGGCGAAGACGCGCGGATCAAGAGCGCGATCGGGATCGGCTCGCTCCTGCGCGACGGGATTGGCGACACCATTCGCGTCTCGCTGACCGAGGATAGCATCCACGAGATTCCTGTCGCCCACGCTCTAATCGAAACGACGAAGTCGGCCGCAGCCTCCGGCCAGCCGGATCTCGAAACTCCCTCATCCGGGCTTTCCTTTGATCCCTTTTCCTATCAACGGCGGATGTCCGAGACGATTGGGGCGGGGGAGGTGCGGGTCGGCGGTGAGGAAACGGTGCGGGTGGCGATCCGCCAGTCCGGCTTCGACAAAATCGCGCACAAGGTCGAACGCATGGGCGACTACAAACCGGAATTCATTTACGAAAGCTCAGACGTCGCCGAAATCGATCCGCGAGATGAGGCGGGGATCGCCTCGCTCAACCAGGAGGGAACGGCAAAGTTAGTGACGGTGGCAAATGATTTGGGGTTGCCGGTGATCGCCGCGTTTCGACTGCTCGCGGCCAGGCTCGACCCGCGTCACCCGATCCTCTTGAAAGACAGCCTGACGACCTCGAATAACCCCGAGGCGGAATTTTTGCCGACCCTCCTGACCGCCGCGACCAACATCGGCTCGCTTCTCTGCGACGGCATCGGCAACGCCATCCTCGTGCAGGGCGAAGATGGGCCGGGCCAGGCCCTTCGTCTCTCCTACAATATCCTGCAAGCTGCCGGGACGCGGATTTTCAAGACCGACTACGTGGCGTGTCCCTCCTGCGGGAGAACGCTTTTCAACCTCCAGACCACGACCGCGCGGATCAAAGCCGCGACGGTCCACCTGAAGGGGGTAAAAATCGCCATCATGGGGTGCATCGTGAACGGTCCGGGTGAAATGGCCGACGCCGATTTCGGGTATGTGGGTGGCGCCCCGGGCAAGGTGAATCTCTACGTCGGCAAGACCGCCGTGAAATTCAATATTCCGGAGGCCGAGGCGGTGGACCGGCTCCAGGATCTAATCCGCGAGCATGGGAAGTGGGTCGAACCTGTAAAGGGTCCCCAGGAAGAGATCGAAACGACCGCCGCGCATTAAGTCTTCGGTGAGCCGGTCAGAGCTTCTTCCCCGGCGAATGCCGCGCTGGCCCGAATGACACTAAGATACGGCCGGATTTGGATGGTCCAAGAAAAGGCGATTTGCAAGCGTTTCGACGGCTTCAAACCGTCGCTCCTTGGGGCGCCGAGCGGGCTTGACCGGTATGACGGGGCGAATTACCGAAGCGCCCTATTTTAGTGCCATTCGCGGCTGGCTCCCATTTTTTTTCGAAGGTCTTGACTCTGAGCCGGTAAAAGAGGTTTCCACTCCTGTCGCCATATCGGCGAATA
Source organism: Chthoniobacterales bacterium (assembly GCA_038233495.1). Taxonomy (GTDB): domain Bacteria; phylum Verrucomicrobiota; class Verrucomicrobiia; order Chthoniobacterales; family UBA10450; genus Palsa-1392. Next base: position 24,954 of record JBBSLW010000008.1, on the reverse strand, counting down.
GCACGTTGGGCATCAAGAAAACCATACCTATGAAAAGAAATTGCTTTAGGAACACTGATCGACGCCGCGCCGGAGGAGGTGTGTCGGCTGGGCTTAAGCGCACCCCTGTTTTGCGTCCCAGTGTGCTTGAGCTTGGCCATGCCAGTCGTCCTCTCTGCCGCCACTCAACAACCAACGGCCTCGACAAAGTCGTCGCGCGCGGATCAGCTGATCCTGAATCCGGAGGCGACCGATACGACCGCTGGGAACACGACCGAGCCGCTCGACACGACGGTGGGATTCACGTCCCGTCCCGGTCTGGTCTTTGATAGTCGTGCGCCGACGCTTGGGTTCCCATTCACCCTGGGTGACCTGAAGGGCGTGACCGCCGCTGACATTAACGGCACGCTCTCCAACCCGGCACCAGCGCCGGCGATCGTGGGGAACCACTTCTACACCCTGACCGTCGATATCGCTTCGGGCCAGCTCACTGGCGGCGAGGGATTCACCTTCGGTCTGGATCGTGATGAAGCGGACGCCTTCGGGCCTAACGGCACCGTCGGTGGCAACTCGGCCGACCTCCTGAAGGCAAACGTCCTCATTCCGGAAGGCACCCTCGCCCCGGGCGGCATGACCTTCAGTGGATCGACCAGCAACGGTCCGTTCTCTGGAATCTTCCGCAATCGGATCGGCCGAGGTTACTCGGTCCTTGATGGCTACGGCTTCATCAATGCCGAGGCCGCAGTCAGCTTGCCGCTGAACTAACCCAGGCAAAACTCAACCAGGAACGCCAGGCCAGCGATGGCCTGCCGTTTTTGTTTTCAGGGCTAAATCTCAGGATGGGCGCTTCCGCAAACCAACTTTGCCCGCCTGCATCGGTTGACGCCAAGCCCACCCGCGTCCATATTCCGCGCTCCTCGTTGGCAGCCTTTCCGGTTGCCAAATCGCTCCGGCAGGCGGCGCGCCTACCCTGAAAACGCACAACGAGGCACTGAACGTCATGGACAAAATCCGCAACATCGCAATCATCGCTCACGTCGACCACGGCAAGACCACCCTCGTCGATCAACTCCTCCGCCAATCCGGCACCTTCCGTTCCAACCAAAAGGTCGAGGAACGCATGATGGATTCGATGGATCTCGAGCGCGAAAAAGGCATCACCATTCGGGCCAAGAACGCCGCTTTTAACTGGAACGGATACCGCGTCAACATCGTCGACACGCCCGGCCACGCTGATTTCGGCGGCGAAGTGGAGCGGATTATGAAGATGGTCGACGGCGTCCTCCTCGTGGTCGACGCGCACGACGGCCCGCAGGCCCAGACGCGTTTCGTGCTCAGGAAAGCGCTCGAAAACAGGGTCAAGCCGATCGTTGTGATCAACAAAGTCGATCGCGAAAACGCCCGCCCGCACAAGGTGCTCGACATGGTTTTCGATCTCTTCGTCGAGCTCAAGGCGAACGACGAGCAGCTCGACTTCCCGATCGTTTACGCCAGCGCCAAAAACGGCTTCGCCATGCGCGAAATCCATGAGAACAGCGAAGACATGACCCCGCTCTTCGAGGCGATCATCAAATTCATCCCGCCGCCGACCATCGCGAGCGAGCCATTTTTCCAAATGCTCGTCTCGAACCTGCACTACAGCGATTACCTCGGCCGCATCGCCCTCGGACGCATTGTTAGCGGACGCGTCTCCGTCGGCGACCCCATCGTCTGCATCCATCGCGACGGACGCCGCGAGCGGAGCAACGTGACCGCGCTCTTCACCTACGCCGGCATGCAACAGGTCGAGACCCAGCATGCCAGCGCGGGCGACATCGTCGGCCTGACCGGTTTTGAAGAAGTCTACATCGGCGAAACGCTGACCGATCGCGAAGAGCGCACCCCGCTCCAGTTTGTCGACATCGATCCGCCCACCATCCGGATGCGCATCCTCGTCAACGACTCCCCGTTCGCCGGGCGCGAAGGGAAGTTCGTCACCGCGCGCCATGTGCGTGAACGCCTCATCCGCGAGACGCGCGGGAACGTTTCCATCGCGGTCAAGGACACGGAAGCCGCCGGCGCCTTCGAAGTGAACGCGCGTGGCGAAATGCAGATAGCGGTCCTCGTCGAACAAATGCGCCGCGAAGGTTTCGAAGTGATGGTCTCGCGGCCGGAAGTCATCTTCCAGCGCGACGAAAACGGCGGCCTGCTCGAGCCGATCGAAAATCTTTATGCCGAAGTGCCTAACGAAAACCTGGGCGATGTCCTGCAGGCCATCGCCGGCCGCAAAGGCGAAGTCGTCGGGATGGATCACCACGCCAATCGCGTCAGCGTCGAGGCCATTATCCCGACCCGTGGCCTGATCGGTTTCGAGAGCGACCTCGTCAACCTGACCCGCGGCGAGGGCATCATGAGCCACATCTTCCGCGAGTACGCCGCCTTCAAAGGCGAGCTCGACGGCCGCAACCGCGGCGTCCTCGTCTCGATGGAACCCGGCATCAGCACCGCCTACGCGCTCAACAACATCCAGGCCCGCGGCAAACTCTTCGTCGGTCCGCAGGAAGAAATTTACGCGGGCATGATCGTGGGCGAGAACGCCCGCCCCGATGACCTCCCGGTCAATCCCTGCAAGGCAAAACATCTCACCAACATGCGCAGCCAGGGCGACGGCAAAGGCATCCAGCTCGAAGCCCCGCTCAAGATGACCCTCGAACGCGCGATCGAGTACATCAGCGCCGACGAGTACGTCGAAGTCACGCCCAAGTCGCTTCGCCTGCGCAAGCGCGTCCTCGACGCCAACGCCCGCAAGCGCGCCGCCAACGCCGTCGCCGCCTAACAGACGCTCCTATCCCTCGCGCCATCGCGCCGTCCGTTGTAGCCGTCGCCCTGTGGGCGACGCGAGCCTGCGCGTGGCCGCGGGAACAACCCCCGCGCTTCGCACAGCGAAGCGGCTACAACTGCACGCCCGCCTAACGAATTTGCGGCTTACCTCGCGCCGCCCTGTGGGCGACGCAAGCCTGCGCGTGGCCGCGGGATCACCCCACGCTTCACACAGTGAAGCGGCTACAATTTGACCCTCGACCCCTTCCCGGTAACCTCAGAAGCGGAAAGGAGGCAGCGATGAAAACCGAAATCCGGATCGAGTATTGCAGCGTTTGAAACTACGCACCGAAAGCCGTCAGTTTGGCGGCTAAAATTCTCGAGCTCGGCGATCGGATCGCGTCGCTCACCCTCGTCCCATCGAGCGGCGGCGCCTTCGAAGTCAGCCTCAATGGCAAAATCCTCCATTCCAAACTCGATACCGGCGAGTGGCCCGACTTCGACGCCGTCGTTAGCCAGGTCAAAAAGGCCCGCGGCTAATAAGGAATCTGGAATTCAGGAATCCAGGATTCGATTCACGATTCACGGATCACCATTCACCTTCCCTTCCTGGCTTCCTGGTTTCCAAATTTCATCCAACCGGAGAGTGAAGGGTGCCTGGTGGCCCTCGCGATCTTCAAAATCGCCGTCGGTCTTCACCGATCGAGGTAGGTTCGATTCCTATCCTCTCCGCCCCCAGGTAGCGAGCTTCCAGCTTGCGCGTTCCATCCCAGTGCAAGCTGGAAGCTCGCACTGCCATCTGCAAAGGAGGTGATCCGCATGTCCCGTGAACAGATTCGCACCCTGACCTCGCTCTCGTCCTGCGCCGGCTGAGCTTCCAAGTTGAGCCAAAAGGCCCTGACCCAAGTTTTGCGTCAGCTCCCACAGTATAAAAATCGCCACGTCCTCGTCGGCTCCGCGACCGCGGACGACGCCGGCATCTACCGGCTCGATCGCGACCGCGCCCTCGTGCAGACGGTCGACTTCTTTACGCCCATCGTGGACGACCCGTTCGCCTACGGCCAGATCGCCGCGGCCAACGCGCTCTCCGACGTCTTCGCGATGGGCGGCCGCCCGATCACGGCCTTGAACATCATGGGCATCCCGACCGATTTCGTTTCCGAAAAAATCATCGCCACCATCCTGCGCGGCGGGCTCGAGAAAGCGCGCGAAGTCGGCTGCGCCATCATTGGCGGCCACACCATTCGCAACTCCGAGCCGGTCTATGGACTCGCCGTTACCGGGATTGTCTCGCCCAAAACGATCCTGACGAACGCGAAAGCGCGGCCCGGCGATCACCTTGTCCTGACCAAGCCGTTAGGCACCGGCATCGCCACCACCGCGATCAAGCGCGGCCTCACCAGTCGCGCTCTGGAGAAAGCGGTCATCGCCCTCATGTCGCGCGTCAACACCATCGGTGCCGACCTCGCCGAGCGCGGCCTCGTCCGGGCCGCGACCGACATCACTGGCTTCGGCCTGCTCGGTCATCTCGCCTCGATGTGTCGCTCCAGCGGCGTCAGCGCGGAGATTATGCCTAACGAAGTCCCAGCGATCGACGAAGAGATTTTCACTCTGATCGAGCGCGATTGCGTCCCCGGCGGCACGACTCAAAACCTGCAGACGGCCAAACCGTTCGTGCAATGGAACAAGACGCCCACCGCGCAGCGTCTTCTCCTCGCCGACGCCCAAACCAGCGGCGGCCTGCTCCTCTGCGTCCCGCCGCGCCGCTTGCAGGAAGTGCTCCGTCGCGTCGGCGACGAGGCAGCCGTCATCGGCCGGATCCTCCCAGTGCGCAAACCACTTATCACCCTCACTTCACCATGACGCGTCCGCTGCATTTCCGGGGAGCGCACGCGCCTAGCGTGCCGGCGATGCCGCCTCGCCATCGCGGACTTTTGCCGGAGATATGGCAACGAGAAAAAGCCTGTTTCGGCGAGGCGCCGAAACCAGCACGCGAGGCGCGGTCGCTCCCCGGATGAAGACCTCGCGCCGCGCCATCCCCGCAGTCGAGAAGGTCCTGCAAACTCTCGGCTCCACTCACTTGCCGCGACCCGTCGTTGTCGATCTTGTTAGGCGCACGCTCGCGCGGGTGCGCTCCGAAGGCGTGGTCCGGCCTCTGGAGGAAATCGTCGCGCAGATTCGCGACCAGATCGCCGACCTCGCGCGCAGCCGCCTGCAACCGGTGATTAACGGCACCGGCATCATCATCCACACCAACTTCGGCCGCGCCCCGCTCGGTCCCGGGGCCCTCCGCGCCATCACCGAGATCGGCTCCTCTTACAACAACCTCGAGTTCGATCTCACCACCGGCATGCGCGGCCAGCGCGGCGGTCATCTCGAGCGGGGCCTCGCCCTTCTCTGCGGAAGCGAATCCGCCACGGTGGTCAATAACTGCGCCGCCGCCCTTGTCCTGATCGTGCGCCATTTCACCCGCAAAAAGCCCGAGGTGATCATCTCGCGCGGCGAGCTGGTCCAGATCGGCGGCGGCTTCCGGATCGGTGAAATCCTCGAGGCGAGCGGCGCGCGCCTCCGCGAAGTCGGCGCGACGAACCAGACGACGCTCGCTGATTATGCGTCCGCGATCAGCCCTGAAACCGCGCTCATTCTCAAAGTCCACCAAAGCAACTTTTTCATGAGCGGCTTCACCGGCATGCCGCCTAACGAAGAGCTGGCCAGACTGGCCAAAGTGAAACGCGTCCCTTTTATCGAGGATCTCGGGAGCGGCGCGCTCGTGGCCACGGAAAAGCTCGGGCTTGCTGAACACGAGCCCACGCCTAACGAGAGTCTGAAACGCGGCACCGACCTGGTTTGCTTCAGCGGCGACAAACTGCTGGGGGGCCCGCAGGCCGGGATCATCGCCGGCAAGGGCCGCCTTATCACGGCCTTGAAACGCGAGCCGCTCTTCCGCGCGCTGCGCTGCGACAAGCTCGTCCTCGCCGGGTTGGCCGCGACCGTCGAGGCGCATCTCCGCCAGGAACATCCGCCGGTCCTTGGCCTGCTCGAGCTTTCACCGGACGAACTCCGGCAACGAGGCGAAAAACTCCTCGCGCAGCTGGAGGATTTGCCGGCCCGGCTCGCCCTGGTCGCGAGCGAGGCGCAAATCGGCGGCGGCGCCTTGCCGCGCGCGGTCATTCCCTCGGTCGCGCTCGAAATTCAACCGGACAACCTTTCGCCTAACGACTTGGCGAACGCCTTGCGCCGGGCGCAGCCGCCGATCGTCGGTTCCATCGCGCGCAACCGTTTCCGGCTCGATCTCCGCACCCTCTTTCCGGCGCAGGATGAGAGCGTGGCAACCAACCTTCGTGCCTGCCTGACGCCGTTGCCGTGACGCCCGCGAAACCTCTCATCCTCGCCACCGCCGGGCACGTCGATCATGGCAAGACGGCGCTGGTCAAAGCGCTCACCGGGACCGACACCGATCGATTGCCCGAAGAAAAAGCGCGCGGGATCACGATCGAGCTTGGCTTCGCGCACCTCGCGCTCCCTGGCCTCTCGTTAGGCGTGATCGACGTCCCCGGCCACGAGGATTTCATTCGCAACATGATCGCCGGGCTCGGCGCGATCGACCTCGCTCTGCTCGTGGTCGCGGCCGACGACGGCTGGATGCCGCAAACGGAGGAGCATCTCCAGATTCTTGATTATCTCGGGGTCGAGCATGGAGTAGTAGCGATCACGAAATGCGATCTCGGCGATCCGGCCCGGGTCGCGGCCGAGGTGCAGGAACGGCTTCACGGGACTTCGTTAAGCAAAGCGCCGATCGTCGCCACCTCCGCCCGGACCGGCACCGGTTTGGAAGAACTTACTCGGGCCCTGGAGCAGGTTTGCACGAAGATCCCGGCGCCGCGCGATCTCGGCAAACCGCGTCTTTTTGTCGATCGGGCCTTCACCCTGTACGGCACCGGCACGGTCGTGACCGGCACCCTCACCAGCGGTGCGCTGACGCGCGGCGAGGCGGTCTCGCTCCAGCCGCAGAATCTTTCCGCCCGGGTGCGCGGCCTGCAAAGTCACAACCAGTTGCTCGAAGTCGCGCTCCCGGGAACCCGGACGGCGTTGAACCTCCCCGACCTGCGCCCGGAGGAGATCCCGCGCGGCAGCGTGGTCACAACTTTGGCGGGAGCGGAAGCGAGCCTCACGATCGACGCTCTGATCGAACGCTCGGGGCGTTCCGTTCTTCCCTCGCGGCCGATTAAAAACGCCTCGGTGCTGCAAGTGCATTACGGCACTGCCCGTTTCGCCGCCCGCGTCCTGCTGCTCGATCGGCGCGAACTGCTCCCGGGCGAGCACGCCGTCGCGCGCCTGCGTCTCGCGTGTCCCGCGTTTGTTTTCGCCGGCGACCGTTTCATCATTCGGGATTCCTCCGGGCGACAGACAATCGCCGGGGGCATCGTCTTAAATCCGGACGCGGCAGGAACGAAGTTTCGTGCATCGGCGGAGCGGAGCTTCCTCCAAGCGCGCGCGGCCGCGCCTAACGACGTGGAGAATCTTCTCACCACTCAGCTGCGCCGTGACCGGGTCCGGAAACGGGCGGAGTTGCTCGCGCAGTCGAACTTCAGCGAAGCAGAGATCGCCGCGGCAGTCGATCGGCTGGTCCGCGCGCAAGCGATCGTCGCGTGCGGCGCGTTCGTCGCCGATGCCGACTGGTGGCAGGCGCTGCGCGACCGCGCCGTCGAAGCGATCGAAGCGGAACATCGCACCCACCCCGAGCGGCCCGGCCTCGATCTCGCTCGGTTGCGCGCTCATCTCGCGCTCACGGGCGCGGAACTGGAAAACGCGCTCGTGACCGATCTTTGCCGACAGGATTTCTCCTGCGCGCAGGGCACGATCAAGCGCTGGAGTCATCGCCCTTCCCTGCCCGCCGCGCTTCAAGGCGCCGGAGAAAAAATTCGCGCCGCGCTCGCGGCCCGGCCTTTCGATCCTCCTTCGCGCAAGGAATTGAGCACGACTCCCGGCGCGCAACCCGCGTTGCGATTCCTGCTCGATACCGGCGAAATCGTCGCCCTGGGCGATGACGTCCTTCTTTCGGCCGGCGCTTTGGCGCAAATGAAAACGCTCATCGCCCAAACTCTGCGTCAGCGCGGCGCGGCCACGGTCAGCGAGCTTCGCCAACTGCTCGGGACGACGCGCCGCGTGACGGTACCGCTGCTCGAGCGCTGCGACCGCGACGGCCTCACAAAACGTGAAGGCGACCGTCGCCGTCTTCGTTAGGGCATCCGGCCTCTACGTCGCCTTGCCGTCGCCGCTTGCGACGTATTGCGCGTGCGCGATCGTCGCCACAATCGACGAGCCGCCGATGATGTTCCCGATCAGGATCGGCGCCATGTAGACAAAATATTGCCCGGAGGTTTTCACCCCGGTCGTGACGAGATAGAACGCGTCCACCGAGCCCGCCACGATGTGGGAGAATTCCCCGATCCCGACCACCCACGTGACGATGATGATCACACCGACGCGCGCCGTCTCGGCGAAAGGCAGGAGCCAGACCATGAGCGCGATCAGCCAGCCGGCGAAAATCCCGCGCACCATGAGGGTGAGAAAATCGTGATTCATGCTCACCAGGCCGATCTCTTTCATCGCCTGGCGCACATTCGGTGCGAGCGCGTTGGTGTTCCCCATCACCCAAGCGACGATGAACGTGCCAACCAGATTCGCCACCAGCACGATGCTCCAGAGCCTGACGACGTTGATGAAAGTGCGGGTGTCGCGCTTGCGCAGGAGCGGCAGGATGACGGTGAGCGTGTTCTCCGTGAAAAGCTGCTGCCGCCCGAGGATGACGACGAGGAACCCGATGCTGTAACCAAATTTTGTGAAAAAGATTCGCCACGGCGTGTCGGCCAGGTGGCTTCGGATCAAGCCTTCGCTCATGAGCGAAAAACCCATCGACAACCCTGCTGCCAGGCCCGACCAGGCGAGCGCGGAATTGTTCCGCTCCAGTTCGTCTTCGCCCTCCTTGTGAACGGCCTGGTAAACGATGTGGCCGCCGGGCGAGGAACGCTCCTCGACTTCCTTTTCCTCGCTATTAGCTTTTTTCGCCCTGCGCTCGTTCTCGTCGGCTTTCGCCATGGCTCTTTATTCCACGGTTGCCTAACGTTGGGAAGCGAAGACTGCCTCGGGGTCACGCGCGCTGACCCGGCCCGCCTCCATCCACCCGAAACGGCTGAGCAAAGCACCGAGTAAGAACGAGAGCGCCGACGCCGGCACGACGCCAACGGCGCGCAGGATCAGGGCGAGCGGGCCGGTCAGAAATTCGGCGACGCGGATCATGCTGCCGGATTTGCCTTCATGCAGGGCGCGATCGGCCGCGCCGTGTTTGCGCAGTTCGAGCACGATCCAGAGAATCGTTTCGATCACCGCGGCCATCACGCTCAGGGCATAGAGCGGGGCGAGACGATAGCCTAACAATTCGAGCAAACCCGCCGCCGAGCCGAGTCCGGCCGTCCCGAAGTGAATCGGCAAGAGAACGCGATGCAAAAACCAGGCCGGGATTGCGCTTACGCTGATCAAGACGCCGGTGTAGGTGGCGAGGAACATTCCCCAGAAGGCGGTCCCGATGACGAAGAGAACCGCGAGCACGGCAACCAGGGTACCAAGAAATCCGGTCAGCAAATGTCGCTGCCAAAGCTCGACCAGGAGCGCGGCCGGGCCGGCGTTGATCCCGTAGAGACTAACGATCCAGGAGCCGACCGACATGGGCGACTGGTATTTGAAAACGCGCAGCATGTTGAGGAAAAGCAACGGCCGCCCCAGATCCGCGATGAGCAGGATGGGCGAAAGAATCGCGGCCACGAACGCGATCCACATCGCGGCCCGGGTCACTTCCGGGAGGCCGAAAACGAGCGCGGACGCGCCGATGACCGCGGCCATCCCGCCACAGCCGCCGATGAAGAAATAAGCCGAAATTTCCCAAGTCCAGACCGGCGGCCTAACGACGCCTTCGCCGTAATAGCCGGGTTGCACAGGGATTGGTCCGCCCGCGACGTCGACTCCACGGCCCGGCGCGACACCTTCCTTCCGCGCCTGTTCGCGCAGGACATCAAGCCGATCTTCGAAGTTTTTCATTCCCGGGTAGGGTGGGCGTCTCGCCCGCCGGTTTCGGCATCCTGCCGAAACAATCTTTTGAGAGGTTGCGCGTGCAGGAAAAGTTCGCGACGGCAAGATGCCGTCGCCGGCGGGCGAGACGCCCACCCTACCCGGGAGATGACGTTGACGGTGAGGTAATTCATCATCCAAAAAAGGCGAACGACGCCAGAGTCGCGCCCAGGGCTCCCAGCGCGGTCGCAATCGCCGCCGTCCAACTCGACTTCAGGTAAATCGTCGGCACCTGCGGCTTGGGCGGAAGCCCATACACTTCCGGCGCGCCGAAGATGAGAAAGAACGCGTGTAACCCGCGCACCGACGTTTCCTGCGGATCGTAGAGTTGCGCGTCGGTGTGACCGCTCTCGCGCAACACGCGCACGCGTTCATTGGCCCGGATGCGCAAATCATCGAGCCGGCCGAAGACGATCGATTCCGTCGGGCAAACTTTCGCGCAGGCGGGAGTGAGCCCGCTCTTTTGCCGGTCGTAACAGAAGGTGCACTTGAAGGCGCCGCCCGCATCGGGCAACGGCTCGGGCCGGCGATCGATCACGCCGAAAGGACAGGCCACGACGCAATAACCGCAGCCGTTGCAGACGTCGTTCTGGACCAGGACGGACCCGACTTCGGTGCGCACGATCGAGCCGGTCGGGCAGGCTTCGAGGCAACCAGCTTCCTCGCAGTGTTTGCAAACGTCGGAGAGAAAAATCCAGCGGAATGGGTCTTCCTCGGATTGCTGATTGCTGATTGCTGAATGCTGATTGGAGGGAAGACCCATCGGGCCGGTGACCTGGTTTCCCTTTGCTTCGTTTTGTTCGATGAAGAGGACGTGGCGCCAGGTCGAGGCGCCGACGTGGCCGGTGTTGTCGTAGGAGTTGCCCGTCCAGGTGAAGCCATCGTCGGGGACTTCGTTCCATTCTTTGCACGCGACCTCGCAGGCCTTGCAGCCGATGCAGACGCTCGGGTCGGTGAAGAAACCGACTTCGACGCGGTCTTCGACGAACGTGTGGCGCCGCTGGTTCGTGCTTTGTGTGCCTTCGCCGATCATGTTGCGTTCGAGCTGTATGCCCGGGTAGCGCGCACGTCCCGCGTGCTGGTTTTTGCGTCTCGCGAAAACAATCTTTCCCGGGGTGCGAAAGTTCGCGAAGGCGAGGACGCCTTCGCCAGCACGCGAGACGCGCGCGCTACCCGGAGCCTTGATACGACGCTCATACCGATTTCCCGTGTTGCCCCTGGCTCGGGTTGAGTCTTCCGCCCGCCGGCGCGCCGGGTGGCGGTTGTTCGGGATGCAAAACTTCCGGGCCGCCCTGTGGGGCATAGCGCTCGAGCCAGGGCAGGAAGGCCGCGCCGCGCGGGCGCCGCCCGGGGACGATGTTGCAGACCAACGCCTTGGTTTCCATGATCGTGACATTCGGTTCGCCGGAAATCGCGAGCAGATCGTTCGCGACATCGCCGCGGATCGGGCCGGCCGATCCCCAATGAAACGGGATCGCGACCTGATGCACGGTTTTCCCGTTCAGGCTCAACGGCCGCATCCGGCGACTAACGAGTGCGCGCGCTTCGACCGCGCCGCGCAAGGTGACGATGCAAACGTAGTCCGCGTTTTTGATCCCCAGCCCGACCGCCGCTTCCGGCGACAGCTCGACAAACATCTCCGGCTGCAACTCCGAGAGATGCGGAAGGAAGCGGCTCATTCCGCCGGCGGTATGATGTTCCGTCAGGCGATAGGTCGTGAGGACAAACGGGAAGCGCGGATCGCCCGGCGGCGCGAAGCGGTTGCCGTCGCGCGTGTACCATTTTTCTGGCGGGTTGGTGTCGCGGCGGTAGAGCGCGTTATGCACCGGCGACTCGAGCGCTTCGTAATGCGCTGGCATCGGGCCGTCCTGCAAACCTTCCGGGATATAGAGCCAGCCGAGCCCGTCTTCGTGCAGGATGAAGGGCGCGTCGCCCGGCTGGGCATCGAGGCCCTTGAGCTTTCCTTCCGGACGATAATCCGGGCTTTTGTCTTCCTTGAAATCCGGCACGTCTTCGCCCGTCCACTTCTTCTCTTCCGGGCTCCACCAGACGAGTTTTTTTTTCTCGCTCCACGGTTCGCCGTTCGGCGCGGCGCTGGCGCGGTTGTAAATGATCCGGCGATCGCTCGGCCAGGCAAAGCCCCAGCCGTGGCCAAGGTAGTCGTTAGGCTGACGGGCCAGCGCCTTGTTCACTCCGCTGCTCGGGTAAACGCCGCAGTAAATCCAGCAGCCGCTCGCGGTCGAGCCGTCGTCCTTCAGTTCCTGGTACTTGTCGAGCTGCGGCCCGTGATGGAGATGGCCTTTGCGATCGTGCACGTAAACCGCACCCTCGGCATTGGCCTCCGGAGTCGTTTTCCAGCCGTTGATTTCCGCCAGGACCGCTTCCATCTCGGGCTCGCCTTCCGGCGTTTCCGGATACCACCAATCGAGGGCGCGGAGCGGCTCGTCGTTAGGATCGTCCGAGGCCTGCGCCTTTGCGATCAGGCGCAGGGCGAGCTGATGAATGAACCAGCTCTCGCTCCGCGATTCGCCCGGCGGCTCGACCGCTTTCTCGCGCCATTGCACGAGCCGCTGTGTGTTCGTGAAAGCGCCTTCCTTTTCCGCGTGTCCGGCGACGGGAAAAAAGAAGATTTCCGTCTCGATCTCCTCCGTCTTCAATTCGCCGCGCTCAATCTCAGGCGAATCGTACCAGAAGGAGGCTGACTCGATCTCGACCAAGTCGCGCACCACGAGCCATTTTAATTTCGCCAGCGCCTTGCGCTCGAGCCGCGCGTTTTGCGCGCCGACCGCGGGATTTTGTCCCATCAGGAACATCCCTTCCATCTCGCCATCGAGCATTTTGTAGAGAAACGAAAAATAGGAATGGTCGGCGGTCAGCTTCGGCATCCATTCGTAGCCGAAGTCGTTGCTCGGTTGCGCGCGGCTCCCATAATAGGCTTTCCACAAGCTGGTCGCATAGGCGGGAAATTCGTGCCAGAGTCCGGTCTGGTTGGTGTGCTGATCGAAATATTTCTTAAAAGTATCTTCCCCCAGCCGCGGCATCGGCAGATAGCCGGGCAGGATGTCGTAGAGCGTCGGGATATCGGTCGAACCCTGAATGGAAGCGTGACCGCGCAAGGCGAGAATGCCGCCGCCCGGACGCCCGATGTTGCCTAACAACAACTGCAAAATCGCCGCCGTCCGGATCATCTGCGCGCCCTTCGAATGATGCGTCCAGCCGACCGCGTAACAAATTGCGGCCGTTTTTTCCGGACCGGAAGCGCTCGTTAGGGCGTCGGCCACTTTCTGGAAAAGGACGGGCGGAATCCCGCAGACCTCCTCCACCATCTCTGGCGTATAACGCGAGAAATGGCGCCGCAAGGTCTGGAAAACGCAGCGCGGATCCTCCAATGAAAAATCTTTTTCCGGATAGCTCAGGCCTTCGCCCTGGTAGAGCCAGCTTTCGGGATCGTAGGCTCGTTTCTCCTCGTTCCAGCCCGAGAAATAACCGCTTGCGCCCTCGTCGGTGTCGCGAAATTCCGGGCGCAAAATGCAGGGTGCATTGGTGTAATGGAGGACGTATTCGCGGAAAAAGAGTTCATTCTCGAGCACGTGCCTAACGAGTCCGCCAAGAAAAGCGATATCGGTCCCGGCCCGGATCGGCACCCAGAGATCAGCCAGCGCGCTCGTCCGCGAAAAGCGCGGGTCCACATGGATGATGGTGGCGCCGCGTTCCTTCGCCTTCATCACCCAGCGGAAACCGACCGGGTGCGCCTCCGCCATCGACGAGCCCTCGATCAGGATGCAGTCGGCCCGCGCGAGATCTTGTTGCGCGGTCGTAGCTCCGCCCCGGCCGAAGGAGGTGCCCAGACCGGGCACCGTACTGCTATGTCATATCCGGGCCTGGTTCGACACGCACACCATGCCCAGGCCTCCGCTAAAGAGTTTCTTGATCAGGTAATTCTCTTCGTTATCGAGGGTGGCGCCGCCGAGATGGCAGAGCCCCTGGGTCTGGTTGATGGTTTCGCCATCCTGCTCCCTAACGAACGTGCGCCGGCGTGTTTCCCAGACGCGGTCGGCGACCATCTCCATCGCCCGCTCGAGCGAAAGCGAGCTCCAGGTCTTCGCGCCCGGCGCGCGGTATTTTACCCCGGTCTCGCGCTGGTCGTGGGTCAGGAGTTGAAATGAGGCTGCGCCTTTCGGGCAAAGATTCCCCTGGCTGATCGGGCTCTCGGGATCGCCTTCGATCGAGACCAGTTTCCCGTCCTTGTGATAAATGAGCTGGCCGCAACCGACGCCGCAGTAGGGACAAATCGAGCGCGCCACTTCCGCGCCGTCGGTCCGCGCATGCATCGCCTGCGTCTTTTCCGACATCGCCTCGAGGCCGGTGCCGTCTTTGCGCTCGCGAATCTGGCGCAGGAGCGGCCACTTCGAGAGCAGACTGGTAACGGTCGACATCACGAAATCATCGCACAAGGAAGCGCGCTTGGCCGCTCGCGATCTGCAGTGCCCTGAAATTTTCGCGTCCGCGCCGCCGGGGAATCTCGTTTCAGATTCAGATGAGCTTCTTCGATCGGGAACCCTCTGTCGCCGGTCCTGGTTTTACACGCTGGCTCGCTCCGCCGGCGGCCCTCGCAGTCCCCAGGCCAGCTGCGGCTGCGTCCAGTCGTTAGGCGCGGACTGCGTAAGGCCGACGATTTTGGTCAGCGGCAACTTGAAAACGCTGAAGGCATAGACCTGGCCGATCGCGCTCTGCTTCGGCGGCGGATTTATCGTTTCCGCCTTTGGCGTCTGGTGGCATCAGCTTTGGATCATCTACCTCGGCTATGGTGTGATCGGTGGCTGCGGCCTGGGGCTGGGTTACATCTCGCCCGTTTCCACTTTGGTGAAATGGTTTCCTGATCGCCCCGGGATGGCGACGGGTATGGCGATCATGGGTTTCGGCGGCGGCGCCTTTATTGGGTCCAACCTGAGCCTGCTCCTCATGAACACGTTCAAATCCGCCACCAGCACGGGCGTGGGAAAAAAGCTTCGTCGCCCTCGGGATTGTCTATTTTTGCTACATGATGTTTGGCTCGTTTATCGTGCGCGTCCCGGCGAAGGATTGGAAACCGGCCGGCTACGTCCCGCCGACGCAATCCCGCGGCCTGATCACGACCGCGAACGTGACCGCCCGCCAGGCGGCGGTGCGCACCCCGCAGTTCTGGCTCCTCTGGGTCGTGCTTTGCTTCAACGTCACCGCCGGGATCGGCATCCTCGAGCAGGCGTCTCCGTGATTCAGGAAATGTTCCCCGGCAAAGTGCTGGCCGCGGCGGCAGGCGGATTCGTCGCGCTCCTCAGTCTCTTCAACATGGCAGGCCGCTTTCTTTGGTCGTCGCTCAGCGATTACACCGGACGCAAAACTGTTTACGTCGTCTTCCTTTTGCTCGGCGCGCTTCTCTATTGCCTGATTCCGTTTGCCGGGCACAAAGGCAACGCCACCATCTTTGTGGCGGTCTGCGCGGTCATCATCAGCATGTATGGCGGCGGGTTCGCGACCGTGCCGGCTTACCTGAAGGATCTGTTCGGCACGATGCAGGTCGGCGCGATCCACGGGCGGTTGCTCACGGCCTGGTCGGCGGCCGGAATTCTCGGACCGGTGCTGGTGAATTACATCCGGGAATATCTGAAGGCACGGGGCGCGGCGGGGGTGAATCTTTACGCGCCCACGATGTATCTCATGGCCGGGTTATTGATCGTCGGGCTGATCTGCAACCTCTCGGTCCGACCGGTCGCGGAGCGCTTTCATTTCAAGGGCGAGAACAATGGGGACTAACGAAAAGATGGGGCGACCGGGAGAAGCAAAAGGGAACGCGGCGATGCTGCTGGTCTCGTGGGTGGTGGTGGGCGTGCCGCTGATCTGGGGCGTTTATAATACGCTCCTGAAATTACCCGCACTTTTTCGTTAGGAGCACAGGCAGCTTGCCTGTGGCGCGCGCGGGCGGCTCGCCCGCAGCAGAATCCGAAGCAGGCGGGCCGCCTGCTTTCCCCACAGGCGAGCCGCCTATGCTCCGGCGTGGTACTCCTGGAGGCTCTTCACCGTCATCCCGCCTTTTTGCAGGGAACGAATTCCTTTCGCGCTCGCGGAGGCGGCCCGCACCGTGGTCATGATCGGGATGCGCTGGGTGAGCGCGGCGGTCCGGATTTTCACTTCGTCCTGGCGCGGCGTCTTCCCGCTCGGGGTGTTGATGATAAACTGGATCTGGCCGTTTTTCACGAGGTCGAGCACGTTCGGCCGGCCTTCCGCGACTTTGAAAACTTTCGTGACCTCGAGGCCCGACGCCAACAGGTGATCGGCCGTGCCCGAGGTCGAAATGATGCCGAAGCCGAGCTCAAGATATTCGCGCGCCACCGCGACGACGTTTGGTTTGTCGCTGTCTTTTACGCTGATGAAAACATTGCCCGCGGTGGGGAGTGGCCAGTTGCTGGCAAGCTGCGATTTGGCGAAGGCGAGCCCGAGATCGACGTCGATCCCCATCACTTCGCCGGTCGATTTCATCTCCGGGCCTAACGAGATGTTGACGCCCTCGAAACGGAGGAAAGGGAAGACCGCTTCCTTGACCGAGAAATGCGTCGGCACGATCTCGCTCGTGAAACCGAGCTCGCGCAGTTTTTGCCCGGTCATGACCTTGGCCGCGAGCTTGGCCAGCGGCACGCCGATCGCCTTGCTCACGAAAGGGACGGTGCGCGAGGCGCGCGGGTTCACTTCCAGCACATAAACTTTGTCGCCCTTGATCGCGAACTGCACATTCATGAGCCCGCGCACCTGGAGCTCCATCGCCATCGCTTTCGTCGCGCTCGCGATCTCGTCGAGGACCGCCTGCGAGAGCGAAAACGTCGGGACGACGCAGGCGCTGTCGCCGCTGTGAATCCCGGCTTCCTCGATGTGTTCCATGATCGCGCCGATCACCGCCGTCTCGCCGTCGGCGATGCAGTCGACATCCACCTCGATGGCGTCCTCGAGAAATCGATCGACCAACACCGGCCGATCCGGGCTGACCTCGATCGCGTTCCGCATGTAGCGGCGCAAATCTTCCGCGTGATAGACGAGCTCCATCGCGCGACCACCGAGGACGAATGATGGCCTAACGAGCACCGGGTAGCCGATCCGTTCCGCGATCGCGACCGCTTCGTCCTCGCTCACCGCGGAACCGCTCGGGGTTTGCCGCAGCCCGAGCCGGTCGAGCATCTCGGCGAAAAGCTTGCGGTCTTCCGCCAGCTCGATGCTCTCCGGCTGCGTCCCGATGATCGGGACGCCGGCCGCCTTGAGCCCGGCCGCGAGATTGAGCGGGGTTTGGCCGCCGAACTGGACGATGACGCCGTCGGGCTTTTCCTGCTCGTAAATGTTGAGCACATCCTCGTGCGTGAGGGGCTCGAAGTAGAGCTTGTCGCTCGTGTCGTAATCGGTCGAAACCGTTTCCGGGTTCGAGTTCACCATGATCGTCTCGATCCCGAGCTCACGCAGGGCGAAGGCGGCATGGACGCAGCAGTAATCGAATTCGATCCCCTGGCCGATCCGGTTCGGGCCGCCGCCGAGGATCATGATTTTGTGCTTCGCGCTCGGGCGAATCTCGTTCTCCGAGCCGTAGGTGGAATAATAATAAGGCGTGTAAGCCTCGAACTCCGCCGCGCAGGTATCAACCAGGCGATAGGTCGGGACGACGCCGGCCGCGATGCGCTGGGCGCGAACGGAATCCTCGGTTGTGCCTAACGAGTGAGCGAGCTGGCGGTCGGAGAAGCCGAGCCGCTTGTAAGGCCGGAGCACAGGCAGCCTGTCTGTGGGGCCAGCAGGCGGCTCGCCTGCTTCCAAGCCTGCTACGGGCGAGCCGCCCGTCGACCCCACAGGCAGGCTGCCTGTGCTCCGCAGCTTGCCGCCCCGATCGAGAACATATTCACCCTCATGCAACTTCGCCTGTGCCGGGTTATTCGCGATGTAGGTGCGGTAGCGTTCCAACTCCGGCTCGTCACGGACCATCCGATCAAAACTCTCTGCCTGCCAGAGCGAACCGTTCTGGCCTAACGAGCGGTTGATCACCTTGGCGGTAAACGATTTCCAAGTATGCAGAATTTCCGCGAGGGAAAAGCTCTGGCCCGGCTGGACGAGGGCGTGGACGTGGTTAGGCATGACGGCAAACGCGTCCAGGAAATAGCGTTGGCCATCGAAATGGCGCAGGCATTCGGCCACGAGCTCGGCCGCTGCCGGATCGCGCAGGAGGCAGCTGCCCGATCCGTGATCGAGCCATTCCTCCCGCGCTTGGACGAACCGGCGGTGATGTTCGAAGGCCGATTTCGCGTCCCACGGTTCGGGATGATGTTTCATCCAGGCTTTGAATTCGTCGCGCCATTGTTCCTGCACTTCCGCCGGAATGGCGTCGGCCAGACGAAAGGTAACGAAATATGTCGCGCCGGGCTGTTCCCAGTGGGGAAGGTTGCGCCGGGTCCGGTGCGTCTCGCCATGCGGATCCATGCCGCGGAAGACTGGCTGGAGCGCAGGCAGCTTGCCTGCGGGGTGCGCGGGCGGCTCGCCCGTAGCGGATGCCGAAGCAGGCGAGCCGCCTGCTTGCCCCACAGGCAGGCTGCCCGTGTTCCGTTCCGCCTCCAGACGCGCGTTCGCCTCCACGATCTGCGCGATGTTGCTCAAAAACCACCGATCGATCTTCGTTAGGCCAAAGATCTCCTCGATCGTCATCCCATCCTGCAGCGCCTGCGCAAGGTAGAAGATCCGCTCCGCGTTCGGCACGCTCAGCTTGCGCCGCAGCGTCTCGGGATCGACTCGCGTCTCGCGCCCATCGCCACACAAGCCGAAGCGCTTGATTTCCAGACTGCGCAACGCTTTTTGCAGCGCTTCCTTGAAGGTCCGCCCGATCGCCATCGCTTCCCCGACGCTTTTCATCCGCGTCGTCAGCGTCGCGTCGGCCTCGGGAAATTTCTCGAAGGTAAACCGCGGCACCTTGACCACGCAGTAGTCGATCGTTGGCTCGAAACTGGCCGGCGTCTCGCGGGTGATGTCGTTTCGGATCTCGTCGAGCGTGTAACCGACCGCGAGTTTGGCCGCGATTTTCGCAATCGGGAAACCGGTCGCCTTCGAAGCGAGTGCGCTCGAGCGCGAGACGCGCGGATTCATCTCGATCACGATCATCCGCCCGTTCTCGGGGTTGACCGCAAACTGGATGTTGGAACCGCCCGTCTCGACCCCGATCTCGCGGATGACCGCGAAAGAGGCGTCGCGCATCAACTGATACTCGCGGTCGGAAAGCGTCTGGGCCGGCGCGACCGTGATCGAGTCGCCGGTGTGCACGCCCATCGGGTCGAGATTCTCGATCGAGCAAACGACGACGCAGTTGTCGGCGCAATCGCGCATCACCTCCATCTCGAATTCTTTCCAGCCTAACAATGACTCTTCGATCAGAACTTCGCTGACCGGGGAAAGATCGAGCCCGTTTTCGACAATGGAAGCCAGCTCCTCGCGGTTGTAGGCGATGCCGCCGCCCGAGCCGCCCAGGGTAAAGGCGGGCCGGATGATGAGCGGAAAACTCCCGATCTCGCCCGCCACCCGCTCCGCGTCGGCGAATGAGCGGGCGATCCCGGAGCGCGCCACGTCGAGCCCGATCCGGACCATCGCTTCCTTGAAAAGCTGGCGATCTTCACCCTTGGCAATGGCAAGCGCGTTGGCGCCGATCAACTGCACGTTGTGCCGGACGAGCGCGCCGTTGCGGTTCAACTCCATCGCGGCGTTGAGCGCGGTCTGGCCGCCCATCGTCGGGAGAATGGCGTCGGGCTTTTCGCGTTCCAGGATCAGCTCGATCACCGCCGGGCTGATCGGCTCGATGTAGGTGCGATCGGCGAATTCCGGATCGGTCATGATCGTGGCCGGATTCGAGTTCACGAGCACGACTTCGTAGCCTTCCTCGCGCAACGCCTTGCAGGCCTGCACCCCGGAATAGTCGAATTCGCAGCCCTGCCCGATGATGATCGGGCCGGAGCCAATCAGGAGGATTTTGTGCAGTTGATCGTTCCGTGGCATGCGCTGCCGGAGCGTATGCAAAAACAGGCCGAGGTCGAGGCCATCGGATTTTTTGCCCGGAAGGCAATCATCTTGACGGACGCGGCAATGGGCTTCTAGCCGGCCCCGGAGAAGCGACCGGCTGGAAGCCCGTCGGCCGAGTCAGGCTGGAAGCTTGACTTCCGAACGCGGCGCTAACAACTCCGGATCATGCGACCTGCTTCGCGCGCTGACGGTCGAGGTAAACTTTGCAGACTCCCTTGATCCGCGTCAGCACATAGTAGGTCGTCTGGCTGCGCACCCGGACGAGCTCAGCGCCGACAATCCGGGTCACGAAATCGCTCGGGAATTCGAGAATTTCCTGCGGAGTGGCGCCGTCGAGGCCTTTGCAGAGGATCGAGGTCATGGCGCGGGTCAGAGTTTGCACTTCCGGGCCGAGCGTCATGCGCAGATGCGCGCGACCGTCGCCGTCGACCTGGAGGTAGACGCCGACCTTGTCCGCGCACTCTTCGTCTTTGCGCACATCTTCGAGGTCAAACTTTTCGTCCGGCTTCGGTTCCTGTTTCGGCGCGCTGTCGGAGTAGGCGACGAGCGTCTCGCGCCGTTCCACCTCCGGGAGGTGATCGAAAAGGTCGATGATGTTTTGCAGCTTCTCTGGATACACAGAGGAAACTTCCACAGATTTCACAGATTTTCACAGATTGGTGGAAGCAGAGTGCGGTGCCGGGGGCCCAAAAGCATCTGTGTAAATCTGCGTAATCTGTGGACAAAACTAACTGCTCTTCTCGATCGGGGCGCCGACTTTGTTGCCCCACTCGGTCCAGGACCCATCGTAGTTGCGGACGTTTTCGAGCCCGAGGAGATACGTGAGGACAAACCAGGTGTGGCTCGAGCGTTCGCCGATCCGGCAATAAACGACCGTGTCGACTTCCGGTTGCACCCCCGCGTCTTCGAAGTAAATCTTCGCCAGCTCGGAGGCTGACTTAAAGGTGTTGTCGTCGTTCGTGGCGGTTTTCCAGGGCACACTTTTCGCGCCCGGAATGTGGCCGCCGCGGAGCACGCCTTCCTGCGGATATTCTGCCATATGAGTGATCTCGCCTTTGTATTCGCCAGGCGAACGCACGTCGATGAGCGGCTTTTGCGCCTTGCTCTGCGCGAGCGCTTCGTCGGCAAAAGCGCGGATCTCCTTGTCCATCCGCCTGGCCGGCACGGGATATTTGGTGGCGGGAAATTTCGGGACCTCGCGCGTCATCTTGCGGCCTTCCGCTTTCCATTTGTCGCGGCCGCCATTGAGGATCTTGACGTTCTTATGGCCGAATAATCGAAACGCCCAGAGCGCGTAGCAGGCCCACCAGTTCGCTTTGTCGCCGTAGAAAATGCAGGTCGTTTCCGGCGTGATGCCGTTGCGTTCGCAAAGTTCAGCGAACTGATCCGGCGCAATGTAATCGCGAATGACCGGGTCCTGCAGATCGGCCCGCCAATCGATGTGCACCGCGCCGGGGATGTGGCCGGTGTCGTAGAGCAGGATGTCCTCGTTCGATTCGACGATGCGGATGTCCTTGTCGTTGAGGTGTTGCTCGAGCCAGTCGGCCTCAACCAGCGCCTCGGGATGCGCGTATTCCGTCGGGTTCTTGTTCATGGGCTACTGTAGGGACTCGTCTCCGCTGCTCGCAAGACGAATCGGGCCGGCCGGGCGCGAGTAGGCTTGTAAGGCCGCGGCCGAATCTGGTATGAGCAGGGCCCGATGAAAGCTCCCGTCAAAGGAAAGCCCGCGCGAACGGGCAAAAACTCTGCCGCCCGGCCGGCCGCGGCGAAGAAAACCAAAGCGCTGCCGAAAGCGAAGGCGTCAGCCAAAGCGGCGCCTGGGAAAACGGTGAAAGCGCCTCCAGGCGGCGGACTCGCCTTCGACGAGTTCGAAGCACTCCGGCGGCAGCTCGACGTTTCGCTGGATGACCTGAGCGCGCGGCTCGGGCTGACCCGGGCGGAGATTGCGCAACGCAAGGCGAGCGGTCGCCTAACGACGGACGAATCAGGCAAAGTGGTGTCCTATGCGCGCCTTCTCGGCCGCGCGGTCCGTCTTTTCGGCAATCTCGACAAAGCCCGCCAGTGGCTCAAGGCCCCGCAGCGCGGACTGCACGGCGCGGTCCCTCTCGATTACGCGCAGACCGATCTTGGCGCGCGCGAAGTTGAGAAGCTGCTCCGGGAGCTGCGGCTTGGCGCCTGAGCGCGGAGCCGCGGGAGAAGAGGATGCGCCCGATCGGGTGCCGAGCCGCGAAGTAAAGGCATGGACCCAGCCGACCCGCACAACCTTCACGACACCGCCGACAAACCCGTGTTGGAGCGAATCGATATCGCGACCGAAGGCAACGATTGCGACGAGTGCGTGCGCGCGCTGCGCGAGCCATTGATGAAGATCGAGGGCGTGCAAAACGTCGAAGCCGATCCCAAGAGCGAGAACGTCTGGATCACTTTTGACGCGCGCAAGACGCATGCGCCGGCCTTGCACGACGCCATTCTCAAAAGTGGCTACAAGCCCGCGCCGACAACAGGCGAGGAGTAGCGCAAGCGTCTTTCCGGCCCGGGTAGCGCGCGCGTCCCGCGTGCTGGTTTCGGCGTCCCGCCGAAACGAACTTTCGTGGTCCGAGTGCGCGTTGTCATCCCGAGCCGCGGAGCCGGCGAGGGATCTCCCCAGCGGCGGGGGGGTGCGCGGGGCGCGTCCGCAGTGCGCCCTAGAGAACGGAACGATCCTCAGGTTCCAATTGAGAGATCCCTCGCCGCGCTGCGCCGGCTCGGGATGACAACAGGGGGAGGGCCGTGCCGCGCGGACGTTCCGAACCAATCCGCGCGCCGTCTTTAATTCACCTGCGGCTGCTGCTGCGTGAGGCAGTGAAATGCTCCCAAACCCCAGATCAGTTCCCGGCAATCGATCGAGATCACTCGCCGCGTCGGGAAGGCCCGCTGCAAAACCTCCGACGCCACGGCATCGTTAGGGTCATCAAACGTCGGGAGCAGCACGCTCCTGTTCGCGATGTAAAAATTCGCGTAGCTCGCCGGCAAACGCAGATCTTCACGATCAATCCTCGCCGGCATCGGCAGCTCGAGAATTTCGAGCGGCTTCCCCCCGATCGTTAGGCTCCGGAGCCCTTCGAGGTTGGCCTGAAGCGGCGCGAAGTTCGGATCCGCCTCATTCTTCTCCACCACCGTGACGACGGTGCGCTCGGCCACGAAACGAGTCAGGTCATCGATGTGCCCGTCGGTGTCGTCGCCTTCGATGCCGTCGCCGAGCCAGAGAATTTCGCGCACCCCGAGGTAATCGCGCAGTCGTTGCTCAATCTGCTCGCGCGAGAGCTGCGGATTGCGATTCGGATTGAGCAGGCAACCCTCGGTCGTGAGAAGCGCGCCGGTGCCGTTCACCTCGATCGAGCCGCCCTCCAAAATCATGCGCGGATAATAAACTGGCAGTCCGAGCTTCTCGGCCACGCGGGTCGGCACGACCTCGTCGAGATCGCAGGGCGGATACTTGCCGCCCCAGGCGTTGTAATCCCAATCGAGCACTACCAGCCGCGGCGCCTCCGAGCGAGTCAGAAAGATTGGCCCATGATCGCGGCACCACGGTTCGTTCGTCGGGATCAGCTGGTAGGTCAGGCGCTCGTTAGGCAAACCGTCCAGCGCGGAGCGCGCTTCCGCTTCGTGCGCGCCGTTGCAGACGTTGAGGTTGACCGATTCCGACTCGAGCAGAGCGGCGACCATCGCGCGCAGGGTCGGCACAACGCGATCGTAGGAGTTGGGGAAACTAATCCCTTCGCGGCGCGGCCAGGAAAGCCAGGTGGCGGCGTGCGGTTCCCACTCGGCGGGCATGCGATAGCCGAGCGCGGCGGGCGTTTCGTTCTCCATCCCGAAGCGATAACACAGCGACGACAGAGTTCGAGCAGGTTTGCGCCGCGCCTTCTTCGGCGAAACCGAAAGCGGACCGCACTCGTATCGTTCTTTACCGTCGCTGGCGGGCTTCTATGAATGCAAAAACTTTTCTCCTGGCCGGTGGTCATTCCGGGATCGGCGCGGCAACTTTGAAAGCTCTCCTGGCCGATGGCCACCGTGTCGTCGCCGCGCTGCGCGATCGCGCCCGCCTCGCCGCGGCTGAAGGTCTCGAAACGGTGGAGTTCGACGCTGAGAACCCGGCCGCGGAGCTCGCGTCGCCCGAGACGATCGATGGCCTGGTTTATTTCCCAAGCACGATCACGCTGAAATCTTTCCGTGCCTTGAAGGACGAAGATTTCCGACGCGACATGGAGATTAACTTCTTCGGCGCGGTGCGTTTCCTCCGCGCCGCGCTGCCCGCGCTGCAAAAATCGGGCAATGCCTCCATCGTCCTCTTCTCCACCGTCGCCGTCCGGACCGGCATGCCGTTTCACGCCAGCATCGCGTCGGCCAAGGGCGCGCTCGAAGGTCTCACCCGCTCGCTCGCAGCCGAGCTGGCGCCGAAGGTGCGGGTCAATTGCCTTGCGCCTTCGCTCACCGACACGCCGCTCGCCGCCGGCCTTCTCAGCAGCGAAGCGAACACTCAGGCCAGTCGCGACCGGCACCCGCTCAAGCGAATCGGCGATGCCGCCCAGACCGCGGAGTTGGTCCGGTTCCTCTTGAGCGACGCCGCGGGCTTCCTCACCGGGCAAGTGATCGCAATCGATGGCGGGCTCTCCGCGCTCCGGACCTTATGAAAATGCTCACGCTGGTTTTGCTTTTCGTCGGCTGCCTTTGCGCGGCAGCGGCTCCTCCCAACCTCGACGAATTGAAATGGAAACGGCGCGTCGTCGTGATCTACGCGCCGGCCGGGAGCGAAGAACAAGGGCAGCGGCAGCAGAAATTTTTCGCCGCGGAGAAGGCCGGCTTCGAGGAGCGGGACGTGACCGATTCCATGCCGATGCGCCGCGACGAGATGCGGCGGCGCAATTAAGTCGAGAACGTTAGGCGCCGAAACGCCGTTGCTGTGCGGCGAGGAGCGGCGGGAAATCGAAAAAGGCCGGCGTGGCGCTG